>CAZGNF010000127.1:0-6311 GCA_964527045.1 uncultured Coriobacteriaceae bacterium | reverse complement strand
GCGGAACCGCTCGGCCATCTCGGCCAGTGCTTTCACGGCGGTTGCGTCGGCAGGGTGCTCATCGAAGCGGCGGCGGGAGCGGCGCGTGAAGATGGCGTCAGTCCAGGCCGAGGCGCGCTCGTCGAGGATGTGATGAACGTCGGTCATGTGTTCTCCTTGCGTGTCAGGTGCGGGTGCTATCTTCGTACCTGGAGACTCGCACGTCCAATCGGGGGGCATCATGACCGACCTGAATCTTCGCGCCACGCAGCTATCCGAACATCTCGCACGCCTGTGCGACGGGCTTGCCGACCGCCACACCGGCGGCCCCGGCAACGTTGCCGCAAACGAGTACTTCGCGAGCGTCGCCGCGGCCGCGGGCCTTGCGGTGGAGCGCATCGGCTTCGAGTGCTTCGAGTGGGAGCCCGGTCCGGCGCAGGTCGTCACGTCTTCCGAGACCATCACAGCGAAGCGCGGCCCGTACTCGCTCCCCTGTACTGCCGAGGGCCCGCTCCTCGCGGCCACCACGCTCGAAGAACTCGAGGCGCTCGACGCACGCGGCGCGATCCTCGTGCTGCATGGCCCGATCGCAGCCGGACAGCTCACACCTCGCGGCTACCCGTTCTATCAGGTCGCGGAGCACGCACAGACCCTCTCGGCGATCGAGGAGGCGGCACCCGCGGCGATCATCGCCGTCACCGGCCGCGACACGATGGCGGGCGCCGTCTACCCGTTCCCGCTCGTGAACGACGCGAGCGTGGATGTCCCCTCCGCGTACATGCGCGACGTGGACGGTCCCGCGCTGCTAGCGCACGTCGGCGAGACCGTGCGCTTCACGATGGACGCGAAGCGCATCCCCACCCGCGCCGAGCAGGTGATCGCCCGCAAGCCCGGCACCGGCGAGGGCCGGATCATCGTGAGCGCGCACATCGACACCGCCCGCGAAACGCCGGGTGCGCTCGACAACGGCACCGGCGTCGCCTGTCTTCTCGGCCTGGCCGAGGAGCTGGCTTCGCGCTCCACGCGCCACACTATCGAGATCGTGCCGTTCAACGGCGAGGACAACTACGCCGCCAAAGGCGAGCTCACGTACCTCGCGGCGAATCCGGGCGGGTTCGGCGACGTCACCGTCGTCGTGAACATCGACGCGGCCGGGCTTGCGGGCGCGGCCACGGACGTGTCGTTCTACGGCTGTCCCGATGCCGTGCGTACAGCCGCCGAGAAGGCGATGGCGTCACTCGCTTCGGTACAGGAAGGCCCGCAGTGGCCGGCAAGCGATCACATGGTGTTCGCGATGCAGGGGATTCCGGCAATGGCAATCGCCTCGGCGGAGCTCACGCGCATCGCCGGCGAGATCGCGCACACGCAGGCAGACACGCCGGATCTCGTGGATCCGGCGCTCATGGACGAGATCGTGGCGTTCCTCCTCGGCTTGATCGAGGAGCTGGATAGCGCCGGCTAGACGCGTCTACGCAGGGCGACCAGGCACTTCGTGGCAGTCGGGGCAACGCGCTTCGTAGAAGTCGCCGCCGCCAACGAGGATCGTCGGCGAGTCCCACGATGCCGGCTCGCCGTCGATGATGCGCTGCGTGCGTGTGGCCACGCCGTGGCACTTCTGGCAGATGGCGGTGAGCAACGATAGCTCGTCGGCAAGCGACATGAGCGCGGGCATGATACTGAACGGCTCACCTCGGAAGTCCTGGTTGAGGCCGGTCACGTACACCTGGCACCCGTTGGCGAGCAGGTCGCGCACCACGCCGAGAAGGTTCTCGCCGAAGAACTGCGCCTCCTCGATCGCCACCACGCGGCACGGGCCCGGCTCGATCTCCGAGGCGTCGGCGACCACAACGGCGCCCATCTCGGTACCCAGGCGTGAGCGCGCTTTGTCTCCGTCGCGCGAGTCCACAGCGTGCTTGTAGATCACGATCTCGTCGCCGATGACCCGGTGACGCGAGAGAAGCCTGATGAGCTCGCCGGTCTTGCCGCTGCTCATGCATCCCGCGATGACGTGAAGTCGCCCTTGCTTACCGCTCACAGTCGCCTCCCGTTTGCGTCGAGTCCGCTTCCAGCATACCGCGACCGGCGCGCGGTGTGGGCGGCGCCGCTCAAAGAAGCTTCCTGTGATGGTATGGGGGGTATATCCTTGTCCGTATGCACTAGTCGTACCGAGCGTGATGCGTGCAAGTGCCGACGAGCGGCAGGGGCGCGGCGTGGTTATCCTCGGGATTCTGCAGAACATCGCACTGCTCATCATGTTGAGCGCGCTTCTGCAGCTCATCATCCGTCGGTGGACGACCGATTCGGTGGCGCGCCAGCTCTTCACGGGCCTGCTCTATGGTGGCATCACCATCATCGGAATGATTACGCCGTTCACCATAGTGCCGGGCATCTTCTTCGATGGACGCTCGATCATCCTCGCCGTCGCCGGGCTGTTCGGCGGCCCGCTCACCGTCGCTGTTGCAGCGCTCATGGCGCTCGGCTACCGGCTCTACCTGGGCGGCTCCGGCGTTGTCATGGGCGTATCGGTCATCATCGAATCCGCCGTTCTGGGCGCCCTCTTCCATGAGCTCAGACGGCGCCGACTGCCGGTCATGCGCTACCACTACCTGTGGCTCTTCGGGCTGCTGGTCCACGCGATCATGCTTGCGCTCACACTCACGCTCCCGCACGAGACCGGGCCGTCGATCGCCCGTCAGATCGCCCTCCCGGTTCTCGTGCTCTACCCCATCGGCTTCGTGCTCGTGTCGCGCCTGCTGCTTGACCAGGAGCAGCGGCGCCTTGACGAGATCGCGCTTCGCCGCCTCAACGAGTCGCTCGAAGTCCAGGTGGCCGAGCGGACACGCGCTCTGGAGGCCGTGAATCAGCGCCTTGCCTCCGAGAGCGAGGCCAAGACCCGCTTTCTGCGCTCGATGAGCCACGAGCTGCGGACGCCGCTCAACTCGATCATCGGGTTCTCGGACATCCTTGGTAAGGGTATGGCGGGGGAACTCAACGAGGAGCAGCAGCGGCAGATCGAGATGGTCGGAGGAGCGGGCAAGCACCTCCTCGCCCTCATTAACGACATCCTCGACCTCAGCCGCATCGAAGCGGGTGCCGTAACCGTCGAGCGCGATGAGATCGACGTTCACGGGCTTGTCGATGAGATCATCGCCACACTGCAGCCCGAAGCCGAACGCAAGGGCCTCTCCCTCACCGCCGAGTATCCCGACAAGGACCTCTCGATGACCTCCGACTCCCGCAAGCTGAGCCAGATCCTGCTCAACCTCACCAACAACGCGGTGAAGTTCACCGAGCAGGGCTCGGTCCACGTGCGCGTCAACCGATCCGGCAACTCCGTCTCATTCGCGGTCGAGGATACCGGCCCCGGTATCGCTGAGCAGCAGATGGCGGACATCTTCTCGGAGTTCACGCAGGGCGATCGTACGCCGGACCAGAGTGCTGAGGGCACGGGACTCGGCCTGGCCATCTCACGCGGGCTCGCCGACATGCTTGGCGGCCATATCGATGTGCAGAGCGAGATCGGCCGCGGCTCGATCTTCACGCTCACCGTGCCGGTCGGACACTAGCATCCACGCTTCGCGCCGCCGGAGTCGTATCATGGGCGTCAGTCTATCGAGAGGACGCCACGTGAAGCGCACGGTCGTTGCCGCCCAGAATGTCAGCCGCATGTGCATGGTCTGTGGCCGAGACAATCCCTGGAGTCTCAAGGCGCGCTTCTACGAACTCGAGGACGGCGAGCTTCTCGGCGTATTCGATCCGCTCGACGAGCACCAGAGCTACCCCGGACGGATTCACGGCGGGGTCTCCTCGGCCATGCTGGACGAGACGATCGGGCGCGCGATCAACATCAGCGACGCCGAGGCCTGGGGCGTGACGGTGGAGCTCAACGTTCGCTTCCGCAAGCCCGTCCCCACTGGCGTGCCCGTTCGCGCGATCGGGCGCATCACGAAAGACTCGAAGCGCCTCTTCGAGGGCAGCGGCGAGATCGTGCTCGAGGACGGCACCGTTGCTGTTGAAGCCACCGGTCGCTACATGAAGCTCCCAATCGACAAAATCGCCGAGGGCGACTTCGAAGCCGAGTGGTTCGCCGACCAGCGCGAGCACCCCGAAGGCGTCGAGCTGTAGGTCAGCGACCGCCTCTGTGAGATTTCTGTGAACCCTCTTGCGCTGACGGCTGCACGCGTATATATTAGCCACCTAACCATTAGCCATCTAACCATTAGCATGCTCACGAAGGGGCTGCATATGCACGAGAAGCTGCACGATCGACTGCACGAGCGCTTTCACGCTCAGGAAGAACACGAGATCGAAGGGGTCGATCCCCTCTCGGCACAGGTCTTCCGGGCGTTCAAGACGCAGATGATCCTCAATCGTCGTCTCATGGCGCGCATGTTCGCGCGGGAGGCGACGCACCCCGCGCAAGCGATGTGCCTGCGCACGCTCAGCATCGAGGACGGCATCAGCCAGAGCGACCTCGCGGGCATCCTGCACGTGTCGCGCCCGACGGTCACCACCATGCTGCAGAAGATGGAGGCGTCCGGCGTCATCGAGCGCCGGCCCGACGCGCACGACGCGCGACTCACCCGCATCTACATGACCGACGCCGGGCGCGGCATGAGCGAGCGCTTCCATGCGCTCTTTGCCGAGAGCATCGCATCAAGCGTGGGGCAGATGCCCGAAGATGACCGCCGCGAACTTGTGCGGCTGCTCGACGACCTGAACGCGCACGTCCGTCGCGCGATCGACTCCTACGAAGAGGCGGACACCGAAGGAAAGGGCGGCCCGGCCGAATGATCAAGCTCATGCGTTTCCTCAAGCCCTACTGGAAACAGCTCACCGTCGTGATGGTGCTGCTGCTCCTGCAGGCGATCGCGAACCTCTACCTCCCCGAACTCAACGCCGAGATCATCAACAACGGCGTGGCCAAAGGCGACACCGCCTACATCATGCGCACCGGCGGCTTCATGCTGCTGGTCACGTTCCTGCTCGGCATCGGATCCATCATCTCGGTGTACTGGGGCTCCAAGACGTCCATGGCGTTCGGCCGAGACATTCGCCACGCGATCTTCCGCCGCGTGGAGAGCTTCTCGCTCGCCGAGCTCAACGTCTTCGGCCCGCCGTCGCTCATCACCCGCAACACCAACGACGTGCAGCAGGTCCAGATGGTGACGCTCATGTCGCTCAACGTGATGATCTCGGCGCCGTTCATGGCGGTCGGCGGCGTGATCATGGCGCTGCGACAGGACGTGCCTCTCTCGGGCATCATCGTCGTGGTGATCCCCGTGATGGCAGTCATAGTCGGCAGCCTCATGCGAAAGGCGATGCCGCTCTTCAAGGCGATGCAACTCAAGATCGACCGGGTCAACCAGGTCATGCGCGAGAAGCTCGCCGGCATCCGCGTCATCCGCGCGTTCGTGCGCAGCGACTATGAGGAGCGGCGCTTCGACGTTGCCAACCGCGACCTCACCGACACGCAGCTCTCGGTGGCGCGCCTCTTCGCAATCATGCTGCCCTCGCTCATGGTGATCTTCAACCTCACGCTCGTGGCCACGATGTGGTTCGGCGGACTGCGCATCGACAGCGGCGCCATGCCTATCGGCAACCTCACCGCCTTCCTCACCTACATCATGCAGATCCTCATGAGCGTCATGATGGCGACCGTCATGTTCGTTATGGTGCCGAGAGCCCAGGCGTCCGCCGTCCGCATCAACGAGGTCCTCGATACCGAGCCGCAGATCTGCGACCCGGACCTTCCGACCGAGCCGACGGGCCAGCACGGTTACCTCGAGTTCGAGGACGTCGAGTTCCGCTATCCCGGTGCCGAGGACGCAGTGCTCTGCGGCATCTCCTTCAGAGCCGAGCCCGGTCAGACCACCGCAATCGTCGGCAGCACCGGCTGCGGCAAGTCCACGCTCATCAACCTCATCCCTCGCTTCTATGACGTGACCGGCGGGCGCGTGCTCGTCGACGGCGTGGATGTGCGTGAGATGACGCAGAAGACGCTTTGGGACCGCATCGGCTTCATCCCGCAGAAGGCGTTCCTCTTCAACGGCACCGTCGCGAGCAATCTGCGCTACGGCAAGGCAGACGCTACCGACGACGAGCTGTGGCATGCGCTCAAGGTGGCGCAGGGCAAGGCGTTCGTCTCGGCCATGGACGAGGGGCTCGACGCGTCGATCACCCAGGGCGGGAGCAACGTCTCCGGCGGTCAGCGCCAGCGTCTCGCGATCGCCCGTGCGCTCGTGAAGCGCCCCGAGATCTACGTCTTCGACGACTCCTTCTCGGCGCTCGACTTCAAGACCGACTCGGCACTGCGCAACGCGCTCAAAGCC
>CAZGNF010000126.1:0-6317 GCA_964527045.1 uncultured Coriobacteriaceae bacterium | reverse complement strand
TCGGCGCCACCGCCGAGGAGGACGCGGCTGCGCGCGACCAGGCGTTCGTCGACCGCGCGAAGGAGAAGGGCCAGCAGGTCGACTGGACCATCAAGGCGGGTGGCACCGAGACGCAGAACAACATGGGCTGGAAGTTCGAGTACGAGCTCGACCTGTTCGCATCCGGTGGCGACGTGGGCATGGGCGGCCTCTACAAGGGGCACGGCTACCTGTCGATCAAAGGCGAGTACACGGAGAACATGGGCATCGTGCAGGGCCTCGGCAAGATCTCCGGTGTTGGCCGAGACGAGAACCTGACGTTCTACATCATCGATGCGCCGCTCGCCGATCTGCTCACAGGCGAGTCCGTGGGCGACCCGATCGTGGCGGGAGCGGGGGTCATGCACGCGAAGGGTATGGCATCGCTCAACATGTCGGCAGTCGCGCCCAACGTCCAGGGGCAGTACGACAAGAACAACATCGAGGGCGATGATCCGGTGCCGTTCAGGATCGAGGTCGCCGGCGAGGACGTGAAGATCTACATCGACAACGTCGGCATCTTCCCGGGCAAGATCCTGCGCACGACGAAGTAGCGCCTACCCGTTCCAGCCCATGATCGCGAGCATTGCGTCGACGGTCGTGTCGTCTGTCGACGCGCTGCCGAACACCATCGACGTCATGAAGTGCCCCACGAACTGGCTCATGAAGGCGCGAATCCGCTCGCTGGTTTCTTCTGCGGTGAATGTAAGCCCAAAGTAGCCGTCGACTTGCGGCACGAGCTCACCGAGCATCTCGGCCAGTGGCGCGGCAAGATGCGCGCGAAACGTGCTCAGGAACACCCCGCTATGCGGTGCCGAGACAAGCAGCATGCGAATGATGGGGCTCTCGCAGCCCTCGGCCGCCGCGCGACGCGCCTGGATGAGGCCTCGCAGCGACTCGCGGAGGTTCTCGGGGCGCACGTTGCCGATCATCTCGCGCGCCACGCCCACGATACGATCGCCTGCAAGCGCCACGAGCTCCTCGAAGAGCGCCTCCTTGCCGGCGTAGTGGCGGTAGAGCGCCGGCTCGCTCACACCCACCGCCGAGGCGATCTCGCGCATCGTGCCGGCTTCGTAGCCTTTCTCGGCGAAGACGCCGAGGGCGGCATCGAGGATCTCGCCTCGGCGGCCTTCGACAAACTCCGAGAAGTAGCGCACCGGTGCGTCGCTCGGCGGCAGCATCATGACGACGCCCCCTTCTGGCTCGTCACGAGGTGCACGAAGGCGTCCTCGAGGGTTGGATCCACGGGTTCCACCGTGCGCACATCGAAGCCGAGCGGGCCGAGCAGCCCGGGCACGTCGGCCTCGGCAGCTGTGCGCTCTCCGATGTTCACGTGCAGAAGCGCGCCCTGCATATACGCCTCGGAGATGCCGGGCGTGCCCTCGAGCGCCGCCAGCGCGCCCTCGCCGTCATCGACATCGACCTGCAGGATCGTGTCGCGCATGAGCGCGCCTTTGACCTCATTCGGCGTGCCCTCGGCGATGATGTCGCCGCGGTAGATGAACGCGAGGCGGTTGCAGTGCGTCGCCTCGTCCATGTAGTGCGTGGTCACGAACAGCGTGACGCCGCTCGCCGCCAGGTCGTGCAGGAGCTCCCAGAACTGGCGCCGGGCCATAGGATCGACGCCTGAGGTCGGCTCGTCGAGGAAGATGAGCTTCGGTTCGTGGATGGTTGCGCACCCAAGCGCGAGACGCTGCTTCCAGCCGACCGACAGGTCACCGGTCATCTCGTTCTCGCGGCCATGCAGGTCCGCCATCGTGAGGATGTACTCGCGTCGCTCGGCGAACTTCTCATCCGAGAGGCCGTACACGCCCGCGTAGAACTTGAGATTCTCGTCCACCGTGAGGTCCTGGAAGAGCGAGAACTTCTGCGACATGTAGCCGATGTTCTCGCGCACCCGCTCGGATTCGCTGCACACGTCATAGCCCATGACGCGCGCGCCGCCGTCGGTCGGTGCGATGACGCCACAGAGCATGCGGATGGTCGTCGTCTTTCCCGACCCGTTCGGGCCGAGGAAGCCGAAGATCTCTCCGTGCCCCACATTGAAGTCGATCGAGTTCACGGCCACGAAGTCGCCGAACGTCTTGCGAAGGCTATGCACTTCGATGGCGTGCGCAGCGTCAGCAGCCGGCATGGCCGGGCACATCTCGGCGGCACTCTTCTGCCAGGGGAATCGCATCGTCACAGTCCGTTCATCAGTCGTTCAGTTGCTTGCGGAATCGGGAGAGGCCGAATCCGAACACCACCACGGCGAAGATCGCCATCGCGGCGAACTGCGGCCAGAGCGCCGAGAAGCCGGAACCCTTCATGAAGTTCGAGCGCACCACCACGACGATGTAGCGCAGCGGGATCAGGTACGAGATCGGGTAGAGCACCGCCGGCATCGACTCGAGCGGGAACACGAAGCCCGAGAGCATCATCGAGGGCACCATGAGGAACGTCATCGCCTGCTGCGCCTGGTACCGCGTGCGCGACAGAAGCGAGACCATCAGCCCGAGGCCGAGCGAGGTGAGCGCGAAGAGCGCGAGTCCCGAACCCATGACCAGCAGCGTGCCGTTGAATGGCACCTTGAACCACAGCGTGCCCACGGTGAACACGAGCGTGATCTGGATCGTCGCGATGATCACATATGGCACGAGCTTGCCGATAAGGTACTCGGCCCGTCCGATCGGGGTCACGAAGAGCTGCTCCAACGTGCCGCGCTCGCGCTCCTTCACGATAGCCTGACTCATCGTCATCTGCGTCGACATCATGAGGATGAAGGCGAGCAGCGCAGGCACCATCGTGTTGACCGAGCGCAGCGTCGGGTTGAAGAGCACGCGCACGCGCGCGTCCACGCCCCCTGCCGATGCCGAGAGCCTCGACGGGTACAGCTTCTTGCCAAGCGACGCCACCACCTGTCCCGCATAGCCGGACGCGACCGAGGCGGTCTTGGAGTCGGAGCCGTCGACGACGATGCCGATCTGCGTCGCGCGCTTCGCGCGAACGTCGTCCGAGAAGCCCTCGGGGATGATGATCGCCACCTGCGCCTTGTTGCCATCGATCAGCGTCTGCATCTCGGCTTCGCTGTTCGGCGCAGCAACCTGCTTGAAGAAGCCGGAGTTGGTGAAGCCGTCGACCACCAGTCGCGACTCGGTCGTGCCGTCGCGGTCGACGACCGCCGTGCGAATGTCGCGGACGTCGGTGCCGATGACGTAGCCGAACATGATGAGTTGCAGCACGGGCATGATGAAGATGATCGGCAGCATGGAGCGGTCCCGCTTGAGCTGCAGGAACTCCTTCCAGATGAGCAGTCGTATGCGTCGCCAGGACACCCCGATCACGACCTCTCCCGGTAGAGCAGCGACGACAGCGTGATGATCACGACTGCGTACACCGCGAGCGCGGCGATCTGCGGCCAGAGCACGTCCCAGCCACCGCCCTTAAGGAATACCGTCCGAGAAACGACGGTCATGTAGCGCGCCGGGAACAGGTACGAGAGCCCCTGCAGCACGGGTGGGATGTTCGCCAGCGGGAAGACGAAGCCCGAGAGCATGAACGCCGGCAGGAAGCTCACGATCATCGCCAGCTGATTGGCGACCTCGGTCGATGATGCCCTCGCCGAGATGACCAGCCCAAGTCCTAGCACGCAGAGCACGAAGAGGAAGCTCGCGAGCGCGAAGAGCAGCACCGAGCCGCGGAACGGGATCTGGAAGACGAGCAGGCCGATAGCGGAGACCGTGATGACGTTCAAGGCTGCCATCACCGCCCACGGCATGACCTTGCCGATCATGAGTTCGATGCGTCGGATAGGCGAGACGACCAGCTGCTCGTAGGTGCCCTGCTCCTTCTCGGAGACGAGGGTGTTGGCCGTTTGCTGGACCGTCATGACCGTGATGAGCAGCACGATCAGGCCCGGAACGAGATAGCTCGCCGACTTGCCTTCGGGGTTGTACCAAATACGGGTGCGTGCGGTGAGTCCGCCGGCCTGCGACAGGTTGAAGCCACTGGCCTCGGCCTGGGCGATCGCGGTCTTGGCGCCCCATATCTGCGAGAGGCCGTTCGCGTACGCCTGTCCCAGTTGCGCCGAGTTGGGCTCGGAGCCGTCGATGAGGATCTGCACCGCGCCCGGGCGACCTGCCGCGACCGAGTCGCCGAAGCCCGGGCCGATTACGACGACCACGCGCGCCTGGTTCTTGTCGAAGATGCCGTCGATCTCGCTCGACGAGGTCAGGTTCTGATTCACCACGAAGTAGTTGGACTGCTTGAGCGCATCAACGTACTGGCGGCTGACCGCCGTATGGTCCTGGTCGAGGAGCGCTGTGGGGAGGTCCTTCACGTCAAAGGAGACCGCGTAGCTGAACAAGAAGAGCTGCAGCAGCGGCATGATGAGCACCGCGATCATCGTGCGCGGGTCGCGGACGATGTGGATGAACTCCTTGCGCGCGATGGCGTAGATGCGTCTCACTCGGCCACCGCCAGTGTGCCGGCGTCGTCCCGCTCGTGGAGCGACGCGGTGGGGATGAGCGCTGCGAACGCCATCTCAAGGTCAGTCGCGGCGGGCCGGATGCGGCTCACCGTGAGCCCCGCGCCTTCAAGCGCCGAGCGGATCTCGGCCTCGCACGTCTCGCACTCGCCGCTCACGAGCACCCGCAGGTGCTCGCCCGAGACCTCGACGCTCGTCGAGAACGGCAGCGCGCGCACGAGCGGCATCGCCGCACGGTAGTCGCTCACGTCCACCTCGATGACGCGGCCTGGCACCCGGCGCTTCATGCCCGCGGGCGTGTCGCGCAAGATGATGCGGCCCTGCGTCATGAACGCGATCTCGTCGCAGCGCTCGGCCTCGTCCATGTACGGCGTGGCCACGAACACCGTGATGCCCTGGCGGTGCAGCCCCGAGATGATCCGCCAGAACTCGCGGCGCGACACGGGGTCGACGCCCGTCGTCGGCTCGTCGAGGAAGAGCAGGTCGGGCTCGCTGATGAGCGTCGCAGCGAGTGCGAGCTTCTGCTTCATACCTCCCGAGAGGAACTGTGCCTGCCGCTTCGCGAACTCGGTCAGTCCCGAGAACTCGAGCAGCCGGGCCGAGCGGGCCGCCATGTCCTTGCGCGGCACGCCGCGAAGCTCGGCGAAGAACTCGAGGTTCTCTCGCACGGTGAGATCGCGGTAGAGCGAGAACGCCTGCGACATGTAGCCGATGCGCGGCTTCACCTTCTGGGCCTCGGTGCGCACCGAGCGGCCGAAGACGAGGGCGTCGCCGCTCGTGGGCGCGAGCACGGTCGCCATCATGCGAATGAGCGTCGACTTGCCCGCGCCGTCGGGGCCGACGAGTCCGAAGACTTCGCCTTTCGGCACCGTCATCGTGACGTCGTCGACTGCGATCGTGCCCTTGAACTCCTTGCGGAGGTCGCGGACGTCGAGCGCGAACTCGTCTGATGTGACGGGCGTGCTCACCTGAGAGTCACGTCCGCGGGCATGCCGGGCTTGAGCGAGGTATCGGCGTCGGTGATGCGCAGCCGAACCTGGTAGACGAGCTTCACGCGCTGGTCCTTCGTCTCGATGGACGCCGGTGTGTACTCGGCCTGCGAGCCGATGAAGATGACCTCGGCGTGGTACGTCTTAGTGGTGGAATCGGTCACCAGGCCGCCGGTCTGGCCGACCTTGACCTCACCGATGCGGTTCTCCGGCACGTAGACGGTAACCGTGAGGCTGGCGGGGTTGCTGACCACCGCGAGTGTTGAACCGGGCACGGCATTCTCGCCAGCCCTGAGCACGATGTTGGTGAGCACGCCGTCGATAGGCGACGCGATCGACGCATAGCTCAGCTGCACCTTCGCCATCTCGACAGCGACCTTCGCCTGATCCAGCTGGGCTTTTGCCGAGGCGATCTCGGCCGTCGTCTTCTTGTCGTCCTTCGCCTGCTTGTACGCGGCTTCGGCGGCGGCCACGCCTGCCTCGGCCTGCTGCACCTGCAGCTTGAGGAGCGCGGCATCGAGCTTGAAGAGCACGTCGCCCTTCGCGATCGGAACGCCGTCCTCGGCAGGAGCCTCCACGATGCGCCCGGACGTCTGTGCGGAGATCGCGATCTGGTCGGTCTCGATCGTGCCGCTGCCGCCGAGCACGTCGCTCGCGGTCGACGCATTCCCGCCGAGCAGGAAGTACCAGGCGGCGACACCTGCCACGACCAGCACGAGAATGATGGGGATGATGCGTTTCATGTTCGTCAGCGCTCCTGTCTGTCTTGCGCGCGCTAGCTGCGCGAGTCCGTCCGGATGGTGAGGTCGACCGGCGTTCCAGCTGGCGGCTGCGCGCCGCCCGTG
>CAZGNF010000125.1:0-6438 GCA_964527045.1 uncultured Coriobacteriaceae bacterium | reverse complement strand
TGCCATTCGTGAGCGTGCCGGTCTTATCGAAGACGATCGCCTTGATCTTGTACGCGGTCTCAAGCGCCTCACCCGTCTTGATGAGGATGCCGTTCTCGGCACCCTTGCCCGTGCCGACCATGATGGCGGTCGGCGTGGCGAGGCCAAGCGCACAGGGGCATGCAACGACGATGACCGCGGTGCCGGCGAGCAGTGCCCTGATGAACGGAGTCGCGGTCGCGTAGAACGCGGCATCGACGAAGTTGGGGACCACTAAGAGCCACACGAGGAACGTCAGCACGGATGCGCCCACGACCGCTGGCACGAACACCGCGCTGATACGGTCCGCGAAGCGCTGCACGGGCGCCTTGGAGCCCTGGGCGTCTTCGACGAGCTTCACGATCTGCGCGAGCGCAGTATCGCCGCCGACCTTGGTGGCGCGGAACCGGAACGAGCCGAGCTTGTTGATCGTGGCGCCGATGACGCTGTCACCGACGTTCTTCTCTACCGGGATAGACTCGCCGGTGAGCATCGACTCGTCCACCGCGGAGCTTCCCTCGATGAGCGCGCCGTCGACCGGCACCTTCTCGCCCGGGCGAACGATGACGACGTCTCCCACGACGACCTGCTCGACCGGCAGGTCCACCTCGGCTCCGCCACGCACGACGCGCGCCGTCTTGGGCGCGAGGCCCATCAGCTTCTTGATGGCGTCGGATGTACGACCCTTGGCGCGTGCCTCAAGCAGCTTGCCGAGCATGACGAACGTGATAAGCAGCGCCGAGGTCTCGTAGAAGACCGGCTCGGCAGAAAGCGACGGTATGAAGGTGGCGGCAACGCTGTAGAAGTACGCCGCCGAGGTGCCGATGGCGATGAGCGTGTCCATGTTGCCAGTGCGGTTCTTGATCGCGTGCCAGAATCCGCGGTAGAAGCGGGCGCCGGCGATGAACTGGACCGGGGTGGAAAGGATGAAGGCCATGTACTTCTGGACCATCATCGGCTCCCACATGCCACCGAACGTGGCAGTGAGCCAATTCGCCACAGCCATCGGAACGCTCTCCATGAACGGAGGAACCATGGAGATCAGGAACACCGGGAGCGCCAACGCGAGCGCGAAGTAGAACATGCGCTGCTCGGCCTTAAGGAAGCGCTCCTGCTCTTCCCGTTGCGCCGAGCCGCGGTCCGCAAACGATGCGGTCTCGACCTTGAGCGTGGCATGGTAGCCAGCGCCATCGATCGCCGAGATGATCTCGTCTGGACCGATCTTCGTGGGGTCGATGTCGACGGTGGCCGTCTCGAGCGCGAGATTGACCACAGCACTCCGTACGCCGGGAAGCTTTGAGAGCGTCTTCTCCACGACGGCCACGCACGAAGCGCATGTCATGCCGGTAACCGCGAAGGTGATCCTGCCGCTTGCCGAGGTCTCGGCAGGCGCTATCTCGGTGGCGCCGTAGCCTGCGCCTTCAACCGCAGCGCGAATCGCTGCAGGCGTTGTCACGGCCGGGTCGAACCGAACGTCGAGACGCTCCATCGCCAGGTTGACGTTGGCCGCGGCGACGCCGGGCATGCGCCCGACGACCTTCTCGATGATCGCCGAGCACGACGCGCACGTCATTCCCGAGACGGCGAATGCCGAACTTGCGGTGGCGGTCTCCTCGGCGATCGGCGCCGGAACAGGGCCGTCGTCGTCGGGAATCACCGGGCACGCACCGGTCTCGCACGCAGGCTCGCTTGTGGGCGAGGGAGCTTCGGGGAGCGGGAGCTGTTCGGGCGCTGCAACGAACGCGCCCCCGTCAACCGGCGTGAAGCCGGCAGCGGTGATCGCATCGGCAACCGCCGCGGCCTCTACCGAGCCCGGCTCGGCCGCAAAATCGACCGTGCCCGCGTCGGCATCAGCCTGGACGGCAACGATGCCCGGTATCTGCATCAGTTCGTTCTGTACGGTCATCTCGCACGAGTGGCAGTGCATGCCCTCGACGATGACGCGATATGTCTGTGTGGTAGTCGTTGTCCTCACCTTGCTTCGTCAGAGTGCCTGTACGTATGTACCCCATAGGGTATATCTGTCAGCGTTCGTGCGCGATGCTCTACTCCACCACGATGCTGCCGAACACCATCTCCATTCCGCAGCTGAAGCCGTACGTACCGGCCTCAAGCGCGGGGACCTTCACGGTCACGGGGCCGCCTGTCAGATCCTCGAAGAAGCCGAGGTCCTTCGACTGCACCTGCGCGGTGCAACCCGAGCTCTGGCCAAAGGTGATCTCAGCCGGTACGCCGGCCTTGAGCTTGATGACATTCGGGTCGTACGAGCCGCTGGAGAGATCGACGGAGATCGTCTGGACGTCGCCCTCAAGCGTCGCGGAGCCCTCGATCGGCGTGCTCGAGCCAGAGCCTGAGCCGCAGCACGCACATGCGGAGCTGACGTCCGTTCCGTCCGCGCCGTTGACGACGGGTGTCGCGGACGAATTCGTAGCCGTGCTCTGGTCCACGGTCGTCCTGCCGGCCTTCGCGACAGCAAGGCTGTACGAGCCGAGGAACGCCGCGAGGACGATCGCCGTGATGATGATGTACCGGACGGGACTGCCGGGCTTGGTGTTCTTCTCGTTCATTGTCTTCTCCTTATTGGCTGGTTTGATTACGGTCTAGCGGGCGAACATGCCGCCGAATGCGAGTCCGGCGATGATCGCGGCTGCGAGGCCAACACCGATCACGAGCGCTTCCTTCTGGCTGAGCTTTGCGCCCGACTTTCGAGTGCTCCACCACAGCCCACCGCCAAGAACGACGATCACCGCTGCCGAGATCGGCACCGCCGGCGGCAGGCCTGTTCGTACCGGCACGCTCCCGACCTGCAGCAAGCCGTCCATCATGCCCATGCCACACGTGAGGGTGTACGTCCCCGCCTTCGTTGCGGGCAGCTCCACGGTCGTCGTGGCGTTCGGGGCAAGGTTCTGCAATACGCCCAGCTGCGGCAGCGCTATCTGGTCTGAGCATGCGTTCGCTTCGCGTCGGTCGACGATGAGCCGCACAGGGGTGTCGGCAGGGATGTTCACTACGCGCGGCACGAACTGCGTGTTCTCGATGACGAGCGTGATCTCGACGACGCCGTCGGTGCCGGTCGTGTACTGCGTGTCGGTCGCAGCGGGTGCGGGCGTGCCGACGATGCCGCGCTGGATCGTTCGCGCGGTCACCGGCGAACCGACGAGGTTGAGTCCGCGGTTCAGCATGACGGCGCCAAGCAACACGACAACCACAGCTGCAACGATCATCATCCGGCGCTTGAACGTAGAGGTCAGCATGCCGGAGACGGCACCGAAACCGAGCATGAGCGGTGCGGTGCCAAGCCCGAAGCCGAGCATCGCAAGCGCGCCGTTCACGGCCGAGCCGGTTCCGGCGGCCGCAACCTGCGCGGTCATGAGCGGACCGCACGGCATCAGACCCGTGAGCAGACCGAACGTGATCGGAGTCGCGATGCTCGCGTGCCCCGAGGCCTCATCGGCTACGGCCTTCTTGCGCAGCGAGCTTACGGCCTTCACGAACACTTTGGGTGGCTTGAGGGCAAAGCGGCTGAGCGACGGGAAGAACCCGGTCATCTGTATGCCGAGGAACACCATGAAGATGCCGGCGATGACCGAGACCCAGCCGCGAAGGCCGCCAAGGTCGAAGAGCGACCCGATGCTGCCAAGCAGCAGGCCGACGAGCATGTAGCTCAGGATCTTCGCGCTTTGATACGCGAAGTGCGGGAGCATTCGTTTGACGAGGGGGCCCTCCTCGGCGCCCTTCACGGCATAGGTGAGGACGAGCGGGCCACACATCGCCACGCAGTGGATGCTGGTGACGAGTCCCACGCCAAGCATGGGGAGAAACAGGTTCACGGGTACTCCTTGTGGTCAGGGAACGACTGAACCCGGGCGCGACAAAGCGACCGGTGCACAAGGAGCTTCTAGACCAGGAGCCGGACCCCGAGCGGATCGGGTGGCGGAATCTCGGGAAGCCTGACAGCGACCGCCGCATGACCAAGCAGCGCAATCGGCGAGATAGCGGGGGCCTCAGCAATCGCAGCCGCTGCGGGCGCGGGGAACTGAGCGCTCTGAGCAACGTTCGCATCCGGCGTGCCATGCGACATCGCGGTATCGCCACAATCGCCGCCACTGCACGGCGAGGTCGCCGGGACGTGCTGGCTGTCGAGTTCACAGGCTGACTTGAACTGCTGCGGCTGCGGGGGTTCACACGTGGTGACGGCCGCTCCGCGAACGAATCCGCACGAAGGCATGATACAGCCCGGCGCCACGTTCATGATGAGGACCGCTGCCAGCAGAACCGGCGCATACACGCCGAGGATGCCGTTGCCGAACTTCACAGGTGGACTGCCTCCCATCGTGCGTACGCGGTCATCATCGCAAACCGCGTGCCAGGTGATAGGCGACTACCAGCGGTTCGACAGCACATAGGCGGCCGCTGCGCCCGCGCTCAACGCAAGCCCGAACGGGCCGAACCCACCAACAATCGCGCCGAGCAGCGCGCATGCGGCCGCAAGCGCCGCAACGCCAGGCGTGCGATGACCGCCGGTCCCGCGACGGACCGCCTCGCCAACGAGCATCCCGAAGCCGAGATACGCCAGCCAGAAGCCGATGAACAGCACCCAACCGATCAGAATGCCGCCGCCGATGCCCACGGCGAGACCGACGCCAGCGCCAATGGCCCACTGCTTCGGCTTCACGAACTGCGTGGCGCTCTTCACCGGACGGGCACACTCGCGACACTTGTAGCCGACCGGCGTGGGGACCATGTCCTTGGGGCAAATGGGACGTTCGCATTCGGTGCAACGCACGTTCGTCTCGACACCGGGATGGAAGGCACATTCGGCCACTCGGGAATCCTCTCTCGAAGCAATCGCCAGAAGCGTATCACGCCACAGGCGGACGGTTCCTCGGCTCGCGCACGGGAAGCGTCTCAAGGTACGCCTGCCGGTCAACATCGCGATGCGCCTCGAGTCGCGGCTTCGCGAATCCCCACACCGCGAAGCAGAACGCCGCGATGAATGCGACGAATCCCAGCGCCGAAACGAGCCCCGCGATTCGCTCAGCTGCCCCCAGCACTCCCCAGCGTCCGAAGATGTACGCCCAGTCGTGGCCATCCTGGCCGCCAAGAAGCGGCAGGATGCGTACGTTGGCATCAGCCATGTAGATGCTTACGTTGCGAAGCGAGACGCCGAGCCAGGACACGAGGATGGTCGTGGCCGACAGATCGCGGCGCGCAAACCAGAAGTACGTCGCAAGCGCCGCCGGAGCCACCACCTGGAGGACGGATCCGGCAAGGGCAGTCGCCAGCCGCGGTAGCCACATCGCGAGCAGGTGACCGAGCTCGTGCATCCCAAGGTCGACGTGTGACACGAGCGGAACCCAGCCCCTGCCCCGTACTGACGCCACGGCAAGGGCGATCACGAGGAACGCGAGCGCGATCGGGCGCACCGTATCAGTCCAGGCGCGTGGAGCGTCCGGGTCGGCCTCGGCAAGAGACATGTCGTGGAGTTCGTCGGTTTGCATGCGAATGGTATCGGCAGGTGCGCAGTGTGGCTGCAGTCGGAACCAAGGTCGCGGCGACGGCGTTCTCACCGCTTCCCGGAACCGGCTAGCGCTGGGGCTGCTTGCGCTCGTTCAGCAGTACTTCGATTCGCGACAGCTGCAGTTCGATGCGCTCCATCCCCGTTTGCAGCAGCTCGATCTCTGTCTCGGCCTTCACGTTGGTCTCGAAATCCGATTGCGCCTGATAGCGATCGCGCTCGGCCTGGCGATTCTGGCTCATCATCAGCACGGGCCCGGCATACGCCGCCTGCACCGAGAACATCAGGTTCAGCAGAATGAACGGATACGGGTCCCAATGCTTCGCCCATGCGAGCAGATTCAGCAGAATCCATGCGGCGACGAACACCGTCTGCACGATGATGAACGGCCACGAGCCGAGGAGGCGCGCGGTGGCATCGGCAACGCGCTGGCCTATCGTGAAGTCGTCCCGGTGGCGTTCGTGCCAGGTCCTGGCCATAACCGTCCCTCCACGCGAAACTCTGCATCTGCCCGAATCGTACACCTTCGGCAGAGCGATCCGCTTCTGACCAGGACAGCATGGCTCCAGCGGACGCCTAAGGGCCCCCGGGAATCGCGATCGGCGGTGGACTGCTCGGCAACATCGAGAGCAGCGCGCAGAACGCGTGAACACCGGCTTGGATTCGGGTAGCAGTACTCCAAGAGAAAACGAGAGCCAAGGAGGCAGCCCATGAGCATCAAGGGATCCCGCACCGAGCAGAACCTTCTGAAAGCATTCGCCGGCGAGTCACAGGCGCGGAACCGCTACACCTACTTCGCCGGGGCCGCCAAGAAGGAGGGCTTCGAGCAGATCAGCGCCATATTCACGGAGACCGCCGACAACGAGAAGGAGCACGCCAAGGTCTTCTTCAAGTACCTCGAG
>CAZGNF010000124.1:0-6503 GCA_964527045.1 uncultured Coriobacteriaceae bacterium | reverse complement strand
CCCGGCGTGTGTGCGCGCACCTCGGCATCCCACACGTGGTGATCGACATGGCTGCGGACTTCCATGCCGAAGTGGTCGAGCCCTTCGCTGACGCCTACGCCGCCGGCCTCACGCCCAACCCGTGCGTGCGCTGCAACGAGCGCATCAAGTTCGGTGCGTTCGCCGAGCGTGTGCGCGCTCTCGGCGCAACGATGCTGGCAACCGGGCACTACGCGCGATTGGCTCGCGACGGTGGCGAGGTGTGGCTCACGCGAGCAGCGGACCGCACCAAGGACCAGTCGTACTTCCTGTACCGCGTGTCGCCGAACACACTCGCGATGCTTGAGTTCCCGCTCGGCGATCTAACCAAGACCGAAGTGCGAAGCATGGCCGCCGAGCGCGGGCTGCCCACCGCAGAGCGACGCGAGAGCCAGGAGGTCTGTTTCACCGACGATCATGTGGCGTTCGTGGCAGACAGGCACCCCGGAGCGCTCGAGCCGGGCCCGATCGAGACGGCAGACGGCACCGCCCTCGGCACGCACCGGGGCATCGCGCGCTATACCGTGGGCCAGCGCAAGCGACTCGGCGTGGGCGGGCCGGAGGGACCCTATCGTGTGGTGCGCATCGATGCCGCGCGCCGCGCCGTCGTCGTTGCCCCGGAGACCGATGCTCACACCGGGCGCGTCACGCTCGCCCAGCCTGTGTGGCGGCTCGGCAGCGAGCCGGTGCACGTACTCGCGCAGATCCGCTACCGCTCGGCGCCATGCCCGGCGATGGCGGAGCTGACGCCTGAGGGCCTCAAAGTGGAGTTCGACACCCCCGCCGATCCGCTCGCGCCCGGACAGTCGGTGGTGCTGTATGCAGAGGACCACGTGGTGGGCGGCGGGATCATTTGGAGGCACCTGTGACGACCGCCGAACAGAAGTACGACAAGCTGCGGCACATGCTCCAAGGACTTGGCAGTGCGCTGGTTGCGTACTCGGGGGGCGTGGACTCGACCCTTCTCGCATTCGCAACCCAGGCGGCCTTGGGCGATCGCTGCCTGGCCGTGCTCGCAATCTCTGATGCGTATGCTGCGAGCGAGATCGAGGAGGCTCGCACCACGGCACGTGCGCTCGGACTGCATCTTGTGGAGGCCGAGACGCACGAGCTTGCCGACGAACGCTTTCGATCCAACCCGCATGACCGCTGCTACTACTGCAAGATCGAGATGTTCGGGGTCTTGCGTGGCGTCGCCGAGACTCATGACATCGACTGGATACTCGACGGCACCAACGCCGACGACGCCAACGATCACCGGCCCGGCAGGCGGGCCGCCCGAGAGCTGGGCGTTCTCAGCCCGCTTCTGGAAGTCGGTCTAGACAAGGGCGAGCTACGTGAGCTCTCCCGTGAGTTCGGTCTGCCGACCTGGGCCAAGCCGTCCGGGGCATGTCTTGCCAGCCGCTTCCCGTACGGCACGTCGATCACCGAGCCGATGCTCCGGCAGGTCGCCGATGCGGAGGACGGATGCCGCGCGCTGGGTCTGGTGCAGGTGCGCGTGCGCACCCACGGTGATGTCGCGCGCATCGAGGTCGAGTCGTCTGAGTTGGAGCGCGCCTTCGTGCTGCGCCATGACCTCGCGGCCGCCGTGAGGTCAGCAGGGTTCGCCTTTGCGACGCTGGACTTGGAGGGCTACAGCACAGGTTCGCTCAACCGCGTGCTCGATGCTGCTACCCATTCCGGAGACCGGGGGGTTCTCTCTCACTCGTCTGGCGACCTTGCAGCAGACAGCGCCGCGCCAAGCGCCCCGACGAGTTGAGCCTCGGTCGGTACGACCACTTCGCCGTCGAAACCCTCCGTGATGAGGTCGACCATCGCGCGATTCCTGGCCACCCCGCCCGCGAACACGAGCGGACCCTTGGCGCCCACGCGGGACAGGGAGGCAAGCGTGCGCGATGAGATCGAGGCATGGAGCCCCCGGGCGATGCGCGATCGGTCAGCTCCCTTGTGAACCAGGCCGCACACCTCACTCTCCGCGAACACCGTGCACATCGAGGAGATTGATATGCCATCACCTGCTTCGGCGGCTGCCTCGGCCATCTCCTCAAGCGTGAAGCCAAGCGCCCGCGACATGACCTCAAGAAACTTCCCCGTCCCCGCAGCACACTTGTCGTTCATCTCGAAATCGGCGACCCGACCCGAGTCGTCCAGCGCGATCGACTTGGTGTCCTGGCCGCCGATATCGAGAACCGCAGCCGCATCCGGGAAGAGGTATCTGGCGCCGAGGGCGTAAGCCTTGATCTCGGTCACCACCTGCGCACCGAACGCCTCGCGCGCGTGGTGGCGACCGTAACCGGTCGCCACCATCGCATCGTGCGGATGCTGGCCCACCAGCGCGCCCGCGATCGCCTGCGGATCGAAGCCCGAATCCAGCACGACGGCGTGCACGATCTGGCCGTCTTCGAGCCACACCGCGTCCACGGTGCGGGACCCGATATCGAGTCCGAGAATGGGCATCAGTCGGCGAGCATCTCGACGAACGCTTCGACGCGCGTTTGTAGCTGCCCGATGTCTTCCATCGAGTAGTCGGTGTCGATTCTAAGCACGGGCAGCCCGGCCTCGCGGGATGCCTTCTCCACACCGCGCGCCTCCATCTGATATGGCGTGCAGAACTGGAGCGCATAGTGGATCACACCCTGGGCGCCGTACTCCTCGGCCATGCGCACTACATCGTCCATACGACCCTCGTTGGGCGTGAAGCAGGCGCAGTTGATGCCGAGGTACTTTCTCGCGATCGCGTCGAGCATGTCACCCAGCGTCTCGGGAGTCTCATCGGTGAGCGTGTCGAAGTACCGAGACCCGGTGCACATCTCCTCGGCAACCACGACTGCGCCGGCCTTCTCGATGATGTCGTGAAGCTTCCAGTTCGGGATCGCCATCGGCGAGCCGGTGACGAGGACCCGGGGTGCATTCGCCGGCGCGACACCCTCGCCCGCTGCGATGCGCGCCTCGAGTTCGTCGGCAATCCTGTTCACCATCTCCGTGAAACGCGGTACGTCGTCGTAGAAGGCAACCTGGCTAGCGAGAAGCGCGTCCTTGCCCGAGATGGGTACGACGACCGCCTTGCGCGCATTGTTGAGCCTCTGCAGCGCCTCCCGCTTGGCGTTCACGTCACGGGTCGCCATCTTCAGGTTCTCGAGCGTGAGCTTCCTGCCCGTGAGCTCCTCGAGCTGAGTGACGAGCCGGTCGATCTCGCTGCGCCACAGCGTGAAGTCCTCGGGCCGCTTCATCTGCGGCAGTTCCATGATGTAGACGGGCGCCATCTCGCCGAAGATCTCGTACGCCTTCTTCTTGCCGTCGCACGTGGTCTCGCCGATCACGAGGTCGGCCGACTCGACGTACGGGCACACCCGGTCGAGCTTGAATCCGACGAACGACTTGATCAGGGCGCAGGTGTTTCTCGGCAGAATCTTCTCGACCTCGTTGTAGCCCCATTCGGCCCCGGCGCACAGACCGACATCGATCGCGCCAAGCGCTCGGATGATTTCCTCGGGCACGTACAGGCAGAACGTTCCGACGACCTTACCGCCCGCCTCCTTGTGCTCGATGAGCTCTTTAATGCGAAGCCCGTGGATCTCCGAGACGACGAAGTCGAAGTACGACATCCCCCGGGGGCGATTCTCCTGCGACAGGTACGCCGACTGGTACATCTTCGGGATCGCATCCAAGAGCGCACAGTGCGCACGCAGGTTCATCCCCAGGTCCTGCCACATCTCTCCATAGATTTCCGTCGGGTCCGCCATGTACCAACCCTGCCTCTCATTAGCAATCTATTACTATGGCTGATGCTAACATTCCGATGTCCTTATCCACAACACGGTGCATATGCACGCGACCGGGTGCGAAGTGACCACCCAGCGCTGGAACGGCGCATGCATTGGCATGGAGAGAAGAACTCATCGACGGCGCCGAGGAGTCCACCGATGTCGAACAAGAAGGACAAGGGCAGACGGCGCGGGCGCGCAGCACAGGCCGAAGGCCGTGGCGCCCGCGCTCGTCCGTCCCCGTGGCAAGGCATGGGATCACGCGCGCCTCCCTGCGCCGCGCGTCAGCACCGCAACGGCCAGCTCCGCGCGGAGGTTCGCGCCCCACCTCACACGTTCGGCGCGACCGCCCTGGAGGCGCAGCGCGATCTCCTGTTCGATGGCGAGTCCTTCCTCGTCGCAGAGCATCCGGAAGTCGCTCATCGTGGTGTAGTGCACGTTCGGCGTGTCATACCACTGGTAGGGGAGCGTCTCCGAAACGGGCATCCGCCCGAGCAGTCCGAGGCGGACGCGTGCCGCGAGGTGCGCGAAGTTGGGATACGAGACGATCGCCCTGCGTCCGACACGCATGATCTCGGCGATGAGGTGCCGCAGGTTGCGGACCTCCTGGAGCGTCTGGGAGAGTACCACCACGTCGAACGCGTCGTCGGGGAGGTCCCTCAGGCCCTCGTCGAGGTCCACCTGGATCACGGACAGCCCTCGGCCGACACACGCGGTCACATCTTCCGTCGAGATCTCGATGCCGCGCACATCACAGCCGCGAACGTCGCGAAGGTGCTCGAGCAGCGCGCCGTCACCGCATCCGAGGTCGAGAACCCGGCTGCCCTCGGGGACGAGGCCAGCCAGAAGCCGCAGGTCAGCGCGAAGCACTTCGGTGGGGGTCATGAGGCACTCCGCTCGGCTGACGCGCCCCTTTGCGCGCGGGTGCGGTCGAAGAACGCACCGATCAGCGCGCCCTGCCGGCCGGGCTCGAGCAGGAAGGCGTCGTGTCCGTACGGGCTATCGATCTCGGCGAAGCTGACGTCGGCGCCGCGGGCCAGCAGGGTGCGCACGATGTCCCGCGAGTGGGCGGTGGGGAAGAGCCAGTCCGAGGAGAACGAGAGCACCAGGAACCGTGGCAAGGGACCTGTCGGCGGGGCCCAGTCGAAGTAGTCCATCGCCTTGGTCATGTAGAGGTATGTGTTGGCGTCGAAGCGCTCCACAAAGCGCCGACCCTGATACGCGAGATACGATTCCACCTCGAACTCGCTCACGAACTCGAAGGCGTGCTCGTCGCGATCGCGCAGGCGACGCCCGAACTTGCTGCGCATGCTCTCCTGGGAGAGATAGGTGATATGGCCCACCATGCGCGCGATCGCCAGGCCCTCGGCCGGCTGTGCGTCGGGCGCGTAGTCCCCGCCGGAGAAGGCATGATCGGCCAGGATCGCCGCCCGTCCGACCTCGTTGAAGGCGATCGCTTGCGCGCCAAGGCGTGCGGTCGTAGCCGCCGCCACGATCGCGTCGACACGCTCGGGATAGCGTGACGCCCAGGCAAGCGCCTGCATGCCGCCCATCGAACCGCCGACCACGGCAAGCAGGCGCTCCACGCCGAGTGCGTCGAGGAGCCGCGCCTGGACGTCGACCATGTCCTCAATCGTCACGAGCGGGAAGCGCAGCCCCCACGGCTGGCCGGATGCAGGATCGATGCTGCCCGGTCCCGTGGTGCCCGAGCATCCGCCCAGGACGTTGGCGCATACCGCGAAGTAACGGTCCGTGTCGATCGCCAGGCCCGGGCCCACGATCTCCTCCCACCAGCCGGGACGAGGCGCGCCGTCCGGCCCGGGCCCTGCCGCGGCGTGCGCATCGCCCGACAAGGCGTGACACACGAGTACGGCGTTCCCGCCCTCGGTATCGAGCGTGCCGAAGGTCTCGTATGCGACCTCTACGCCCTCGAGGACACGCCCGCCGGCGAGGCGGACCGTCCCCTCGAGCGTGAGCGTACGAGGTCCGCTTGAGGCCGCGGTCATCGTCCTGTCGCCTCCAGCGCGCGGTCGAGGTCCGCGATGATGTCGTCGACGTCCTCGATGCCGATAGACAGGCGGATGAAGTCCTCACCGATCCCGGCCTGTGCGAGCTCCTCGGCGGACAGCTGCGAGTGTGTCGTCGATGCGGGGTGGATGATGAGCGATTTGGCGTCCCCGACGTTCGCCAGGTGGCTGAAGAGCTCGACGCTGTTGATGAGCGTCTTGCCCGCCCCGCGTCCGCCCTTCACGCCGAACACCAGCGCACCGCCATAGCCGTTCTTGAGGTACCGGTCCGCGTTCGCCTTCGTAGGGTGGGACTCGAGTCCCGGATACGCGACCCACGCGACCTTGGGATGCGTCTCGAGATGGCGAGCCACCGCGAGAGCGTTGTCGCTATGGCGCTGCACCCGAAGCGACAACGTTTCGACGCCGAGGAGAATCTGCTGCGCGTTGAAGGGGGAGAGCGACGGCCCGAAGTCGCGCAGCAGCTGCGTGCGCAGCCGCAGGCCGAAGGCGACGTTGCCCAGTCCGGGGAAGTCCCCGAACGTCTCCCAGAAGCTCAGCCCGTGATAGCTCGGGTCCGCTTCAGTGATGAACGGGTGGCGACCCGTGCCCCAGTCGAAGTTCCCGCCGTCGATCACCGCGCCGCCGAGGGACGTGCCGTGCCCGCCGATCCACTTGGTCAGCGATTCGACGACCACCGCCGCGCCGTGAGCGA
>CAZGNF010000123.1:0-6514 GCA_964527045.1 uncultured Coriobacteriaceae bacterium | reverse complement strand
CCTTCACGTCGGTGACGGCCATCGCAGCGTCGACGCCGCGCGAGTTCGCGATGCCGACCGCGTAGTCCACGCGGGCGACGGTGCCTGCGGCCGAGAGGTCGCGGAAGCGCGACTGCTCGATGATCGCCGCGGCGGCGTTCGCGCGTGCCTCGGCATCGAACGCCTGCGTGCTCGCGCAGACCCGCTCGATGCGCTCGATCGGCTCCGGCGCTGGCAGGCCCGGGAACGCGGGGTCCTCGGGTGCCACGCGCGCGGCCGCGACTGCGGCCTCGCAGCACGCTTTGAGCGCGTCGTCATCGAGGCGGTTGGTGCTCGCAACGCCGGTTCGCGTGCCGAGGACGGCGCGCACCGAGACGGTGGTGTTCTCCTCGGCAACGTTCTGGTGGATGCGGTTGTTGGCGAAGCGCGTGAGCGCCGAGTCGTTCGCCATGACGACGGCTTCGGCCTCATCGGCGGGTGTGAGCGCGACGGCTCGTGCCGCCAGCGCGCGGACCTGGTCCTCGGACAGCCTCATCGTCCCACCCCCACCTGGACGTCGCGGAATCTCGCGGGTGCGGCACCGTGCGCCACGTGTGCGACCTGCATCGGCTCACCCTTGCCGCAGTTGGGGAGGCCCCAGACCTGCCAGTGCTCCGCCGAGCAGACCGCGTCGCAGCCGCCCCAGAACTTCGGCGTGATGCCGGTGTAGTTGGGGCTCTTGATCATGCGGCCCAGCTTGCCGCCTTTGATCTCCCAGCCGATCTCGCACGCGAACTGGAAGTTGAGGCGCCGGTCGTCGATCGACCAGGAGTTGTTGGTCTCAAAGTAGATGCCGTCGTCCGTGTCGGCGATGAGGTCGTCCCGGCTCCAGGCGCCGGGCTCGAGCGAGAGCGTCGTCATACGCACGAGCGGGATGCGATTCCAGCCGTCGGCACGCATGCAGCCGTTGCTGGTCCGCCCGATGGCCGCAGCGGACTCACGCGAGCTCTGGAAGCCTGTGAAGAGGCCCTCATGCACGATGTAGTCCCGCTGCGCGGGCACGCCCTCGTCGTCGTAGCCGAAGCTGCCGAGCGAACCCGGCACCGTTGCGTCGGCCACGACCGATACGTGCGTGCTTCCGTAGCGCAGCGAGTCGAGGTCGCTCACCTGCACGAACGACGTGCCCGCGAATGCGGCTTCGTCGCCGAGCACGCGGTCAAGCTCCGTCGGGTGACCCACGCTCTCGTGAACCTGCAACGCGAGCTGGCTGCCATCGATGATGACGGTCGTCGTGGTCGCCGGGCACGGCATCGCCGAGATGAGCGCGGCTGCCTCCTCGGCGACACGCGGCGCGTGACCCACGAGGTCGAGCGCGAGGATTGCCTCCCAGCCGCCCTGGATCGCCTGCCCGCCGTGGCTGTTCGGGTACGAGCGGGGGAGCACCTCGCCGTCGCCGAGCGCGTAGGCGGTGAGGCCGGCGCTGCTCTCCACGTACGACTGTTCGATCATGCTGCCTTCCGAGGAGCCGAACACCTTCTCGACTTTGATGAAGCCGAGCGACGCGCTCGAAACGGTGACCGCCTCCTGCGTGCGCAGTCCCTCGTCGGCTGCGATCAGGAGCGCAAGCTTCTCCTCGAGCGGCACGGTGAACGGGTCGATCTCGCACGGCCCGCGCCACACGTCGTCGAAGACGCCCACCGCCGAGAGCCGCACAGGTGCCGCGGCCGTGATGGCCGAGGCCCGCGCGATCGCGACCGCCTGGCGCGCGGCCGCGCGAATGGCGTCGGGCGTGAGTGCGGACGTGGACGCGAAGCCCCAGGCGCCGTCAGCGATTACGCGGATGCCGATGCCGAGGGAATCCGATGATTCGATGCCTTCGACGCGGCCGGTGCGTACCGAGATGCGTTCCTCGGACGTGAGCACCACGCGGGCGTCGGCGTAGCTGGAACCGGCGGACGCGGCAGCATCCAGCGCGATGGTTACGAGGTCTCTCATGGCGATCCTTCTGACGCGGGGGTGATCTGGTGCGAGAACCAGTCTACCGCACTGCAGCCAGTGGGTTCGTCTTGGCGCCGATGACCGGGGCCGTCCGGTATGACCAGTCGTAGCGACGCGCACCGGCGTAGTCCGAGCGGTCCGCCAGCTTGGAGAGCTTCACGAAGTCGCCGGTCCGGGGGGCGTGGATGAAGTAGCCAGCGCCGACGTAGATGCCCACGTGGTAGACGGGCGAGCCGAAGAACACGACGTCGCCGGGGAGGAGCGCGCTTGGAGCAACGGCCTCGCCCATCGCGAATTGCGCGCGCGAGTAATGCGGCAGGTTCACGCCATGCTGCTTGTAGACGTACATCACGAGGCCGGAGCAGTCGAACGCCGACGGCGTTGCGCCGCCCCAGAGGTAGGGGATGCCGTGGTAGGCCAGCGCGGTCTCAACGGGGGTACCCGGCACAACCTGGATGCCGGCCTTGTTAGCTCCCGAGAGGATCTCGCGCATGAGCGCCGCTTCGTCCATCTGACGACGTGCGGCTTCGCTGTCGAGCAGCTCGATCAGGTCCGCCTCGGCCTGTGCCATCATCTCCTGGCGCTCCTGCACACGCAGCAGCACCTCGATCTGGCGGGCCTTCAGGGTGAACTCGAGCTCTTCTGCCTTCTGTTCGGCGGTCTTGAGGTTCTCTGCCGTCTGCTTGATCTGGTCGCGCTGTGCCCGCAACGTCGCCGTGATGTCGGCATCGCTCTCGCCAAGCGCGTTCAGGAAACGGATCCTGCCGATAAGGTCGCCAATCGACTTTGCGCTCAGGAGTGTGTCGAGCACGTTCAGTTGCCCGCTGCGGTAGATGTCGGCCGCGCGCTGGTTCAGCAGGTCATTCTGGTAGCTGTAGGCGGTCTGCGCGTTGTCGAGGTCGATTTGTGTGACCGAGAGCCGCGCCTTGGTGGCCTCCAGCTCCACGACGGAGGCGTTGTATGCCTCAGCGGCGATTGCAAGTTCGCGGTCGAGCTCATCGAGCTGAGCCTTGAACTCATCGAGACGCGCCTGGCGACGGGCGAGTTCGGCGCGGAACTCGGCTGTCTCGGCGCTCGTGGGGACGGGGATGTCGGCAGTGGCGGTGGGCGCAGCCGAGGGCGCGGCGTAGACTGGCGTCGCAAGCAGCATGCTCGCGATGATGGCGGCTGCGATGACTCGCGCCACGGCGTTCCTGTACGCGGTTACGTGCACGTGCACCGTCCCAAATCCAACCTGCTAAGGTCGGTTAATACTCAGGCCCCTATACTAGCATCTTGCGTGCCGAGTTCCCAATCGGCCCGAAGGGTCGCGCGAGTACGCACGACCCTTCGGTTCCCCCGCTTCCTCGTCCTGCCCTACGGCCAGTACGGAGTGATGTTGCCATGCTCGCCGCAACCGGTGCAGTCGCTCTTGGCCCACTGGACTCGACCGGTGGAGAGCGTGTGCGAACCCGTGCTCACGCGCTGCAGTCCCGTCGACGCATAGACGCCGTCGGTCGTGTAGCCCAGTAGGCGCGGCCGCTTCCAGCCGTGCGGGATCGCGATATGGCACGCGTTGCACGCGCCGTCTACGGGCTCACCACTGTGATTCCCGTTCGAGTGCACGTTGTTGCTCCACGTGCCCGTGCCGTTGAGGTCGTGGCACTTGGCGCAGATGTTCGTGGAGTTACTCATTCCGTTCGCGGTGGCTGCGAGGTAGCTGGTCTTCCACGATGTGCCGTAATTCGGGTCGATCAGCCACTGCACGGTGGAGCCATGAGGACCAGCCGCCTGCGTCGCGGCGTTCTGACTGTTGGTGTGGCAGTCGGTGCAGGTGATCATCGACGACGTCGTGTAGCCAGCCTTCAGGAAGTTGCCCGCAGGAGGGACTTCCCATGTGACGTTGCGGGTCGTGCCGCCAGAATCGACGAACGTGAAGCTGCTCTGGACGCCCGACGTCTGCCCGAGAACGTTGTGGTACGAGTAGTTGCTCGGGTTGAACTCCTGCGCGATGTTCGTCTGGCCGCTCGGCTGTGCCGTGTTGCTGCTGTGGCACTTGAAGCAGAGGTATGCCTCATAGTCGCCGGTTGCACCTGAGAGTCGGCGTGGGGTGTAGACGCTTGGCAGACCCCAGTTGGAGGTCGTGAACGCGACCTGAGTGCCCCAGGCGCCGTACACTGCGGAGCCAGCGTTGCTCGAGCTGCCGTCGTGCTTCGCGAGGGCGGTGCCGCCGACCTGCTTGGCGACGTGCGCGTCGTGGCAGTCGGTGCACTCGCTGTGGCGGTTCGTTCCGCCAAGCAGTGCTGCCGTCTCGGTGTCGGCGTGACGACCGGCGTACGTGGACATCACGTGCTTGTTGTTGCTGCCCGCGAGGTTCGCCTTGGTATACACGTCCTTCGCGCCATTCGCGCGAGGATAGGCGGCGCTACCATTGCCGTGGCACTTGTAGCAGAGGTTCTCTTCGCGCGCGACGGTTCCCGTGTTCACACGAGCGCCAGCGATGCTCAGGCCACCAGCCCACGTTACGCCGGCGGGCCGGGTCCATGCCGTCAGGCGTGCGTTATCCGACGCGTGCGGATCGTGACAGGTCTCGCACAGCGCCCTGCCGTTCGCGGTGGTGGCCGCAAGGTGTCCCGAGTCCGCGAATCGGTAGCCGGACGCGGCCTTGTTCCAGCCGGGGAAGTACGGCGCGGCAACGGTGCCAAACGCTGCGCTGTACGGCACCAGCGAGTTGGCCGTAACGGTTGCGGGTGCAGATGCGCCGTCGTGACAGCGCATGCAGAAGTCCGCCGCAGCCGAGCCGTAGGTCGTGCTGGTGACGGTGAGCTTCGTGTTGTCAGGATCGCTCGCCCGGGCCATGTCCCACGAACTACCGGCCTTCTGGGCCTGGTTGTAGTGGACGTTGTGGCAGTTGGCGCAGGTGACAGAACCCTGATCCGTTGTGTACACGTCGTAGATGCTCGTCGCCGTCCAGCTCAGCAGTGCGGGAGAAGACTGGTCGTCGCTCGTCGTCAGGTGGGCAACGAGGCGGAGCTTCGAGTACGCGGCGGTCGTGTACCCGCTGAGGTCGACCGGTCCGGTCCCGACCGAATTCGCGAGCGTGACCCAGCCGCCATTCCAACCCTGCACGGTGACATTGACGCTTGTGTTCGCGGGCTCGGACTCAGTCCAGCTGACGCTTCCCCAGTGGTTCGCCGAAGCGTATGGCAGGATATCGGGCGTAGTCGCGGTGCCCGACAGCTGGTATGCGGTGCCGTTGATGTCCGCGGGCTGAACGAGTCCGCCCGCGATTGACGATCCGGTAGCCTGCGCGAAGGACCCGGTGAGTGTCTCCCAGGTCCACGTGCCCGTGACCGGGTTCGCGGGAATGAGCGCTCGGCGGAAGTCGGTCGCACTGCCGCCGCGAATCGCGTAGATGTACTGTCCGCCATCCCACTGGAGGCCGACACCGTCGGCGGTGCTGTTGCCGCCAAAGGGATCGACGTTGCGGTCGGTCTTCGTCGGCGTGGCGGCGGTCAGGTTGCTGATCACGATGGAGTCTCGGCTGTCGGTTGTATCGCGCCCGATGACGAGCAGGTACTCGTTGCCGCCTGTCTTGAAGTAGGTCATGCGGTTGTAACGGGTGGCGGCGTCACTGACCACGAGCGGACCTGCGGCGAAGTCCGCGTCCACCGTTGAGCGCGCGGGATCCGTCCGGTAGTAGAGTCCGCCATCGCCAGCCGTGCCATTCTGGTAGATGACAAACAGCCGGTCCGCGTCAGGTGCGTACGCGATCGCCGAGCCGGTACCAAGTATCCGGTCAGTCCCTGCCGTCTGGAAGTTGAACTGGCCGGTGCTCGTGCCGGTGTAGTTCCACCACATGATGCGGGCACTGCTGCCGCCCGCCGCCGAGTAGTACACACAGGTGTCTGCGGTGGAGTTGATCGTGGAGTCGCCGCCGATACCGATGTTGGTTGGCAGGCTCTGGGCAGCCGCCCAACTATCGGTCGCCGGATCGTAGACAGCCTGCGTAAGCGTTCCGCCAGCGCGGGTGACGTAGACCTTGTTGTTCATGAAGAATGCCGACGAGCCGGACCCTGGATTCCAGAGGGTGTTGTCCAGAGGAGCGGTGCTCCACGAGGCGCTCGCGGGGTTGTAGCTGCTAAGCGTACGGGCGCCGCCCTGGTTGCCGTACACCAGCACGAGTGGCGGCGGGGTGGTGACCGTCGCGTACTGTGCCAGCATGATCTCGCCGCCCGACGCGGAGGTCGTCTGGGTGTTCGAAAGCGTGTCGACGTTGAACTCAGCCTGCGTCGTCTGGGTGAACGTGTCGTGTACCGTCGGCACCCAAACGCCTGTGGTTGCTGTGTAGGGGTGGTGTGACGCCCGGCCGAACTCGGCCTGTACGTCTCGGCCATTCCAGGAGAACGGCTTCACGAAGCCCGCAGCGACCTTCGTCTCGGTGGACGATTTCGAGCATCCCGAGTGGAACACCGCCGCCGTCGGGCCGACCAAGCGGGATCTGGCCGACAAGCTGATCCGCCGCCTGCGCGACCGCTTCGGGCCCGGCGGCTTCCTGCATTACGGCCAGGGCAAGTGG
>CAZGNF010000122.1:0-6723 GCA_964527045.1 uncultured Coriobacteriaceae bacterium | reverse complement strand
CTCCATGACCGCGAGCGCGGCGTCCATGCGTGCGAGCACCTGCGCGGGCGTCTCGTTGGCGTCCTCGGCCTCGCGCGCGAGCGCAGCCGAGGAGAGCGAGCCCGTCTCGGCAGCGGCAGCAAGCAGTTCTCGGAACGATCCGTACGCCATGTGAGCACCTCCGGTGTGGACGCTCACGATTGTAGCAGCGGGGGACGACACAATCGCGCCCTGTCGTGCTGAATGGCATTGACTTCGCTATCAGTGGCGTTTAGAGTACGTCGCACACGCAAGTTAGACACGACTAACAATCGCAGGTAAGGCGGCATGAAGATGCGAAACCGGCAGCGAAACAGGCAGCGCAACAGGCAACGCGGAGGCGCCCAGACGCTCGACACCATGCGCCGAGGCGAGCACTGCCGCATCCTCGGCATCGACGACGACCGCGCCCGCGGCCAGGCGATCCGCTTCGGCATGGGCGAAGGCGCGCTGCTCTCCTGCATCACAAAAGTGCCGGCCGGGCCGCTCGTCATGCGTTCGGGCCGCCAGGAGATAGCAATCGGCCGCCAGCTCGCGCAGCGCATCCGCATCGAGCACCTCGACTCACAGGCGTGCTGATGGCGACCTGTCACACACCCACGCCCGCGCACGCCGACGCGACCGCACCCGCGCCTGCGCGGACGATCGTGCTTGCCGGCAACCCGAACGTGGGGAAGTCCGTGGTCTTCGCGGCGCTCACCGGCACGTATGTGGACGTCAGCAACTTCCCCGGTACCACTGTGGAGATCTTCCGCGGGCGGCGCGGCGACCTTGAGATCGTCGACACGCCGGGCGTCTACGGTGTGGGGTCCCTGAACGACGAAGAAGCCGTCGCGCGCGACGTCATCCTCACGGCCGACACGGTCGTGAACGTCGTCGACGCTGTGCACCCGGAACGCGACCTGTTCCTCACGCTCCAGCTCATCGACATGGGTCTGCCGGTGATCGTCGCGCTCAACATGGCCGATGAGGCCCGCAAGCAGGGCGTCGCGATCGACCGCGACCTGCTCGAGGACCTGCTCGGCGTGCCGGTCGTTGAGATGGTGGCCGTCAAAGGCGAGGGCGTCGACGAGCTGCTCACGCGCCTGCCGGAAGCGCGTCCCGGCCACGCCGACCCGACGCTTGACGCCGACGTGCTGCCGCTTGCTGCACGCACCGGCTCTCGTGCCGAGGCGATCCTCGTGCTTGAGGGCGACCCGGTCATCGCCGAGCGCCACGGCATCGAGACGCACGCCTCGGCGGATTGCGTGTACACGGCGCGGCGCGCTCGCGTGAACGACATCGTGGGCCACGTGCTCACGACCACCACCGAAGGCGCGGGCCTTGGCGCGCACCTGAGCTACCTGATGATGCATCCGCTCACCGGCCTTCCGATGCTGGGCGCGCTGCTGTGGCTCATGTACAAGGTGCTGGGCGAGTGGGTCGCGAGCGATCTTGTCGGCTTTACCGAGGGCACGCTCATGAACGGGTACTACGAGCCGTTCGTGCGCGGACTGGTCTCGAACGTGTTCGCGGCCGGCACCGCCGGCTACACGTTCCTCGCGGGCGAGTTCGGCGTGGTCACCATGACCGTCACCTACCTGCTTGGTGTGATCCTGCCGCTGGTGGCGGGCTTCTACCTGCTCATGGCGCTCCTTGAGGACTCGGGCTATCTGCCGAGGATCGCCGCGCTTGCCGATCGATCGCTCACCTCGCTCGGGCTCAATGGCCGAGCGGTGATTCCGCTGATCCTCGGCCTGGGATGCGTGACGATGGGCACGCTCACCACACGCATCCTGGGGAGCAAGCGCGAGCGCTTCATCGCGACCGCGCTCATGGCGATCGCGGTGCCGTGCTCGGCGCAGATCGCGGTCATCAGTGCGCTCATGGCGCGCGTTGGTGGCTGGTATGCGCTGGGCTACTTCGGCGCGCTGCTGGCGATCTTCGTGGCGGTTGGGACCGTGCTCAACAAGCTCACGCCCGGCATCTCGACCGACCTGCTCATCGACCTGCCGCCGCTGCGCGTGCCCCGCATGGGCAACGTGCTCCGCAAGAGCAGCCAGAAGGTCTACCACTTCATGAAGGAAGTGTCGGTATTCTTCCTCGCGGGCGCGGCACTCATATCGGTGCTCGACATCACGGGAGCGCTCGCGTGGGTTCAGACCGCAGCGCAGCCGCTCACCGTTGGCTGGCTGCACCTGCCCAGGGAAGCGGCGACCGCATTCGTGATGGGCTTCGTACGACGTGACTTCGGCGCCGCCGGGTTCTTCACGATGAATCTCTCCTCGGCACAGCTGCTGGTGGCGATGGTGACGATCACATTGTTCGTCCCGTGCGTGGCGTCGGTGATGGTGATTCTGAAGGAACGCGGGTGGAAGTATCTCGCCGGTCTGTTGGTGACATCGGTGAGCGGGGCGTTTCTGGTAGGCGGTTTGCTAACTCGTCTGCTGGAGGTGTTGCGATGACCACCAAAGGCGCACTCACGATCACGAACATCAAGACGCCCTGCCCCACGTGCGGAATGCTCGCCGAGGGGATTCGCTGCCCGCGCTGCAACACCGTGAAGCTGGTGTCGTGCTCGGGGAGTTGCCGTACCTGCAAGGAAAAGTGCGGCTAGCTAGACGGCCGGAACGCTCCGAACCTCGGTGACGCCCGAGATGGCGGCGATCGACAGCGCTATCTCGTCGGGCAGCGGCTCGTCGGTCTCGATGAGCATGAGGGCCCGAGCGCCTCGCTTCTCGCGGGCCACCTGCATGGACGCGATGTTGATGACGTCGGCCGCCAGGCGCGCGGTGACCGCGGCGACAACGCCCGGCTGATCCTGATGAACGACCACAAGGACCGGAAGCTCTCCGGTGACCTCCACCGGGAAGTCGTTGACAAGCGTGACGAGGACGTCACCGCCACCAAGCGAGGAACCCTGCACCACGAACTCGCGCCCGCTGGCGTCCGTCATATCCATGCGTGCGGTGTTGGGATGCACTTCGCCAAGGTCTTCTTCCGAGAAGGTCACGGCGAGTCCGCTGTTCTCGGCTATGATGAGCGCCTGCGGAAGGCGTTCGTCGTCGGGCGCGTAGCCGAGGAGTCCGGCCACCAATGCGCGATCGGTGCCGTGGCCGCGACCGGTGGTGGCGAACGATCCGTGGAGGGTGATGTGTGCCGAACGAGGTGTGTCGCCCACGACCGCTCGGGCAAGTGCGCCGAGGCGCGCGGCACCGGCGGTGTGGCTGGACGAGGGGCCGATCATGACCGGCCCGACGATATCAAATAGGCTCCGTTGGCGCATCATGGCACGATTGTAGCGTGTAGGTATGTGTTGATGTTGTGAAAGTGACGTTTCCCGGCGTATGCTTTCCGGGCGCGTAAGCGCTGTTCAGGCAAGCGAGAAGGAAGGAATCTCTATGTCCGACAATGAGACCGGTGTGGTCAAGGCCGGCCCGAACAAGACCGTTGTTGCACTTCTGGCCGTTGTGGCCGTGCTGCTTGTGGTGATCGTCGCGATCATCATCCTGCAGAAGCCGGCTGCCGCGCCCGTTGCGACGGCCCCCGCCACAGATACCGGTACCACCGCCATGGGCGGAACTCCGTCCGCGCCTGCCGCCGATGTGCCGTTCGACAAGGCCACCGCGACCAAGGTCGCCGCAGGTGTTACGCCTGAGGAGCACGTGACGGCGTACTTCGACGCGCTGGTGAAGGACGACTACGCCACTGCGTACGCACTGCTGCCGCTCGACAAGAAGTCCGCTCAGGACGAGGCTACGTTCGCCTCGCAGCTTGGCGACTACGACGTGCAGAAGTTCACGATCGACGACGCCAAGACGACTGACACCGGTGCCGAGATCACCGCAACGGCCAGCATGGCCGGCGGCGACTTCCAGTACCTCTGGACGTTCGTGAAGGACGGCGACACGTGGTACGTGAAGTCGCGCACCCTCCCGGGTATGGGCGGCTAAGCACTACCGCTTCAGGATGACATCCGGCGCGGCGTCCTTCGGGGCGCCGCGTTCGCGTTTCCGGGGCATTCGCGTCACATCCGCGTGCTACGCTTGCGTGCATGATTTCTGATGCGCTCGCGCGCTTTCTCCAGCCCGGCACCGATCCGGACATCGCAGCGTCGTACGCGGCGTTTGCCGAGCGTGCCCGCGATGCGGTCTTCGGCTTCGAGGACGAGATCGCGTTCGTAGACGTTGAGACCACCGGCTTCAGCCCGTGGAACGACGAGATCATCGAAGTGGCGGTTGTGGTGGCGCGCGGGCCGGAGATCGTCTCGCGGTGGAGCACGCTCGTGCGCCCGCAGAAGCCGATTCCGCACGAGACCACGCAGCTCACCGGCATCGACAACGAGATGGTCGCAGGCGCGCCGGTGATCGAAGCCGTGGTGGCCGAGATCGCCAAAGCGATCGGCAAGCGCGACATCGTTGCGCACAACGCGGGCTTCGACCGCGACTTCCTCGCGGCGTGCGGGTGCGGGCCGACCCGCCTGCGCGGCACGTGGATCGACAGCCTGGATGTGGCGCGCATCGCACTGCCCCGCCTGCGCTCGCACCGGCTCGCGGACCTCTCGGCGGCGTTTGGGATCGACGCGGGGCCCGCGCACCGCGCCACCACCGACACGGAGGTGCTCGCCGCGCTCTGGCGCGTGCTGCTGGTGGCGCTCGACGAGCTGCCGGACGCCGTCTTGGGCGAGCTGGCGCGTATCGGCGGGGACGGCTGGGGGCCGGGTCGCGTGCTCACGCACCTGGCGGCCGCGCGCCCGAGGCCGCCCATCGACCTCAAGACGCTGCGGCACGAGCGCTTGCGGCATGAGCGCGCCGAGGCGATGGTGGACGCCGCGGAGCTCGAGCTCGTGGCGCCCGAGGTCGAGGCAATCCTCTCGGAGTTCGCGGATGCGGGCGCGGTGCGGCGGATGTACCCGGGCTTCGAGTCGCGCGACGAGCAGCTCAAGATGGCCGAGGCGGTCCTCACCGCGTTTTGCTCGGACACGCATTTGGCGGTGGAGGCGGGCACCGGCGTTGGCAAGAGCGTGGCGTACCTCGTGCCGGCCGCGCACCTGGCGCTCGCCAATCGCGTGGCGGTGGGCGTGGCCACCAAGACGAACACGCTCATGGACCAGCTCCTCTACAGCGAGCTGCCGGCGCTCTCCAAGGCGCTTGGCGGCAAGCTTCGCTACGTGGCGCTCAAGGGCTACGACCACTACCTGTGCCTCCGCAAGTTCCAGCGCGTGCTCGACGGCGCCGACATTGCCGAGGAGGACACGCGCGCGGCGATCGCGATGCTGCTCGCGTGGGTGAGCCGCTCGAGCTGGGGCGATCTGGACGCCGTGAACCTGCACTGGCCGCAGGGCCTCAAGCGCTCGGTGGCCGCGAGCTTTGTGGACTGCACCAAGAAGCGCTGCCGCTACTACCCCACGCTCTGCTACCTCCACGGCCAGCGCCGCCGGGCCGTGCAGGCGCACATCGTGGTGACTAACCACGCACTCTTCTTCCGCGACCTCATCGCCGCCGGCGGCATCCTGCCCCCGGTGCGCCACTGGATCGTCGACGAGGCGCACGCTGCCGAGGGCGAGGCCCGCGACCAGCTCTCGATGGGCGCTAGCTGGGCCGAGTGCAAGGGCGCGCTCGGCGGCCTGCACACGAAGGGCCGGGGCGGAACGCTCGACGCGCTCCGCTCGCGCCTGGCGAAGACCGACAGCGAGAGCGCGCGCGGCAAGATCGACGAGATGCGCGAGGTGGTGGCCGAGGCCGCCGTGATCGCGGACTCGTTCTTCGACTTCCTGAAGGACCTGGGTGCCAACGCCGACAGCAGCTACGACCGCACCGAGATCCGCCTGACGCCGCTCGTCCGCGAGCGCGCCGAGTGGGGGCGTGCGGCCGCGGTGGGGCGCTCGCTCGCGAAGCGCCTGGAGCGCGCGGTGAAGCTGGGGAGCGAGGTCGTGACGCTCCTGGAGGAAGCCGGCGAGGAGTTCGTGGATCAGCGCTCGGATCTGGCGGGGCAGCTCTCGGGCATTGCGGGACAGCTCGAGGGACTCGTGACGGTGCTCGACGGCGAGGACGACCGCCTCGTCTACAGCGTGACCACCAACCGCCGCCGAGACGCCACCGACGAGACGCTTGCCGCCGCGCTCCTCGACGTGGGCGAGACCCTTGCCGAGCACCTCTATCCGCGGGTGCGCTCGGTGGTCTTCACCTCGGCGACGATCGCTACCGGCGAGGACTTCTCGCACTTCCAGCGCAGCGTGGGCCTGGACCGGCTGTCGGATGCCGAGCACCGCACGCTCCGGCTGGCGAGCAGCTACGACTTCGAGCGGCAGATGGCGGTATTCGTCCCCACCGGCATCGCCGAGCCCGGCGCGCGCGGGTACCTGGACGACCTGGAGCGCCTGCTCATGGGCGTGCACCGCTCCATGGGCGGCTCGGTGCTGACGCTCTTCACCAACCGCCGCGAGATGGAGGAGCTCTTCCGCCGCATCGCCGGTCCGCTTGAGGCCGAGGGCCTGCGCCTGGTGGTGCAATCCGCCGGGACGTCGCGCAAGCGCGTTGCCGACGAGTTCCTGGCCGATGAGCGCGTCTCGCTCTTCGCCACGAAGTCGTTCTGGGAGGGCTTCGACGCGAAGGGCGACACCCTCAGGTGCGTGGTGATCCCGCGGCTGCCCTTCGGCCAGATCAACGACCCGGTGCTGGAGGAGCGCAAGGAGCGCGACCGCGCGTGGTGGGAGCACTACTATCT
>CAZGNF010000121.1:1029-6792 GCA_964527045.1 uncultured Coriobacteriaceae bacterium | reverse complement strand
AGGTCACCTTCCTGGAGTTCGCCACGTACCCTGAGATCAACGCCGCGCTTGAGTCTGCGCGTGGGCGTCAAGGCCGACGTTCCGAACTTCGGCCTGCAGGATGCCGCCACTGGCGAGTTCCAGGGCATGGAGATCGACCTCGCGAAGGCGATTGCGAAGCGCATCGGCATTCCTGAGGACAAGGTCAAGTTCGAGGCCGTCACCGCCAAGACGCGCGGTCCGCTCCTGGACAACGGTCAGCTCGATCTCGTCATCGCGACGTTCACGATCAAGCCCGAGCGCCTCGAGCAGTGGAACTTCACCGACTCCTACTACCAGGACGAGGTCGGCCTGCTCGTGAAGAACTCATCGGGTATCGCCAGCCTCGCCGATCTTGATGGCAAGACCGTTGGTGTGGCACAGGGTGCCACGACCCGCGATGCGGTTCAGGCCGAGGCCGACAAGGCCGGCATCAAGGTCACCTTCCTGGAGTTCGCCACGTACCCTGAGATCAACGCCGCGCTTGAGTCCGGCCGCGTCGATGCCTTCTCGGTGGACAAGTCGATCCTCTCGGGATACGTGACCTCCGATTCCGTCATCCTTCCCGACGGCTTCTCGCCGCAGGACTACGGCATCGCGAGCAAGAAGGGCACCGACGATCTGACCACGTTCATCAACGAGATGCTCACCGAGATGCAATCCAACGGCGAGATGAAGGCCCTCCTCGAGAAGTGGTCGCTGAACTGATCTCAAGGGATCAGTCACCAGCCGGGCATGTCTGAGCTCATCCAGAACATACGCTTCCTGCAAGAGGGACCGTTCGCGATCCCCCGGTGGGAGGCGCTGTTCTCGCACTTCGACGTGATCTGGCAAGGCCTGCTGGTTACGCTTCTGGTGGCGTCCCTGGGGCTGGCGCTTGCGCTGGCCCTGGGGACCGTCATCGGCGTGCTGTCAACGTCGCATTGGCGGATTCCGCGTGGAATCGCGCGAGTGTACGTCGAGTTCTTCCAGAACACGCCACTGCTCATCCAGATTTTCATGCTGTACAACGCAATCCCGCTGCTCTATCCCGGGCTCTTCATCCCGGTCGTCGTGATTGGCATCATGGGCGTGGGGATGTATCACGGCGCCTACATCGGAGAAGTCGTCCGAGCGGGCATCCAGTCCATCGGCAGGGGGCAGCTTGAGGCCGCGCTGTCGCAGGGATTCACGTACGTTGGCACGATGCGGTACATCATCATCCCGCAAGCCATGCGAATCGTGCTTCCACCGCTTACCAACCAGGCGGTCAACCTGATCAAGAACACCTCGGTCATCGCGATCGTCGCCGGCGGAGACCTGATGTATGCCGGTGACTCGTTCGCCGGAAGGTACGGCCACTACGGTCCAACGTATGTGGTCGTCGGACTCCTGTACTTCCTGATGTGCTTCCCGCTGGCCCGGCTAACCAGGCGTCTTGAAGACCGGACGAGGGCTGCCTGATGGATGCCTTCATGAACACTCCCGTCATGCAGATGCTGAGCGACCCGGTGCTCTACATCGGCCTGGGATACGGTCTGATCCTCACGCTTGAGATCTCGGCGCTGTCGATCGTGTTCAGCTTTATCTTCGGGACCATCCTGGGGTCGATGCGCTACACCGGTCTGCCCGTCATCAGCCAGATCGCCACCACATACATCGAGTTCATCCGCAACCTGCCCACGCTCTTGCTCATCCTCGTGAGCTACTTCGTGCTGGGCCTTCCCGCGATGTGGGCCGCGACCATCGGACTGACCATCTACACCTCGGCGATCATCGCCGAGATCATTCGCGGCGGACTCAACTCGGTGCCCGAGGGGCAGTGGGAGGCCGCGCGGTCGCAGGGATTCTCGTTCCTGCAGTCGATGCGCTACATCATCCTGCCGCCCGCGGTGGTGAAGATGATTCCGGCGATCGTCTCTCAGTTCGTGACGGTCATTAAGGACTCATCGTTCGCGATGGCGATCGGCGCCTACGAGTTGATGTTCAAGGGGACGATCCTTGCGGCGAAGTACTGGAAGCCGTCGCAGATCATCACCATCTACGTGGTGATCTCGCTCGTCTACTTCACCATCAACTTCATCATCTCGACCATTGCCCGTCGCCTGCAGACCAAGCTGTCTGTTGGCCGCGGCAGCATCGGGTCGTAGCACGCGCCACTGTTTTTGCGGGCGCATCCGACTCGAACCACCTCACTCGTACGCGTCACCGCCGGGGGCGCGCATATCCGATGGAATCACTTGTGCTGATGTATGACATAAATTACGATTACCGCGTACTGGATACCGTAACCATGCAGTGGTGGCTTCATTGAAGCTGGCGCACTGTCACAGGAGGTACGCGTGAATCCGACCATCAATGTCACCAAGGTCAAGGAGGACGCCGAGGCGTACTTCCGACAGGGGAACTTCTACTGTTCCGAGGCGATCGTCGCGTCCGTCCGAGACAACGTTGCCCCCGAGATGCCCGAGGCGCTTATCGCTGCCGCATCGGGCTTCCCGATTGGCGTAGGGCGCTCGAAGTGCATGTGTGGCGCTGTGTCGGGCGGCGTGCTCAGTCTCGGGTATGTGTTTGGCCGCACCGGGCCGAGCACGCCTGCGGACCCGAAGTCGGTCAAGACGATGGCTCTTGCCAACGAGCTCCAGCAGGCCTTCCGCGATAGCCATCGCGTGCTGTGCTGTAGCGTCCAGACCAAGGGGATGGACATGGCGAGCGGCGAGCATAAAGCGCAGTGCATCGCGTTCACCGGTGAGATGGCCGAGAAGACCGCCGAGATCATCGCTCGCGAGTGGGCGGCTGAGACCCCCGACCAGGAGGCCTGAGAGATGTCGTTCATCCGCAGAATCCCTATCCCCATGTCCGCGCTCGCGCTTGGTGTCGCGGGTCTCGGCAATCTGCTGCTCTCGTACTCGCCGGTCGTTCGTGCAGCGTGCGGCGTGATCGCGGCGATCATCGTTCTGCTCGTGCTCGCGCGCATCGCGTTCGACTTCGGAGGCGTGCGAAAGGAGCTCTCGAACCCGGCCGTTCTTGCCGTGTTCCCCACGCTCTTCATGGCCCTCATGCTGCTCGCCACCTACCTGAAGCCGTACGCGCCTGACGCGGCGGCAGGTATATGGGTCGCCGCGTTGACGCTTCAGCTTGTCATCGCCGTCGTGTGTGCTGCTCGATTCCTCCGGGCGTTCGCGCTGGCGCAGGTGCTGCCAGCCTGGTTTCTCGTGTTCGTCGGCTTCGTGGTTGCGAGCGTCACCAGCCCGGCATTCGGTGCGCTTCCGGTGGGGCGCGCGCTGCTCTACGCGGGGATGGCCGGGTACATCGGGATACTCCCGGTGGTCATCTACCGCATGGTGAAGGTGGGAGGTCTCCCCGAGCCCGCACTGCCGACGATGGCCATCTTCGCCGCACCGCCCAGCCTCTGCCTGGTGGGCTACCTCGCAGTGACGCAGGTAAAGCAGCCAGCTGTCGTGTATGCGCTCCTTGCGATGGCAGCGGCGAGCCTCGTATATGTGTTCACGCACCTCCCGCGTATCCTCAAGACGCCATTCCACCCCAGCTACGGCGCTCTGACGTTCCCGTTCGTCATCTCGGGAATCGCGCTCAAGCAGTCGAGTCTCTTCTTGGCGAACAGCGCCGCGGGGTCGTTCATTCCGAAGAGTGCCGTGCTCGTGATGGACGTCTTCGTCACCGCTATGGTGCTGTATGTCTTGATCCGCTACGCGCTCTTCGTGTTGAGCCCCGCCGAGACGCGCCCTGTGGCGACGGCGACGACCTGAGCGTTGCCTTTTCGCGGCATCGTGGGACGCATCGGCCCTGTCGTGGTACGTTCTGAGCGACACCACGTCGCGCGTGCGCGCGAAGGACGGAGCACATCATGGACAAGGCCCTCATCACCGGCGAGATCACCAAAGCGATGCGTGAGCACGACAAGATCCGCATCGGCATTCTCCGTCTAGTGAAGAACGAGATCGACACTCGCGAGAAGGAATCGCACCAGGAGCTGACGGACGAAGAGGTTGTCTCGGCGTTCAAGAAGGTGCTGAAGCAGACGGGTGAGACGCTCGAGGGTTCGATCAAGGCGGGCACGAACGCCGAGCGGACCGAGTTGCTGCAGCAGCAGGTCGACATTCTTGAGGGGTACCTGCCCAAGCAGGTCACAGGTGACGAACTCGTCGCGCTCGTCGATCGCGTGCTGGCCGCTGGAGAGTTCGCGGGCAAGCGGGACATGGGCAAGGTCATCGGCCTCGTCGTCTCCGAGACTGGCGGCAACTGCGACAAGGCTGAGGTTGCCAAGATCGTCGGCTCGAAGCTGAACTGATGCTCACCGCTGCCTACGTAGGGTTCGCGCTTGCGCAACTCACCCTCGCAATCTGGGCATTCCGACTCTTCGCGCGGCGGCGGTCCCTGGGGGCGTTCGTTGTCGCGCTGCCGATCGCATTGCTCGTGTGGGATAACGCGATCGTGGCAGTCGGCGCGACAATCGGCGACGGGTCGCTCCTCGTAGCGCTGTCGTGGCCGCGCTTCATCGGGCACGCGCTGCTCACGCCGGTATGGATCCTCACCGGCTTCGAATACGCACGTCGGGTCGGCGTTCCATGGCTGCAGCGGCGCAGCTCGCTGTATGCCGAGTGGATCCTGTACCTCGCGATGGCGGCGCTCGGCTTCGTGCGCTCGGTTGTCTTGCTCCGCTTCGAGCCGGTTACTCAGGGGGACTTGTTCTACTACACGAACGGCGGCGGGTTCCCCGGCCCGCCGATACCGGCGATCGTGATGGTTGTGGTCGTGATCATCGGAGGCGCTGCGGTACTTCGCCGCACCGGCTGGCGGTGGATGCTGGTTGGTGGCGTGATCATGTTCGTGGCTGCGGCGATTCCTGCGAGCGTCGTCGGCTTCATCGTGAGCAACGCCGGAGAGGTCGCGCTCTCACTCGCGCTTGTTGCAACCGAGCGGTTCCTTCAGAGTCGCGAAAGCGGCAGGTAGGCGGTATCCATGGGCACACCAGCGGACATGGAGCGCCTGCGCGCGCTCTCCGGCATCAAGTGGCAGCGCTGGGGTGCTGATGTGATCCCGGCATGGGTGGCGGACATGGACTTCCCGACGGCACCGGCGATCCTTGATGCGCTGCGCCCCATGGTGGAGTCGAGCGACTTCGGCTACAACCTTGCGGCGTTCGACGACAGCATCCCGAAGGCGTGGGCCGAGTGGTCCGAGCGCCGCTTCGGCTGGCGGCCGGACGTAGCGCGGACGAAGGTGTTCACGAGCACGCTGCAGCCCATCTCGGCAGCGCTTATGGTGGCGACCGAGCCGGGCGACGGTGTACTACTCTTCACGCCGGTCTACGCACCGTTCTACGGCATCGTGCAGAAGGCCGGACGCCGCCTTGTGGAGTACCACCTCGACGAAGCCGGGTGGCGCATCGATGCGGACAGGCTCCACTCGGCGATCGATCCGGGGACCCGCGCGGTCATCCTGTGCAACCCGCACAACCCGAGCGGCCGATCATTCGAGGTGGAGGAGCTCCGCATCCTCGCACAGATCGCCGAGGAGCACGACCTCCTCGTAATCAGCGACGAGATCTGGCAGGACTTCATCTACCCCGGCGCCGTGCACGTTCCGTTCGCATCGCTCGGCCCGGACGTCGCGGCTCGCTGCGTGACGGTCACCTCGGCCAGCAAGAGCTTCAGCCTGGGCGGCCTGAGTTGCGCGGTCGGTCATCTCGGTGCCGAGAAGGTCGCCGAGGGCATCGCCGCGCTGCCGCCGCACGTGCTCGGG
>CAZGNF010000121.1:0-1019 GCA_964527045.1 uncultured Coriobacteriaceae bacterium | reverse complement strand
GCGTGGACGGGCGGCGAGGAGTGGCTGCTCGCAACCGTGGCGACCTTGCACGCGAATCGCGACCATCTGCTGGCGCGTCTGGCCGCCGAGCTGCCCGAGGTCGTTGTCGGCCAGCCGGAAGCCACGTATCTCGCCTGGCTCGACTTCAGGGCGACCGCGATCGCTGATGATCCCGCGAAGCACTTGCTGGAGCGCGGACGGGTGGGGCTCTCTCCTGGACCCGAATTCGGCTCGGCGGGGAAGGGCTTCGCGCGCCTCAACTTCGCGACACATCCGGAGCTTCTCGACGAGATCATCGACCGCATGGTCGCGACGGTTCGCTCGGCGTAGCGACGTTGCCGCTTAACGCTGGTTTCTATTCGGTGACCCTCGGGGTACCATCTGGGCATGGTTGCGCACGGTAGCTGCGAAGTCCGCGCACACGATCGTGGGGGTGGTTCGGCTTGGACAGGCTGAAGCGTATCTCGGCGTTGCTCTGCATCAGTGCTCTGATGTGCGTCTTGTTCGTCCCGATCGCGTACGCCGCTCCGCCGCTCGCGCTCAACTCAGAGCAGCTTACCGACGATGTCGGCGCGATTCCGAGCGCGGACGAGGGTGCGGTCACCGAGGCGCTCGACCGCCTCAATGCCGAGCATGACATTCAGCTGTTCGTGGTCTACGTGGCCTCATTCGATGGCATGGATTCTGTCGAGTGGGCCAACAGGACGGCCGAACTCAACGGTCTTGGCCTCAACGACATCCTGCTCGCTGTTGCGGTGAACGATCGCCAGTACGCATGGTCGGTCGGTCAGGAGTTTGGACTCACCGACGCGCAGCTCGAAGAGGTCGCGACGGACTCGATCGAGCCCAAGCTGCAGCAGGAGGATTGGGCGGGTGCGGCCATCGCAGCCGCGGATGGCTACGGCGCTGCGTTGACTGCGGCTGCCGAGCCCGTCGCGCCTGCACCGACCGGCGATACCGCCAAGCCCGCATCGCTCCTCGGCTGTCTGCTGCCGGCGGGTGTTGTCGCCATCATCGGC
>CAZGNF010000120.1:0-6814 GCA_964527045.1 uncultured Coriobacteriaceae bacterium | reverse complement strand
CGATGGGCTCTGGCGACAAGGCCTTCGACGGTGCGTGCCTCAAGTGCCACCGCGATACCGCTGGTGCTGCTGGTATCGGCGTGGATCACTAGTACTAGAGCTGGAGCGTACTTTGTTCCGGTTGCTTTGAGGGGGTCGGCTCCGAGAGGAGCCGACCCCCTTTATCGCTTGAGCGAGCCAGCGGCAGAGATGCTCCGCTTGGCATGCCGGGTGCTGAGTTCACTGTGGTACATTTGGCTTCCGTGATGAACTTCCTGCAAACACGTCGATCCCCGGGCGGGCCTCTGTGCAGATCCCACCATCCAAAGTCGTACGACGCGCCCTCATCGTTACATTCCTGATGGTGTTCGTGGGCGCTCTTATCGTCACGACATATGTCACCGTTGCGCTTCCCGGTTGCGTCTCCTGCCACTCGAAGGGGACTTTTGGGACGGCGACGGATGCGGCGCCGCATGCTGATGTCGACTGCGCGTCGTGCCACGTTTCGTCATCGGTGACGGGACGAATCGCCTTCGGGCTGCAGCAGACATTCCACATGGTGCTACCAGTCGTTTCCGGGCAAGGACGCGAGTGGGCGAACGTCCCGGACGGACGCTGCCTCGCCTGTCATGACGATGTCGAAAGCAAGGTCGTCACGGCGGGTGGTATCAAGATCGCGCACTCGACATGTGACGTTGACGCCGCATGTACGGACTGCCACTCGGCAACCGCTCACGGAGCGGCGACCACATGGGTACGCACGTACGACATGAACACATGCCTACGCTGCCATGTTACGCAGGCTTCGACCGCCTGTGATGTGTGTCATACGGAGGGCCGCCGACCGGCTGACAGGGTTACTGCGGGAGTCTTCGCTGTAACGCACGGTCCCCAGTGGCAGGAGACCCACGGGATGGGAGACTCCGCCACTTGCGTGGTTTGCCACACGGCCGCCACGTGCTCGAAGTGCCACGGGCCGGGCCTTCCACATGAAGCGAAGTTCATCCAGACTCACCCGGAGTACGCCCTTGCGCCAACCGCGAAGTGCGACGGCTGTCACGAAACGCGGTTCTGCGATGATTGCCATGGTCTGGAGATGCCTCACACGGCGACGTTCACGGCGAAGCATGCCACCGCTGCAGCGGACAAGGCGCTGTGCGATCGTTGCCACGCCGCGAGCGACTGCACGATCTGTCACGTGAAGCACATTCATCCAGGCGGGGCGATTGGCAACTTCCCGAATCGGCCGCAGGGGAGTGGTCAGTGATGGCCGAACTCGCGCGGACGTTGCAGCAGCTTCTGGACCGTATTGTCACGCTGTTCGTCGACCCGACGTCGAACCTATCGGCGGCTTTCACGCTGTACGGCGTCATCGCCCTTCTCGTTCTGATACTCCTGATCGTCGCGATCATGTTCATCATGTCGACGCCGGATGAGGAGGAGACCGAGGGCGAGCCGGGGGTCACCGAGGTGGCGCGCGGTCCGAGCATCACGCACTCGCGGCAACCTCGATCGCCTGCCACACCTCGCGTCATGTGGATACGAATCGGGGTCACGGTCGGCCTGCTTCTCGGCGTCCTCATCGTCACGGGCTACTCCACGTCGCAGCGGGCGCTCTGCCTTGGCTGCCACGTCGAATCCCCACACGCCGCAGCGGATTCCACGAGGGACGTTCATTCAGCGGTATCCTGCGTAAGCTGTCATGAGCCTGCCGGAGTTGTTGGCCGCTATTCCAGCGCGGTTCCGGGTCGGATCGTTCACGTTGTTGAAGCGCTGGCGGACGCGAAGCCGACCGGCGACTACGGTTCGGTGACTCGCTCCGCCTGCGTCAATTGTCATTCGAACGACCTCGAGAAGACCAGTCTCAACGCCGACCTCGGCCTCAAGATGTCGCATGTGGAGCCGCTGGAGACGTCCATCCGCTGCATCGACTGTCACATGCTCAACGGTGGTATTGTCTCCGTCCACAACGCCGGCATGGATCCGTGTCTTCGGTGTCATGATGCTAAGAAGGCCCCAAGTGCCTGCACCACGTGTCATGACAAGCAGGCCGCTGCCGCGGCTCGGTCACGCACGACATCGATGACAGCAGAGCAGATTCCCGATGTGAAGTGCGGCGGCTGCCATGACGAGAAGAAGTCGTGCGACCCATGCCACGGGACGCGCATGCCGCATACGCGGGAGTTCATGGCATACGCGCACGCTCGGGCCGGCGCGGTGGACTTTTGGTACAACGGCGGCAAAGGCTGCGCCGTGTGCCATACAGCGCAGCGCCGACCATGCACGAAGTGCCACACGCCGCTGCTCGGTCGTGGGCATCCGGCGAACAACGGGCAGACACACGTGAGCGCGGTGTCGCAGGCATGCAACACCTGTCACCAGGAATGGGCATTGTCTCCCCAGCGCGACTTCTGCAAGGACATCTGTCACACGCCCGCTGCGATCGCCGGAAGTCCTCGCTAGCCATGCGACGCCAGGGGGACGGCGAGCACGTGCGGTGGCGGGAGCGGGGTCTGTCGGCCGCACTTCTGGTATCCGCGTTCGTCGCTCCGGGAGCCTGGTTCGTCACGCACATCCCGCCGGCTCCCGCGGCGAAGCTTCTTGTGCTGATCACGACAGGGGTCTGGCTTCTCGCAGGCGCATTTGGTGTCTACTCGATGAAGCGCATCGATACTCGAGTGCGATATGCGCTGGTGGCTGTTCTAACTGCCGTGACGGCCTCGTTCGTCGCCGGTGGATCGCTCTATGAAGTCGCCCTCTTTGACCTGTTCGCAGACATGCCCGTCGTCCTATGGTTGGCGTTCCCTGCTGTCTTCGTGCTTGCAGCGGGAGTGCGGCTGCGAACCGACAGCCTCAAGACCGGAATCGTCGCGGTTGTCTACGTGGGCTCGCTTCTTTCGGGCGTGATGGCGGTTCAGTTCCTGATGACCGGGACAAGCCACGTATTTGGCAGCAGCGCATACAGCATCACCGCGCTTGCTCCTGTCGTGCCGCTCGCGATCGGGCTGGCGCTCGATACGCGCGGACCGGTCCGTGTCGGCTGGCTCGTGGCTGCGGCGTTCGTTCTCGTAGTGCTCGGCGCGTTGTCCGGCTCCCTGACTGGAACGGTGACGGCCGCCTTCACAGCTGTGCTTGGCGTGGTGATGACTGGCGTGTCGCTTGGAGGGAAGTCGGGACGCGGCATGCGCATTGCCGGAATCGTGCTCGCGACCGTCGCTGTCGTAGGCATGCTGTTCGTGCAGGTCCCGGCGCTCAGTTCGAGGTGGGTCAACCCGCAGAGTGTGAGCGCGTTCGGGAAGAACGTCGTGTCTCGGACGTACATGTGGTCGGGCGCCGAGAAGATGCTTACGGCCCGCCCGCTGCTCGGGTTCGGGCCCTCGGGCTATCGTCTCCACGCTGCCGAGTATCTCGCACCCGAGGCGCTGCAGTTCGGTCCGGATATCGCCGGGAACGCTGATCCCACCGTCTACAGCCCACAATCGCCGCACTCGCTGCTCTGGGAGATTGCTACGCGTTTTGGCGCGCTGGGATTGATTGCGTTCGCGGGGCTGCTCGGGGTGTGGATGCTCGTCGTCATCGAGCGCCTCAAGTCAGAGAATATGGTCGCCCTGCGTGCCGCCTGTGCTGCGGGATTCCTTGCTGCGGTGTTCGCAACCCTTGTGAATCCCGTACTCTTCCCGATCGGGTTGCTGTCGGCTGCGCTTGCCGGGCTGGCGATCGTCCCGGTGCCCGAGTCTGCGCGGCCAAGCGAACCTACGCCTTCGATTCAGACGAGGGCCTCCTTTGCAGTCATCGGCGTCATCGTGATCGCGCTCGCACTCTGGCTGTACGTGGGGGAGTGGCGCGTCTACACCACGGATTCGTCCGACCCCGGGACCGTGATTCGATCGTACGAGTCTGCACTGCAGGTCACGCCCGGTCAGCCCGTGGCACTGCGTCGACTTCTGGACGTCGAGATCTACTCGGCACCTGATGACGCCTCTGTTCGGGCGGTACAAGACCGCATCGATGCGGGGCCACCGTACATGCTGGAGTTCGCACCCAACGCCGTTGACTTCGTGGCGCTCTCACTCATGCAGGCCGAGCGCACGGGCCGCACGGACGTCTCGTGGGAGCAGGGGCTGCTCGATCGGGCCGCAGCGGTGCTACCTCCGATACCGTCGCTCGTGGCGGAGCAGCTGCACATCGCGCTCGTCACAGGCGACAAGCGAGCCGTGGGTGCGGCATTGCCGATGGTGCGCCAGTGGGGTCGCCTGTACCCGTACAGCGAGGGGTACGTCCAGCGCGCCGAGGAGTTCCTCGGAATCGCGAACTAGTCGCCGAGCTGCTCGCGTTCGGCGAATCCCGGCTCCAGCCGCTCGACCAACTCCCGGAGAACATCGCTGCGGGCGTCGATTGCGGCATCGATGAGCATCCGCACATCGGCCGAGAAGGTCGGGGATTCCGTTGACGTGCGCCGCACCCGGAGTATCTTCTCGCGCCTGGCGGGTTCGAGCGATTCGCTTGAGGTCACGAGCGACTCGTGGAGCTTTTCGCCGGGGCGAAGCCCGACATACTCGATGTCGGCCGGCACGCCCGACAGGGCGATCATCTTGCGCGCCAGGTCCACGATGCGAACGGGATCGCCCATCTCAAGCACGAAGATGTCCCCGGGCTCGCCGATCGCCTGTGCCTGCAGGACCAGACGCGATGCCTCCGGGATGGTCATGAAGTAGCGCGTCACATCGGGGTCGGTCACCGTGAGCGGCCCTCCATGGCGCAGCTGCTCCTCGAAGATCGGTACGACCGACCCCCGGCTGGCAAGCACATTGCCAAATCGAACCGCGACGCCGTTCAGGACGCCTGACGCCACAGCATCGAGCATGATTCTCTCGGCAAGTGACTTGGTGAGACCCATCGTGTTCACGGGGGCGACGGCTTTGTCCGTCGAGATGAGCACGAATCGCGCAACGCCATGAACGCGGCATGCCTCGATGACGTTGAGCGTGCCCAGCACGTTCGTCTTGATCGCCTCACGTGGCGCAATCTCCATGAGTGGAACGTGCTTGTAGGCTGCGGCATGCAAGACGAGTTCTGGTCGGTGTGTGCTCATCAGGGCATCCAGTCGCGGCGCATCGCGGATGTCGCACACGCACATGACGGGAGCCGTCGAACCGCTAGCCGTGAGCTCGAGCCAGAGTTCGTACAGGCGCGTCTCGTCGATCTCCATGAGCAGCAATGTAGCCGGCTCGAACCGCATGATCTGGCGGCAGAGCTCCGCACCGATCGAGCCTCCGGCACCTGTGACCGCGACTATCTTGCCGCGGATGGTGCCCGCCACCTCGTCGAGGTCGATGGGCGTAAGCTCTCGGCCGAGCAGGTCCTCGACGTCGACGCTGCGCAGGTCGCGCAAGTCGACAGACCCCTTCGCGATGACGAGCTCCGGCATCACGCGTGTCTCGACACCCGCGTCGGCCGCCTCATTCAGCACGCGCCGGACGAGTTCCTTCGGTGCCGAGGGGAGCGCAACGACGATCTCTTCGATCTCGCGCTCGCGGACCACCTCGGTCAACTCGGCCGTGGTGCCGAGGACGGGTACACCGCTGATGGTGCGGCGCTTCAGCGCCGGTTCGTCATCGAGGAAGCCGACCGCTGAGAGACCGAGGTCGGGACGGTTCTGAATCTCGCGGAGCAGGAGCGATCCTGCGCTGCCCGCGCCGACGATGAGCACGCGCCGACCGCTTCCGGCGTTTGATGTCCTCAGGTAGAGGTACACACGCGCTGTCATTCGTGCGGCTGCCGCGCCGAGGAAGATCAACACCGCCTGAATGAACAGCACGCCGAATGGAACCGGACGCATTCCGGCCGAGAGCGGTGCGATGATGTCGGCGCCGAGAAGGGTCGCGAAACAGATAGCCGTCGCGGCGGCGAGGCGCAGCAGCGTGTCGACGCCGACGAACCGGAGCACCAGGCGGTAGAGGCCGAAGATGGCGAACGCGACACCGTAGAGCACGGTGGCGGTGATGACGAGCGGGATGACCCAAGCCGCGAACGGCTCTGGCGTAGCACCGTCGAACCGCGCGTAGTACGCGGCGATCGTTGCGAGCAGAACGACCGCCGCATCGAGCGCGACAAGCAGGGTGTTCCACAGCCGTCCGGTCGCGCGGACACGAGAGAAGACCGAGGCGGGCGTCATGAGGCTGCGACCTCCATGACCTTCCGGATGGCTGCGATGGCGTCGTCGATGTCGTCCGCGGCGAGTGTCGGGTGAACGTAGAACGCCATCTGCGTCTCATGTGCCGCGGCCGCGCCGGGAAGGCGATCCTTCGGACCCAGACCCGCGGCACAGAACGCGTGCTCGCGGTAGATCTCGCAGCAGCTTCCGTACTGGCAGGGCACGCCCTCGGCGACGATTGCGGCGATGATGCGGTCGCGGTCCCAACCCGGCGCGAGCGCCTCGGGGAGCACGTACGCGTAGAGCCGGTAGAAGGCGCCGTCGGTATCGCTCTCCGGAAGGGGCACGCGCAGCCCGGGGATCCCAGCGATACCGGTTGCCAGACGTGACGCATTCGCACGCCGTGCAGTAAGCATCTCAGGGAGGCGCGCGAGCCCGCCGCGTGCGAGCACGGCGGCCACCTCGTGCATGCGCCAGTTGGTTCCGAAGCTGTCGACGAGCCAGCGGAACGAGATGCGCGACTCGGTTTCGCCTGCCTCGGTGACACGCGCGAGTGACTTGCCGTGGTCCTTGTACGCCCAGGCTCGGGCGAAGGCTTCGCCATCGTCAAGCACCAGGATGCCGCCTTCGCCCGCCGAGATGATTTTGTCCTGGCAGAAGGAGAAGGTTGCAGCGTGGGTG
>CAZGNF010000119.1:0-6831 GCA_964527045.1 uncultured Coriobacteriaceae bacterium | reverse complement strand
GTCCATCGCCGTCGGCGGGATGAGCGACGTCAGCTTGAGTCCCGAGCGCACGAGCGCGAGCGGGATCTTCACGTCGACCTTCTCGCCCTCGTCGCCGTCGACCTTCACGTGCAGGAACTTCGGCAACGCGTTGATCACCGGCGTCGGGTCGCCCTTGATGGCCGAGTAGCCCGAGGTTGGCGCCGCCGGTGCTGCGGCCGTGCGCGTGTCGAGCGCGTCGAGCAGCCGCTCGGCTTCCTCGGCATTGATCTTGCCATCCGCCAGCATGTTCAGGATGCGGGCACGGTCTTCACTCATGGTTCTCACCTTTCCTTAAACGAATTCGATGTCGACGTTGGTCTTGTCCGAATCAATGTGCACAACCAGCCCCCGGGTTCCGCCGAGCAGCCCGAAGGCGCCCAGCAGGAAGAGCGTGTAGTGGTGGTACTTCTGGCCGACGAGGAACAGCACGATGTCGACCACGAGCGCCACCGCCAGCACGAGCAGCACGAGTGGCAGTAGCAGCAGCCACACGAGAAAGAGCGGCAGCCAAATCCCGTGCCGCTCGGTGTGCGGCTCGGCGATCCGCACGTACATGAGCATCGGCGGGAACATCAGCGCCTCAACCTCTCCGCAGCTTCCTCGGCCGAGATCTCACCGCGTTCGAGCATGCCGAGCGGATCGTCGCCGGATGCGGCCGTAGGCGCGGGTACCTCGAGGACGACCTGCACGGGGCTCAGCTGGCTGGCGATGCGGTTCAGCCGGTTCTTGATGGTGGGGTAGCTGACGCCGAACGCCTTCTCCATATCCTTGATCGAGCCGTGGCTGCGCACGAACTCGCTCACGAACACCTGGTCCTCGTACGTCAGTCGGGCGAGTGGCGGCACCTCGAATTCGCCCTCGATCGCCACGCCGCTCTTCTCGAGCCGAACTCGCGTGATCACGAAGGGGCGGTCCCCCGTAAGGTCCGTTAGCTCGTGCCATTCATTGCCCATATCGTTCACCTCCATGTAGTGCTTTCGGAGGTATCGTATGACCCGAGATTGATAAAGTCAAGACGGTACTTAATTATTTCAAGTCTTGAATGCTGTCTCGCCACAGACGGTCACTCGTTGACCACGAAAGGCCGCCGATCTGCCGAAGGTCCAGGCCTCCCACCATCAGCGGACAGCAGATTTGAAATCGGGTAGGGCGGAGACGTACTGTACGGAGAAGGGCCCGCTCTGCGCGCCGCGAGCGCAGGTTCGGGCGAATCGCATCGCCGAGGGGGCGTCGCCATGCGAATCAACGCCGTTCAGATCTGTGGCCGTGTCGGACTCAGCATCGCGCTCATGTGCGCATTCGTATCAGTCGTGCCCGGCAGCGCTGTTGGCGCGCCATCGCGAGATCCGATGACGATCCGCGTGAATGCCGCAACCGGTAGCGACGTGACCGGCACAGGAACGCTCTCGAATCCGTATGCGACCATCCAGAAGGCGATGACCGTCGCCGCCATCCCCGGCGACGTCGTTCGTGTGGCGCCAGGCGAGTACTACCCGCCGAGCACTATCGACGTACCCATGGGCGTCCAACTAATAGGGGCCGGTCTCGGACGCACGGTCGTGTGGGGCGAGGGGGGACCGAACGGTCCTGTCTTCCTGATACAGGGTGCAGACGCCGGCACGCGGCTTGAGGGGCTCCAGATACGCGGCGGCGGCGGAACGGAGGGTGGCGCACTCCAGATCATCGGCGCCATGGAGTCCGATGCTCCGATGATCAGCGCCTGCGAGTTCGTCGACAACGGGGTATCCAGTCACGGCGGAGCGATCTATGTCGACCAAGGCATGTACTCGTTCTGCCGGCCATTGATCATGAACTGCTCCTTCAGCGGCAACGAGGCTGGCCTGAGCGGCGGCGCGATCTACGCGATAAGCGAAGCGAATCCGTACATCTACCGATGCACGTTCAGCGGCAACGCCGCCTCGGGGAGCAGCCCAGACGGCGGGGGCGCGATCTTCATTTCGGGAGCTCACGCACGCATACAGCGCTGCGAGCTCCTGGGTAACGATGCTCCCAATGGCCACGGCGGCGGCATCGCAGTCGTGGGCCAGGACGGCATCGTGGACATCACGCAGACCCGCCTCGCCGGCAATACCGCGAATCAGGGCGGCGGCATCTGGCTGGATGCGGCAGGGTTCCCGACCACGGTTGTGAACTGCCGCATCGATTCGAACATAGCTACATCACGCGGCGGCGGCATCCGCATATACAACGCGCCGACGCAGATCAACGGGTGCTCCTTCAACGGCAATCGCGGCTCCGGAGGAGCCTCGCCCGGTGCTATCGACATCTACGATCTCGATGCAGACCAGCCCGTCACGGTCGAGTCATCGATCTTCTACGACAGCGGCGGCGACGATGTCCCACCCACCTCCTCCTTCACGGACATCACCGTCACCTATTCGTACCTGAGCGAGACGGTGGCCGGCACCGGCAATCTGACCGGAACGAATCCGCGGTTCGCGCGAGTGAGTAACTTCATCGAGCGGCTCGGCCCCGATTCGCCATGCATCGACATGGGGAACCCCGCTTCCACGCTCACCAGCGATTTCGAGAGTCTGCCACGCCCCAAGGATGGCCCCGATCCCGATACGGTGGCACGCGTGGATATGGGTCACTTCGAGTACGGCACGACTATCGGACGGTTGTCCGGTAGCGACCGCTACGCAACATCGGTTGCTGCAATCGGCGACCGCTACAACGAATCCCCGGTCGCAATCATCGCGACAGGGCGCAACTTCCCCGACGCCCTGTGCGCTTCCGGGCTCGCCGGCGCATTCCACGCACCTGTGCTCCTCACTGACACGCACAAGATCCCTGACTCGGTAAAGAACGCCCTGACAGGTCAGGACATACGCGAAGCGATCATCGTGGGCGGAACCACCGTCGTGGGCGTTGAGGTAGAGGCGCAGCTGGTGGCGATGGGTATCGACGTGACGCGCATTGCAGGTACGGACCGATACGCGACCTCGCGCGCGGTGGCGGACTACATGGCGACTGTTGGGCCGTCTCTGGGTCATGACCTCACGCAGTTCTGCTGGGTCGCGCGTGGGGACGCCTTCCCCGACGCGCTCGCGCTTGCGCCGCTCGCGGCTCTCCGCGATGCACCCGGACCCGTGCTGCTTACACGAACGGACAGTCTGCCCGCCACGATCAAGGGCGCGCTCACCGCATACGACTACGAACATGCTCTGGTCGCGGGCAGCATCCATGCGGTCTCGGCGGACGTCTATGATGAGATCGAGCCCGAGGTCGACGACATCGATCGTGCCGAGGGGGCGGATCGCTATGCGACCGCCGCTGCCGTCGCCCAGTGGGCGATGGGTGCCGACTTCACGGCCGGCGAGTTCATCGGGCTGGCCATTGGCGACAACTTCCCCGACGCGCTTGCCGGTGGCGCCGCGTGCGGGTACGAGCGGGGGCTGTTGTTGCTCACAAAGAAGACCGCGCTCGACTCGAATGCCGCCGCCTTCATGGCCGCCCACACGAACGCGCTCCGCGAGATCTACGTCTTCGGCGGTACGACTGTGGTGACCGACGACGTCATCACCCAATGCAACCAGATCGCACCGTGAGGCGACGTCAGCCATATGCCTGAAACCCCTTGGTGGAAGCACGGCGTCATCTACCAGATCGCCGTGTCCAGCTTCGCGGACGCCAACGGCGATGGCCGAGGCGATCTGCGTGGCATCATCGAGCGGCTCGACTACCTGAACGACGGCACCGGCGCGTCGCTCGGCGTTGATGCTATCTGGCTCACGCCGATTCACCCGTCGCCGCTCTCGGACTTTGGCTACGACGTGTGCGATTACCGCTCCATCGACCCGCGCTTCGGCACGATGGAGGACTTTGAGGAGCTGCTGGCCGAGTGCCACCGCCGGGGCATGCGCGTGGTGATGGACCTCGTGCTCAACCACACGTCGGTGGAGCACCCGTGGTTCGTCGAGTCGCGCTCGTCCCGGGACAACCCGAAGCGCGACTGGTACATCTGGCGCGACGGCCGGGCGCCCGGCAAGCCGCCGAACAGCTGGGTGGCCGTCTCGGAAGGCAGCGCGTGGGAGTACGACACGGCGACCGGCCAGTACTACTACCACGCGTTCCTCCCCTTCCAGCCCGACCTGAACTGGCGCAATCCCGAGGTGCGCGAGGAGATGTTCGGCGTCACGCGCTACTGGCTGGCCAAGGGCGTGGACGGCTTCCGTCTGGACCTCGTGAACTGCCTGTACGAAGACGCCGAGCTGCGGAACAACCCGCCCAAGCTCGGCCCCCGGCCCTATCTGGCGCAGAAGCACCTGCACGACCTGTCGCAACCGGAGAGTCTTGTGGTCGCAAGCGAGCTGCGCGGGCTCGTCGAGGACTTCGGCGATCGCGTGCTCATGGGCGAAGTCCTTACCGAGACGCCCGACGTGTGCGTGGACTACCTCGGCGATGGGACTGACCGGCTGCACCTGTCGTTCTACCTGGACTTCATTCGCAACACGTGGAGTGCCGAGGGATTCCGCCGGTCCGTGCGATGGCTGGAGGAGCACATCCCGCCAGACGCGTGGCCGTGCTACTACCTCAACAACCACGACCTGCCGCGCTCGTTCACGCGGCTTGGCCGCAGGAATCCGCGCGCGCGGGCTAAAGTGGCCGCCGCGATGCTGTTGACGCTGCGGGGCACGCCGATCCTGTACTACGGCGAAGAGGTCGGCATGCCGACGAGCCGAGTGCCCCGCAAGCTGCTCGACGATCCCATCGGCCAGAAGTTCTGGCCGCTTCGCGTGGGCCGAGACGGTTCGCGCACGCCGATGCACTGGAGCGCGAGCGAGAACGCGGGCTTCAGCGCGTGGGAGTCGTGGCTGCCGGTGGACTCGTCGTACCGCACGCGCAACGTGGAGGACGAGCGCGCGCGGCCGGACTCGGTGCTCACCTGGTACCGACAGCTGCTCTCGCTACGCACGGCGAGCCCGGCGCTCAACAGCGGCGACTACCACGAGATCGTCGGCGTGCCGAAGGGCGTCTTCGCATACTCGCGACAAGCCGGTGCCGAGGAGGTCGCAGTGTACCTCAACTTCACCGCGAAGCGGGTCGAGTGCGCGCCGCCCGAGGGGCGGGCGTGGCGGGTGCTGGCGTCGACGCACGGGGCCGACACGGCGAGGGACCTCTCGCGAGTCCAGCTGGAGCCGAACGAGGCGCTGTTGCTGCGGGCGGAGTGAGGGCCGACGCATGACACGCCGCGAGGCGGACCCCCGGTTCTCGGGCCCGCCTCGCGGATTCTTACTCAACTGAGCTACTGCTTGGTGAGTGTGCCAAACTCGTCGGACTTGATCTCGTCAGCACTGATCGCCGCGTCGATCCACTCCTGCTCCCCTTCGATACTGAGATTCGCGGACAGGAACATGCCGAGAGAACCGTCGGTCTTGGTCCAGATGGTGTACTGGTCCTCAAGGAACTCCGTCGCGTTCGCCGGGAAGATGTCCGCCGACACGGTGTCCGCCTGATACTCGCACGTCCACTCCGCGCCACTCTCATCCACCCACGTACCGGCCATCTCCATCAGGGTCGCCTTCGAGTCAGACAGGGCGTTCTTCTTGGACTCCTCATCGACGGCAGCTCTGCCCGCGGCTGCCAACTCGTCCCATTCACCGGGATTTGCGATGACCTTGACGATCGACCAGACCGACGCGTCGGGAGCATCTTGCTTCACCTGCACGACGAACCATGTGGCTGCACCCAACACCAAAATCACCACGATTGCGAGCACGATCAGGACGATCTTGAGTGGTGTCTTCAACTCTCTCCTTCCGAGGACGAAACATTAACCCAGATTATGGCATCAAGGTATTCGGTGCATCAATGGCAAGGACATCGTTCTGCGACGAACGGTCGTGCGCCTACACGAACACGCCGCGCAGCTCCCCCGGAACGAGTCCGACCTCGATTCGCGGCGGGAGCTCGGCCGCGAGCGCGCAGAGGTACTCGCGAGCGCGGGCATCGTCGTCGACCGTGAGCGTGTCACACGCCGCGAGCGCAGCCGCATGCAGCATGCGGGAGCGGGCGGGTTCGCTCGCAGGCCCGAGCAGCCGCACGATCTCGGCGCGCTCCTCCTCGGCGATGTTGAGCGGCGTCGGGTCCAGGCCGATGAGCGCCCGGCCGATCGCGTTCGTCGCGACCGGCTCGTAGAGGTTCACGAGCAGGTCGACGTAGTCCGGGCTGCTGCGCTCAAGCACGCGCATGCACGCCTCGGGCTCGAAGCGCCGCAGGAAGTCGAACTCCGTGAGCAGGCGTCGCAGGTACTCGTTGATGTACTCCACGCCGAGAAGCGTCTCCGGCACCGGCCGGCAGAGCGGGTAGTCGAACATCACCGGGATCTCGTGCGCCATCGAGCGGAAGTCGTACGCCTTCGGGAAGTCGCCGACGGCCGCGAGCGTGTCGCGCAGCGCGGTGCTCGGGATCGGCGGCATCGTCGCGACGGCGGCCTTCCAGAGCTCGCCGGCGAGCTTCACCTTGCGCTCGATCTCCGCGAGCCTGCGCCGGAACTCGTCCTCCAAGTCCACGTGCAGCAGCCGGTCCGGCACCTCAGGCTCGTCCGGATCAATGCCGAGAACGAAGCAGACCGACTGCAGGAGGTCGGCCGCGGCGTGCAGCGGCACCGACGTGCTGTCGCCCATCGTGTAGATCGCCGTCCGTCGCTCAAGCAGCCCGAAGAACCTGCGCTGGAATGCCGCGAACTCCTCGGCCAGCGCGCTTTCTTCGGTCAACAGAGGCCTCCTACTCGTCGAGCCAGCTGGAGCCCGCCCACCCGGGCGCGTACGTCTCGTCCACCCAATC
>CAZGNF010000118.1:5175-6921 GCA_964527045.1 uncultured Coriobacteriaceae bacterium | reverse complement strand
GCCCAGAAGAGCGAGGTTGCGCCGGTCGCGACCTCGCGTGTTGAGGTCGCGACCGGCGCAACCTCGCTCTTCTGGGCTCCGAATCCGAACGGAAGGGTTCGGGCGATCGCCGTCTCCGGCACGAACGTGTATATCGGAGGCAGCTTCACCAACGTCGACTCCACTGAGCGCAACTACCTGGCGTGCGTGAGCACCTTGGGCGGTCTGAGCACGTTCGGTCGGGTGACCTCGTGGAATCCTGACGCGAACGACGCGGTGTACGCGCTCGCGGTGGACGCGACGTACCTGTTTGCGGGAGGCGACTTCACCACGATCGGCGCGACGTCGCTGAGCAGAATCGCGAAGTTCACCCTGTCGACCGGGGCGGTTGTGAGCACGTGGAACCCGGTGGTAAACGCGCGAGTGCGAACGATCGCGATCAATACCTCGAGCACCGAAGGACCGGTCAACCGCCTGTTCCTCGGCGGTGATTTCACGACTGTGGACGGCCTTGCCCGAGAAGGCGCGGCGGCTGTCTACTACACGACCGGGGAGATCCACACCGGATGGCTGCCCAATCCTACGGGCAACGTGTTCTCCATAGTCGTCGGTACCGATGATTTTGTGTACGTTGGTGGTGCGTTCAGCGAGATCTCCGGACAGGCATCGCAGAAGCGTCTCGCGCGCTACACGAATGACAGCAGCCTGATGTCCGACACCATGTGGAATCCGGTGCCATTGGGCGGATACGTCGCCTGCATCGCCGTCTCGGGCACGAACGTCTCGGTGGGCGGAAGCATCTACTCGGTGGGTGCGCACCGCCGCAATCGAATCGCCGCGCTGGATTCGACGGGGAAGCTCAAGTCGTGGTACCCGACGGGTGGCGCGGATGCCAAGGTTAATGCGATTCGCATGAGCGGCACTGGCAAGTTGTACGTGGGCGGCGCCTTCACGACGATTGGTACCGTCAACCGCAATCGGCTGGCAGAGCTCAATCCAAGCACTGCGGCCGTTGAGTCCTTCAATCCAAACGCGAGTGCTGTGGTCTACGCGATCACCACGGATGGTACCAACGTCTACGTGGGTGGGGACTTCGCGACGGTTGGCGGTCAGACCCGCAGCCGCATCGCGGCGCTCACCACCGCAGGCGTTGCCACCGCGTGGTATGCGGGCGTAGGCGCCAACGCGACGGTTCGCGTGCTGCAGCTCAGTGCAACCAACGACACGATCTATGTGGGTGGCGACTTCACGGGTATCTTCAACATCGCCCGGAACCGACTTGCGCGTCTGCAGACCGCCAGTCCCGGCGTCGATGCGTGGGACCCGAACGTCACGGGAACCAGCGTGTACGACTTGCTGCTGACGTCGAGCGCGCTCTATGTCGGTGGGGAGTTCACTGCAGTAGGCGCTACGCCCAGAGACAACCTTGCCGCTCTGAGCACTTCGACGGGCGCGGCGACGTCGTGGGATCCCGCTCCGGACTCCCCGGTCTTCGCGCTCGCAAAGGCATCAGGAGTCGATACGATCTTCGCCGGCGGCGAGTTCTACAACATCGCCGGGCAAGGCCGAAGGTTCGTCGCAGCAATTACGCCCAGCGGTACGACGGCGGCTGCGAAGTCATGGGATCCTCGCACGAACGGCCCGGTTCGCGAACTTGCAGTGAACGCCACTGGTGTAGTTCTCGGTGAAGGTTGGAGCCAGCTTCATGTCGGCACCCCCGATGAGATGGACTGGCATCCGCCCACGCGCTTTGCATTCGACGACGTC
>CAZGNF010000118.1:0-5165 GCA_964527045.1 uncultured Coriobacteriaceae bacterium | reverse complement strand
ACGCCGGTGCCGCGAGCACCGACGATCCCAATGTGACCGTGACGATCAACGTGACGGATGACTCGCCTGTTGTGACGCAGAGCTTCTCGTTCAACAACACGAGCTGGCTGATGCCGCTTGATGCGCCGCTGACGTCCACGAAGTCGCTCGCCTTGCCTGCTGGCGACGGAACGAAGGTGGTGTACGCGAAGTTCAAGGACGAGTCCGGCAACACGCGTACGGTGAGCGACACGATCGTGCTCGATACGACGGGCGATGTTCCGCTGGTCGTAACGCCAGTCGCGGGCGCCGATCGCTACACGACCGCCATTGAGGCCTCCAAGAAGGCGTACCCGACCGGCCTCGACCCCGCGGGCGCCAAGACGGTCGTCATCGCGACCGGCGCGAACTGGCCGGACGCGCTCGGCGGGGCGTCGCTCGCCGGTGCTCTCGACGGGCCGATCCTCCTGACCCCGACGAACTCCATCCCGTCCACGGTGATGTCCGAGATCGACCGCCTCGATGCTGAGAAGGCCGTCATCGTCGGCGGTCCGCCTGCTGTCTCCGTGATTGTCGAGAACGCGCTCAAGGCCAAGCTCGGCAGCAGCAACGTCGAGCGGCTGTCGGGCGACAACCGCTACGCGACCGCCAACGCGGTCGCAGCGCGCGTGATCACGCTCGCGGGCGCCGGCTTCGGCGGCGACGCCTTCATCGCGACCGGCGCGAACTTCCCCGACTCGCTCGCGGCCTCGCCGATCGCCGCGGCGGGCATGCGGCCGCTCTACCTGGTGGCGCCCACGGCCACGAGCGCACCTGCGCTGCCGGGTGCCGTTGTGCGGGTCGCCATCCTCGGCAGCACCGGGGCCGTGAACGCTAACGTCGAGAGCTCGCTCAAGACGAAGCTCGGCGACGCCAACGTGGTGCGCCTCGGCGGCGCAAGCCGCTACGACACGGCCGTGTTGATCGCGACTTACGGAGTCGATGAAGCTGGCCTCTCGTGGGACGGCGTGGCGATCGCCACCGGCACGAACTTCCCGGACGCGCTTGGCGGCGGCGTGCTGCAGGGCAAGACCGGCTCGGTCATGCTGCTTACGGACCCGAAGGCACTCAGCACACCCACAAGAACGGCGCTTGTCGCCCATGCCGCCGGAATCTATGAGGTGCGCTATTTCGGCAGCGTGAGCGCGGTGTCGCAGGCCGTGCGTGATGCGATCGAGGCGATTCTGGAGTAGGCATCGAGGTACAACTGGCTCACGCAGCGCCCCGTCCCGCTTTGCGCAGGACGGGGCGCGATTGTCTCGCGGGTTCCTACCGTTCGTCGTGCGCAATCGGCCGTCCGCATAATTGCGTGTTGATGGGGCTTAATGAGCGTGAAGCACTTTCCGATACCTGGAACGTGTGCGCCACGTCACAGTAGCGCCCGGTACGTTGGGGGTGGGGCAACGCGAGTGAACGATCCAATGGTCCGGCAACCATAGCTGCGCGGCGCCACGCCCACAGCTAGGCAAAGGAAAGTGAGCATGGGAGACCTCTACAACATGTGTCAGGACTTGATGCACCAGGTCGAGGCGGCGAACCCGGACCCGATGTCCCTGCTGCGGGTCAAGGGTCAGCTGGCTCGCGATGCAGGATTCATGGTGAGTCTCGTCTCGGCCAACGACGCGGACGACCCGTCCAAGATGGCTGCGGTACGCACCGCGGCACGTCAGCTCGGCATCGACCTGTAGTCCCAAGGGAAGGCGTGTACAAATGCTGCATTCAATCAAGGCGAAACTGATTCTTGCGATCGTAGTCATCGCGGTGATCTTCGGTGCTCTCATCTTCTTCACCTCGGTGCAGATGAAGAGCATCGACTCGACCCTTATCGATCTCCAGGGTCTTCAGGACGTGAAGTCGCATGTGCTTATGCCGCAGAAGGACATGAACCAGTTCATCGCTGCCATGGACAGCACGGTGCTGTTCCTTGAGCTTGGTGACAAGGACAGCGCCCAGGCTGCATTCGAGGGTTCGGTCGACGCCGAGCAGGACATCAGCGGCGAGTTCGAGTACCTCGAGGCGAACGCACCGGAGGAGCTCACCGCGGACATGGTTCAGGCGCACCTGACCTGGGAAACCGCGATGGAGTTTCTGAAGATGCGCGCGGAGGCCCTGGCATCTGAGAAGGGCATCGCACTTGTCCGTCCTTCGACCGAACCGACGAAGGTCGTTGACGCGCACACGCCCGAGGGAATCGCCGTCGCCCAGAAGCAGTTCGCTGGCGCCAGCTTCGCGGACCTCACTGAGGCGTACGGGGACGATGAAGTGAACCCGGTCGAGGTGTCCGACGTCGCCATCGATGGCGCAGACGAGAAGACCGGTGAGTTCCTTGAAGCCAAGCGCATCGCTGGCGACAAGGCTGTAGGCGACTCATCCAATACCGTGCTCTTCGGTTCGCTGGGTGCTCTGCTCGCGATCGTGCTGGTTGGCGCCGTCGTCACGACCAGCGTGAGCCGCCCGCTCTCGATGCTCAAGACCGGTGCCGAGAAGATCGCCGACGGCGACCTCGACTACGAGTTCAAGAACGTCCCGAACGATGAGGTCGGTGCCGTGATCAAGGCCGTCGAGAAGATGGAGGGTGGACTCAAGACGCGCATTCGCAATCTCGAGGAAGTTGCCGGAATCGTCATGGTCACCGGTGAGGAGATCGGCGAGGCCGCGCAGGATGCAAAGGGCAAAGGCGCAGACGTCGATGTCATCATCGCGAAGGCGGACCAGCTCAAGGGGCTTGTCGGCCAGATGCTCGACGATACCCACAAGTAGCCCGCAAACGTCCGGTGATGCCGGACGCGCGCAAGTGCAGTGCCCGTCGGGGACAACCCCGGCGGGCACTGCCGTCTTCGGGCTTGCCGCTGGCGGCATGCTGAGGCGCTCCGGCGCTACGCATTCCGCTCAGTGGCGGCCCTCGCACCGCTCGGACTATGATTGCAGTGATCGACTAGACCGCGAGCGGAGGTTCCGCCATGCACAGCACACGTCCCAAGCGCGTCTCTCGAGGCGAATCCGGCCGAAGGCGGCATCTGCGCTTTCTGGCGATTTGTGCCTTGCTCGTCGCCGTTCCGCTTGTCGCGAGCTGCGGTGACGAAACGCAGCTGGAGTTTCGCATCAAACCCGCCGAGTCGACGGTCGCTGTAGGCGAGTCGCTGACCCTCTCGGTTGTGGAGTACTCCTCTCGGCCGGGCTGCAGCGACCAGGTGAGCGAGCGCCAGGCGGAATCGAGCGAGTTTGTGTGGGCGGTGGATGCCGAGGGGGCTACGTGCGAGAACGGCGTCTTCGTCGCCACCCAGCCGGGCGAGTACTACGTCACGGCCGACTCGCAGACGCGGTCGCAGCACACAGGAGCGACCGTTACCGTCGTGGAACAGGCGGCGAAGCTGCAGTATGACAACCACAACAAGATGGCGGTTGAGAACAACGGTACGCCGCCGACGTTCGAGATCGATCTCCTGGCGACCATAACGAGCATCGAGACGTACCACTGGAACAACGGTTCCGGGAGCCCCAAGACCGGAGAGATCTCCCTCAAAGCCGAGGATGGAACCATCTACGGTCCATGGGAGACCCAAGGGACCGCCGGACAGGGCGGCGTGCCCAATGCCTACTGGACCGCAAGCCCGACCATCGAGATTCCGGCAGGCATCTACACGGTCATCGATTCGGATCCGTCCACGTGGTCGCAGAACAGTGGCTCGGAGGGCAAGGGCATGGTGCGCATCTACACCGCGACCGGGAAGTAGATTCGTCCTCAGCGTCTGACGGTGCCTGCGCCGCCGCGCGGCTGCGCCGAGCCGCTCGGCGTGACCATCACCTCGTAGGTGTCCTCGGAGAGTTTGCGCGCACGCACCGACACCGTTCCGGCGTCGTTGATGGTCTCATCGGGTGTGATGATGCTGGCGGTGTACGTCCCTGTCGCGACGATGTCGCCGTCCTCGTTCATCGTGCCGCTGAAGGTGGCCTTCATGGTGGCGGTTATCTCGCCTGCTGTTTCTGTGTCGTTCACTTCACCGATTACGCTGCCGTCGCCGCGTACGGTGATGGTGATGCCGTACGGCGCGCTGATCGTGAAGCCGCCCTTGGGTGTGGCCGTTGAGCCTTCACGCACCGCCTTCACGTTCTCGCCGACGATCCGACGCACGGTTGCGGGCCAGGTATCCCGGAGGTTGGAGCGACGGTTCTCGAGCTCGGTGCGGAGCTGGCTCTTGATGCGATCGCGTGCCTCGCCGACCTCGGCAGGATCGAGTCCCGAGCGGATCAGCGCCATGTCGACGTCGCCGTTGATGACGATCGACACGACTTGTTCGGGCGACAGCCCGCCCGCCGAGAAGTCCTCGATGACCTCGACGCCAAGAAGACGCTCGATCTCCGCGCGCGATTCCTGCACGACTATGTTGCGCGCGCTGTTGACTGTGTCGCGCACGATGCGCTGTCCGGCGAGCGCGAGCAGATCCTCGGTGCTGACCGAGTTCGCGCGCGCTGTGAGCCGCTCGGCCATTTGCTCATGGCCGTCCTGCAGTGAGCGTATGCGGATGAGCTGTTTGATGTCGCCTGCGAGCGGATCGTCCTTGATCGCCTGCGCCTGCCACTCGAGTTGCTCGACCGCGCTCGTGTGCGCCCGCGCATCGTCGCGGTACGCGTTTCGGAGCCGCTCCGCCTGTCGCTCGACGTCCTCGATGTTCTGGCTCACATCGCGGGCCTGCGAGAGCCGTCGGAAGACCTCGCGAACGCTGCTGTTCGACGAGATCACGCGTTGCATCACCAGGTCCGCCGCGAGCGGCCCCAGCACTGGGCCCATCCAGCGGGTTGCGGCGGTCACGACCTTGCGTGGCGGCGCCGTGATCTTGTCGACGGCCTCGACCACGCGGTCGATGACGTTCTTGACGAAGCCGAGCGGACCCTTGGCTGCATACGCCGGTGCTGGCGCGGCGAACAGCAAGGTGAAGACCAGCAGCGTCGCGATTGGCACTCGCATGCGCCTCATCGCTCGACCCCGATCGTCTGCAGGTATGTGAGCGAACCGCGCTCGATGGTGAAGATCGCCGACTCGGTCACGTAGACGTGCGTGTCGTCTTCCTCGGCAAGCGCCGGGTCGATGATGACCTCCTCGGCGGGCTCACCAAGAATCGCCTCGACGTCTGCGAGCGTCATGTCGA
>CAZGNF010000117.1:0-6938 GCA_964527045.1 uncultured Coriobacteriaceae bacterium | reverse complement strand
CGGCAGCACCACGCCCGCCGTGAAGCCGCCGACCGCCGATCAGGCGGCGCGCATGTACTGGGAGCAGGTCGCCAGCCAGGAGCAGATCACCAAGCTCGTGAACGGCGAGGTTGCCAGCGTGAGCTTCGGGACGGTCACCAAGAGCGGCACCACCGCGAACGTTCCCATCACCGTGAGCTACAAGGCCGGCGGCTCGCTCTCCGGCACCATGGTGCTTCGCAACTACAGCGGCGTTTGGTACTTCTCCAGCATCGCACGCTCCGGCAACTCGCTCGCCGTAACGACCGGCAAGGCAGCCGACCTGGGCATCGTCTCCACGATCGTGAGCAACCAGGCCGCCAACCAGGCCATCGTGGTCGGCATCGTGAACGGCACGTACAAGAAGTGCACCGTGAACAGCGTCTCCGGCGGATCCGGCACCGCTACCGTGAACATCACGGTGGGCGGCGGCACGGCTCCTAGCACCGCCGGTAGCATCGTGTGCGTGAGCAAGACCATCAGTGGCACGAAAACGTGGTTCATCACTTCATTCACTAAGAACTAGCCCGGCCACAAGAAGCGGAGAAACTGCGTGGAGCTGCGCGATTACCTCAACGTCATCCGGGCTCGCAAATGGGTCATCATCCAGGCAGTCGTGATCGTGACGATCACAGCGCTTGCAGTGAGCTTCCTGCAGCCGGCCGTCTATGAGGGCCAAGCGAAGGTCCTCATCTCCGAGAAGGACACCGGCGCCGCGCTTCTGGGTAACGTGATTTCCGAGTTCTCCAGCCAGCCCGAGCGGGGGCTGCAGACGCAGGTGCAGCTCATGCAGCTGCGACCGCTTGCCGAGAACACCATCCGCAAGCTGGGCCTCAAGGAGTCCCCGGAGGCGCTCCTCAAGCGCATCACCATCTCCGCGGTGGGCCAGACGAACATCGTCACCGTTACCGCCAAGGCGGGCGACGCGCGCATGGCCGCGATGATCGCGAACACCATGGCCGAGGAGTTCGTGGCCTGGAGCAAGGACTACAAGCGCGAGAGCATCAAGGCCGCTGCCGACGAGGTGGACCAGCGCCTGGAGCAGGCGAAGCAAGAGCTGCTGGAACTGGGCCGCAAGATCAGCACGCAAGGCAAGAGCGACGAGCTTACCGCCGAGCTTGCTATCGCGACCGGCAGCTACACCACGCTTGCCGGCAAGCTTGAGGAGCTCCGCATCCAGGAGCAGCTTGAGGTGGGTTCCGGCCGCCTGGTGAGCACCGCAGTCGTCACCGGCGAGCCGGTTGAACCGAGCCCCATGCGTAACGGTGCGCTCGGGCTGGCTGTGGGCCTCGTGTTCGGGCTGGGCATGGCGTTCCTGTACGAGTACCTGGACAACACCATCAAGTCCTCCGAGGAAGCCGAGAAGGTCTACGGCGCACCTGTGCTGGGACTGATCCCTGCCGAGAAGTTCGAGAAGGACGAGAAGCGCCGCCTCACGCTGGTGACGCACCCGGGCACGGCTGCGGCCGAGGCGTACCGCGTTCTGCGCAACTCGCTCGACTTCATCAACTTCGAGCACAACATCAAGACGCTGCTGGTAACAAGCGCGGCACCCGCCGAAGGCAAGTCCACGGTGGCCGCTAACCTTGCCGCTGGCCTCGCGCAGGCGGGGAAGAAGGTCGTGCTGCTCTCATGCGACTTCAGGCGGCCTACCACGCAGCAGTTCTTCCAGGTGAACACGATGATCGGGCTTTCCGACGTGCTCACCGGCGCGAACACGCTCAAGAGCGCTCTCCAGCGCTCCGGCGAGCTGCAGAACCTCATGATCCTCACGAGCGGCAAGCTGCCGCCGAACCCGAGCGAGCTCTTGGGTTCCGAGAAGATGCGAGCGCTCATCAAAGAGCTTGAGCAGTGGGCCGACTGGGTGATCGTGGACACGCCGCCGCTCCTCGCGGTTGCCGACGGCGCTGCCGTTGCACGCTGGGTTGACGGCGTGCTCATCGTGACCAAGGGCGGGGAGTCCACCCGCGATGCCGGCAAGAAGGCCACCGAGATGCTGAGCCAGATCGGCGCCCGCGTGATAGGTACCGTGGTGTGGGGCCTTGAGAGCAGCGCCGCTGGCGGTGGCTACGGCTACTACTACGGCAAGGGCTACAAGGGCTATTACTACTACGCCGACTACTACAACAGCGTGCCCGCAGACGGCCGTTCCAAGAAGCACGGCAAGACGGCAGCCATGACGCCATCGCCGCAGACGCAGCAGCAGATCTACATCCCCCCAACGAGCCCCGGCCGCAAGTTCGCCGAGACGGTCGGCCGAGTACTGACCGGTGTGCTGGCGGCGCTCGTGGTGATCGTGATCGTCGTGCTGGTGGTGTACTTCCTCGACCAGGCGATGGGTTGGGGACTGCTGCAGGGACTACTTCCATAGTGCGACCGCACGAGTCCAGTGGTGGTGAGGCTCTTACTGCCAAGACGCTGAGCGCAGCCAAGTGGACCTACTCGTCCACCGTCGTCACAGCCGCCCTGCAGGTGGCAGTGACTGCGGTTCTCGCGCGGATGCTAACTCCCGAGGCATTCGGTCTCGTTGCGATGGCTGCAGTGGTGCTCCGCTTCGGCCAGTACTTCGCGCAAATGGGTGTTGGTCAAGCAATCGTGCAGCGTCCCGAACTACTGGACGGTCATGTTGCTGCAGGGTTCTGGGCGTCGACGATCATCGGGGGTCTGTTTGCCGCAGCCGTCTGGCTCGGCGCGCCTTTGGGCTCGATGCTGCTGGACTCAACGGATCTCACACTTGTATTACGTTGGATGAGCTTGTCCTTCGTGATTTCTGGTACGTCGACAACTTCGTTCGGGATTCTTCGCCGGAAGATGCGCTTCCGGGCTATCGCACTCACCGAAATCGCCGCCTACGTTATCGGGTATGGTGGCTCGCTCATTCTGGCATTCTTGGGGGTCGGTGTCTGGGCGCTGGTCTTCGCGGGACTGGCCCAGGCAACTGTGGCAAGCGTCGTGTACAACTTGATCGCTCGCCCGAGGCTCGTGCCCCCTCTGCGCTGGCAGCCATATCGAGAGCTGCTCGGGTTCGGAACCGCCGTGTCCGCCATCTCCTTCCTTGAGTTTCTGAGTTCGAATCTGGACACCATGCTGGTTGGCAGATTGATGGGGTCGACCCAGCTTGGCTACTACTCGAGAGCGCTAAGCTTGGCTGGTCTTCCCATGCGCTATATGAGCACCAGCTTGTCGCGAGTCTTGCTTCCGGGCTTCAGCCGAATTCAAAGGGATTTGCCGCGCGCCGGTCGTGCGTATATCTCGCTGACTGCAGTCTTCGCGGGAATCGGCATGCCTGTTGCGCTTGGCATGGCAGGTGCCGCTAACGAAGTCATCGGCGTCATGCTGGGATCTCAGTGGGCCGCCTCGGTTCCGGTCATGCGCGTTGTCGCGTTGGCCGCCGTCGCGGCGATGCTGTCCCATTTCGGAGGGATTCTGCTTGAGGGTACGGCTCATCTGAGGGAGAAGGCGATTCTGAGGGTCGGTCAGTTTCTGGTACTCGGTCCTATGCTCATTGTTATGGCGCGGTACGGTTTGGTTGGGTATGCGACCGCGTTTGCGGCGTCGGAGACAGCGAATCTCATTGCGCAGAATATGGTGCTTATGCGGGTCGCCACAATTGGTCGTCGAGAGCTTGTCAGAGCGTACACACCAGGAGTTGTCGGCGGCCTTGCGGCAGCAATCCTCCTCTACGGGGAGTCACGGCTAGGAGGCTTGCTCCAGATGTCGCTAGCTTCTACGCTGCTTGTACAGATCCTGACAGGCGGTGCGATTCTGGTGGCTGCAAGTCTGTTCGTTCAAAAGGGACTGGTGTACCGGGTACTGCGGAACCGCGCCGGACGATTTGGCTCACCTCGAATTGAGAGGTTGCTGACTCTTGCGGACCGTGTGGTCGGCATTGCCTGTTTGGACGGTGTCTCGCTTCGATGAAGGCTCTGGTCGTTCTGAACGAGCATCCGATGGGATCGCACCCTGATGTCTACGAGGCATTTGAGTCTTTGGTGCGAGAAGGCCTGCTTTCGGGCTATGACGTCATTCCGTTCGCCAGTCTGCAGGTCGCTGGGGAGACTGATAGTGCGATCGTCGGTCGGATTCGAGACGCCCTAGAGTTGGTCGGCCATGAGCTGGTGATCTGGATGCATACGGGGTCGCTTGAAGTGAGTGAGCACGATCTCCAGGCTATCACTGCCGGGCGCTCGCACCCCGCGATGGTCTATTGGGAAGGGGACTCTTATCACCCCGTCTTCAAGCCAATTCCTCATACAATGACGACAGTGATGAGTCGGTGCGACCAGGTGTACTTGCCGTGTGGTGGCCCCGTGGTTCGCACCCTTCGCAGGGCCGGTGTGCGCGACCTCGCCTATGCTCCCAGCTGCGCGTCGGGCAGCCGATTCCCGCACGTGTGGCGCTCCAACACCGGACACGACCACCAGATCGTTGTGATTGGAAACAGAAGCTCGAGCAAGATTCCGTTCAAGACGATGCCTGGAGCGCGCCGAAGACGTCTCACCATTGAGAGACTCGTTAAACGCTATGGCAAGAACGTTGCCATCTACGGGCGAGGTTGGTCGGGGCCAGCGGCCATGGGACCGTGCGCTTTTGATGAGCAGTCCGCCATCTACAGATCGGCTGTGTTGACTGTGGGAGTGAACAACTCGACCTACCCATATGTATTCTCTAATCGACTTCCGATTGCCCTAGCGTCTGGGATACCAATTCTCTACAACAGGAATCCTGGCTTCGATGCGGTCTTCCCAGAATGGATGAACGGGACCTTCTTCGATGAGGACCGTCAGCTCTTTGGGAGAGTAGACGCGCTGCTGGACGCAAGCGGAGACGAACTCGATGCGGTGTCGTTGAAGAACCGGGAGTTCTTCGAGCAGAATCTGACGCGCGCTTGTGTTGCGAGATTCATCGTCGAGCGGGCGCGTTGCTGTCGCGGAGATGCTGGTGCCCGCCCCCAAGGGCCGCTCTGGCAGATGATGCCTCAATTGATTGGCGGCTGAATTGGCAAGCGTGGTCGATGGAACGCGTGACTCGAGTCTACATGTCGGCGTACTGGGGCCGATGACTCTGGAGATGCTGCCTCTTGGCTCCCACCAACGGAAGTGTCTGCCCATCGGGTACCCTGCGCCGATTGTCTCGGCAATCATCAGCGGCTTGCTGGGTCGCGGACTACGTGTAACCGCAATAACAACATCGACTGGTATCAGCGAGACAGAAGTCTGGGAGAGCCGTGCTCTGACAGTGGTTGTCGTTCCGCGGCGGCGTCCGCGCTCTGCAGTGATGATGTACCGGTCGGAACGACGAGCCATGGTAGACGCTGTTCGCTTCTACCGTCCAGACGTGCTGAGCGCCCAGTGGAGCTATGAATTCGCTGCGGCCGCCCTGGATGCGGACATTCCAACGCTGATTACGGTTCGTGATCATGCGCCGACCATCCTTCGGATGAAGCCGAATGCGTATCGGCTACTGCGAGCAATCTTGAACTCCAGCGTGCTCCAGCGTGGAGACAACTTCAGTGTCACATCTCCGTACATGAAGGCTATGATGCCAAGTTCGCGGCGATCATCCGTGTGGGTAATTCCGAATTTCTACGGAGCGCAGGTTGCGGCGGCTGCCCAAGTTGCCGCGATCAAACGGCCAGCCGTGGTAACGGTGGGGAATGGATTCGATCGCCGCAAGAACGTCTCTAACGCGATCCAGGCGTTTTCGAAGAGCCTGGCTTGTCAGCGCGGGTGGACCTACGATCTGATCGGGCGCGATTTTGAGTCTGGCGGGGTGGCCGAGCGCTGGGCCAGGAGACGGCGGCTAGATCGCGGTCTGCGCTTCCATGGGAGCTTACCCTATGGGGAAACGCTCAGAATCATACAATCCGCATCGATCATGCTTCACCCGGCCCTGGAGGAGTCCTTCGGCATGACGGTTCTCGAGGCAATGGTTCTAGGGACTCCTGTGATAGGAGGTCGCGATTCCGGCAATGTGCCTGATCTACTCGCTGGCGGCGCCGGCAAACTGTGCGACATACGCAGTTCGGCAGCGATTGCCGCGGAGCTCGATCACCTGGTCGGCGATTTGGGAGCTGCCGATGAAATGGGCGCAAGGGCGCGGTACCGGGCGGCGGAGTCATTCAATGCCGAAGTTGCTGTGGACACGTACCTTGCCGCCCTGCGGAACATTGCCAGTGCCGGATAATGCGCGGGGCAGCGGTCCACTTGCCGGAGGGCATTCGCATGAGACGAAAGGGGTGCAAAGTGGCCATTCCGGCCATCGACTCATGTGGCGCGCATCGGCTGTATGATTGCCTCCGTGGAGTCCTAGTATTGATAGCGCGTTTGGAGTTGCTGTGATTCCGAGAATGGTCCATAAGGTACGTCGCGTTGCGGCTAGGTTGCAGACAGCGGTCTTCAATATTGTGCAAGCGCCAATGCTCGAAGGCAGGGTTGAAATACTTGGATGGCCGATCGTCTCGCTGCATGAAGATTCGAGTGTCGCTATCGGGCGAGGAACGATTCTCGTCTCAGACTCACATCATACCGCCCTCGGGCTGAGTCATCCCTGCATCATTCGCACCATTTCCGCTAGTGCCGTGATAGTGATAGGTGAGCACGTAGGCATAAGCGGTGCCAGCATTTGTGCCGCTGAGTCCGTTGTAATTGGCGACGGATGTCTACTGGGCGCGGACGTGATCATTTCCGACACGGATTTTCATCCGGTGAACTCGTTCGAGCGTCGCTATCTGAAGACTGGGGTGGCGACGGCGCCCGTCGTCATCGGGAGAGACGTATTCATTGGTGTCCGCGCAATCGTACTGAAAGGCGCCTCTATCGGCGATGGTTCGGTAATCGGGGCAGGTAGCGTGGTCACTGGGCACATCCCTTCAGGGGTCATTGCTGCAGGCGTACCTGCACGTGTGCTCGGTCCAATCA
>CAZGNF010000116.1:0-6943 GCA_964527045.1 uncultured Coriobacteriaceae bacterium | reverse complement strand
TCCTTCTCGGCGGAACCGGCGTGCGGGGAGACCGCGAAGGCGGAGGCCGGGAGGATGAGCGCGAGCGCGACGAGCGCGAGGACGGCAAGGAGCAGCGCGCGACCCGATAGGGCCGGACGACGAGATAGCCGGACGAGGAAGGACCGTCCTGACACGTGGGATCCTTTGTCGGTAGTGCGTGCGTTAAGAGTGTATCAGGAAGGTCAGCAAATCGACTGCCACCGGTCGCGACATTACCGCCGCCCGTCAGCATTCCGTGCGTTCACAATCGAAGTCACGACTCTTAGAAGACGCAGCCCTCGAGCCGCTCGAAGAGCACTCCAGAGCGGGCCAGGAACGCCCACGGATCGAAGATGGCGTCGAGCTGCTCGGCCGTGAGCGGGCAGTCCCCATCCGCTTCCAGCAACTCGCGGTACGTCTTCCCCGTTCGGGCCTGTTGGATATCGTCCCAGACGATCATCGCGTTGCGCTGCACGACCGCGTACGCGTCCTCACGCAGCATACCGGTGTCGACCAGCTCTAGCAGCACGCGCGACGAGTAGATGAGCCCGCGCGTCGCCTCCAGATTCGCCAGCATCCGCTCGGGATACACGACGAGCCCGTCGAGGATCCACTCGAGCTTGCCGAGCAGGTAGTCGGTCCCGATGAAGCTGTCGGCGAGCACCACGCGCTCGGCCGAGGAGTGTGATATGTCGCGCTCATGCCACAGCGCCACGTTGTCGAAGCCCACCTGGGCGTTCGCCTTCACGACGCGCGCCAGCCCGCAGACCCGCTCAGCAGTGATCGGGTTGCGCTTGTGCGGCATAGCCGAGGAACCCTTCTGGCCCTTCGCAAAAGGCTCCTCCACCTCAAGTGTGTCGGTCTTCTGCAGCGCACGGATCTCGGTGGCGATCGCCTCGGCGGTGGCGGCGACCGTGGCGAGCACCGCGAGCACGTGCGCATGGCGATCGCGCGCGATCACCTGCGTGGAGAGCGGGTCTGGCGTGAGTCCCAGCTTCTCGCAGATGTACTGTTCTACGAATGGGTCGATGTTGCTGTAGCTGCCAACCGCACCAGAGATCGCTCCCCATGCCGCCGAGAACTTCCTCGTTGCGATGAGGCGGCCCTCGGCGCGCTTGAGCATCCAGGCCCAGCTCGCCCACTTCATACCGAACGTCATCGGCTCTGCGTGGATACCGTGCGTGCGGCCGACACAGAGGGTGTCCTTGAACTCCATCGCGCGGCGCACGCACAGGCGCCCAAGGCGACGAACGTCCTCGATGATGATGTCCTGCGCCTGCGTCATCTGGTAGCAGAGCGCCGTGTCGCCCAGGTCGCTCGAGGTCATCCCGTAGTGGACGTACTTGCTTGGCTCGCCGATGTGCTCGGCCATGTTGGTGAGGAACGCGATGACGTCGTGGTTGAGCGTCGCCTCGAGCTCTTCGATACGTTCGACCTCGAAGGCGGCCTTCTCGCGGATCTCGACGGCGGCCTCCCGCGGGATGACACCGAGTTCCGCCTGAGCCTCGCAGGCTAGGACCTCGATCTCTTTCCAGATCTCGAACTTGTTCTGAAGCTCCCAGATGGCGGCCATCTCGGGGCGTGAATAGCGGGGGATCATGAGCGGGCTCCTCGTCTTTCGGCGGGTGTGCGCCTCCATTATCGCCGAGGAGCCGCAACGGCGCGAGAATCGTCGGCTTCCATGTCACCCGCATGCGGTACATTCCCCACAGGAAGAGGAGGCACCATGACTACCGATGTCATCGCCGCTATACCGTCCGAGACGATCGCATGGCTCTCCGCCGAGGAGAACCCGCCGGTCGCCGTCCTCACGCGGCGGATGCTTCTCGGCATGGAGGACGACGCGGAGTCCGCGGCGCTGTGGGAGCGGCGCAACGAGTATGAGCCAGTCGCCACGATCCTCGAACGGATGGCGCCTGACGGTTCGTGGGCCACTCCGGGCAGGGACTACCAGAAGTACGGCGGCTCGCTCTGGCAGGTGCATCTCCTCGGGGAGTTGTACGCGAACGGTGACGACGCGCGCGTGAAGCAAGCGGCAGCCTACGCGTTCTCGCGGCAGCTGGAGGACGGCTCCTGGAGCTGCAACGGGCGCCCGGCCGCATCCATACCGTGCCTCACCGCCAACGTCGGGCGCGCGCTGGCGCGTCTGGGTTTCTCGCACGATAAGCGGATCATAGCCGCCCTTCGTTACTGCGTGGCTCTCTTCGACACCTTCGGGTGTCTCACCTGTGGTGCGATGGATCTGTCGAAGGCCGACAATGCGAAGGCCTGGGGTGCGCGTCTGGACACACTCAACGGCTACTGCCACATGCTTGCACCAAAGCTGCTGCTCTTCCTCGGCGAGGTGCCGCGCGAGCTGTGGCCGGAGGGTGCCGAGGCGCTTCGTGACGAGTGCGTACGCGTCCTGCGCGAGAAGCAGATCACGCGGTGCCTGCCCGAGGAGGCCCGCGCGTTTGGCGAGGAGTTCTGGACGACGCCGAGCGGGCAGCGCGCAGGCATCCGCGAGCGCTTCCTTGCCGGGCGCGGCGAGCTGCACTACAAGGACAAGCCCGGCTGGCTGCGGTTTGGGTTCCCGCTCTCGTACAATTCGGATGCGCTCGAGGCGCTCCTCGCACTGACACGCGTCGGGGAACGCCGACGTCCCGAGTACGAACCCGCGCTCGCGGTGGTACGCGAACAGGCCGACGCCGAATGGCGCTGGAAGCTCCGCAACAGCCTCAACGGCAAGATGCTGGCCGATGTCGAGCGCAAGGGCGAACCCAGCCGCTGGCTTACGCTGCGCGCACTCACCGTCCTCAGGCACTTCGGCGGCTGACCGCTGCAGCTCTGTGGGCCTCGGGCATGGATTGTGTGAATCTGGGGATAGATACGCCGGGGGTGGTTGCAGTGTCGATACCTGAAATCAAGCAGACAGCAGCGCAGACAGTCGCGTACTTGACGATGACCGGAGCGTACGCACAAACGCCGGAGGGGTATGGCAAACTCTACGGCTGGATCGGGCAACACGGGCTGGTGCCGGTGGGAATGCCACACGCGGTGTACCTGACAATGCCACCCGAGACGCCTGAGGATGAGGCGCTCTGGGAGCTGTGGGCCCCGATTGGGGGAAACCCGCCGGAGCAGGAACCCGATGAAGACGGCATCGGGGTCAAGCACGTCGCGGCGATGACGGTGGTTTCAGCCATGCACCACGGACCCTACGAGACGGTCGCGCCGACGTATGGCGAGCTGTGGGCGTGGATCGGTGGCAACGGCTATCAGATCACCGGTCCTCCGATGGAAATCTACTACTCTGACCCGAACAGGGTTCCGCCCGAGGAGTACCTGACGGAGATCCAGATACCGGTGGCCAGAGGACAGCAGCCGCGCTAACGCGACGGCGGGACGCTCGACAGGTCGACCGTCGGCTCCGCGCCTGCCTGGCGCGCCCGTGCAAGGAGCTCATGGACGAAGCGATCCTCCTCGGCAGGGCTGATGCCATACGGGAGGCCCTCGGCTACCGAGAGCAGCAGCACGCCTCGCGTTGCCCGGGTCGAACACATCCGCACTTTGCCGCCCTTGGTCGGCACTGTCCAGAGCGCCAGTCCAGGCAGTCGCATACTGGACTGCGAGCTCCACGCCAGGTCGCGGCGCTCAATTCGCGTCAGTGAGCGATACGGGATGCGATACACGAGCAGCGAACCGTAGCTGAGCACAAGTTCCGTCTCGGCGAGGTCGTAGCGCATCGACGGGAAGTAGGCGGCGATCGCGAGAAACCAGAGGCCCAGGCCGACGGTTCCCCACAAGATGAGGTCGACCCACCACGGGACCTCTTCGGAAGCTGGCAGGAAGAGCACGGGCGCCGCGCTTGCAACCATGAGCGCGGCTATCCCGATCCACCATGCCCATCCGGCTGAGGACTTCGGCTTGAACGACTCGGTCGGCATGCGGACCTCCAGAACGCACGGGTGGCACGCCGACGCACGTGCCACCCGTATTCTACGACGCTTTACGCCTTCGCGACCTGCCGCGACTCGCCCACCCGCGCATCGGACGCGACGTCAATCGTGCCGCTGTACTCAACGAGCGCGATGTCACACCCGCTGCCGATGCGCACGTTCGTGCCTCGAACGACCTTCGCAGTCGTGTTCTCAAGCGCGACTTCGTCGGCCTCGATCGTCTCGACAGTGAGGCGACGATCCGTGAAGAGGCCAATCAGCGACGCGCCGACGAACCCACGGCCGAGCGTGATGCGCACCTTATCGCCGCCGATCTCGCGGGCGTTCGACAGGCCGTGAAGCGCGAAGTCGAGCGTGCCCACGTTCACCATACCGTCGACACGGAACGCACCTTCGCCGGTGAGCGTCTCGGCTTCAAGGTTCGCCTTCACGCGGACCTCGCCGCGCACGTCCACGGTGTTGGCAGCAATCCCGCCCGCCGAGAGACGACCCTTCACCTTGAGGTCGCTCACACCGAGACCCTGCTTCACCGACGCGTCACCCTTGACGTTCATCTCTTTGGTCTCGACCTTGCCGTTGAACGAGCCGCTACCGTTGATGTCGATCATCAGCGACGCGACGTTGCCATCTGCGGAGCCCGCGCCGTTGATGCGGAAGTCGTCGCTCGTGATGTCACCGGTCACGCGGCCTGCGCCGTTGATCGTGACATCGCCGTACGTCCCACCGCCGACGCTGCCTTCGCCGGCGATCTTCATGTTGTTGATTCCGTTCTCAGCCATCTTCGTTCCTCCGTCTTCTTACAGTCGGGCGCTGAGCGCCTCGACCGATTCCTGCAAGTTCACGCGCGCCACGAGACGCGCAGCCGACTCCAGCCGGACCTCGGCTGAGTTCGTAACGAGCCCACACACCGAGACGCCCATCTTGCGCACGCACACGAGGTCGCCATCGCTCCCCTCGAATGCGCCGAACTGCTCCTCAAGCGTGGCAAGTACCGACCGCGCCTCTTCAAGCGATACGTCGCCTGTGCCAAGCAGCTTGTCCACCACGTAGAGCGAGACGAGCTCGCCGAACACGAGCGCTGCAGCGTCCGGATGAGCCGAGCGAAACACGCCCACCGCAGCTTCGGACGCAACGCCTCGCTCGGTCACGTCGGCAAGCGTGAGGCTGATGCCGCCAAGATCGGGCGAGACCGCCTCGGCGATATCGTCGAGCGACGCGTCGCCGTCCTTCATCGAGAGGATGCGCTCCACGCGGGCCAGGATCTTGTCGCGTGGGAAGAACGTCTCCTGACCGGTGAAGGTCGACTTGCGGACGAACCATTCCTCGGGGATGAGGTTCTTGCGCTTCCAGCGGTAGAGCTGACCGTAGCTGATGCCGGTCTGCTGGAGCAGGTCCTTCTTTGAGATCATTCCAGGTTCCATAACCGTGCCTCCTCACTCTCTGGAGAGAGCGTAACAGAACACTGTTACGCGTGTCAAGCGACAAGTTTCGAGAGTCCGCTACGGTCCTGGTGACTACTTGGCGGCGAGCGAAGCCAGCAGCACGAACACGGGCAGCTGGAAGTCGAGAAAGTAGTGGCCGATCGCCAGATAGCGCAGCGATGTCGGCCGTCGATTCAGCACGTACGCCAACCACAGCGCGAACGGCATGAACATGAGCAGACGCCAGAGCGCGAAGCGCCAGTCGATGAGCAGCGGCAGGAACACGTGCTGCGCGCCCAAGACGAACGCGCACAAGAGCGCCGGCCAGACCGTGCGACCAGAGAGCGCCTGGAGGCGTGGCATCACGTACCCGTAGTAGGTGGGTAGCTCGGTCAGCGCATGCACGATGGGGAACACCATGAGGATCGCCCACGCGCCAGCGACCGGCAGCGGTCGGAACATCAGGTCCGCCCCGACCTGCGCGCTCCCCCACAGCACGCCGCCAAGCAGCACGTTCGGCAAGAAGCCGAGAGGACCGCTCACGAGGAGGGCGATCACGACCCACAGCGCGTCACGCTTCCCCTCGCCTTTCCGAACGCCGAGTAGATCGCGGTAGCGCAGCCCTTCACGCTTCGAGAGCCGAAGCAGCAGCCAGATGTTGATGAACTCGCCCAGCGCGAAGCTGCCGAGCCACCAATCGGCTGCCGCGCGCCACGGCTCGACGGAGCCGCCAAGCGCGTACCCGAGCGCGAAGAGGCACTGAAAGCCAAGCGCGAGAGCCGGGCGCAGGAACAGCATGCCCCACACGGCGCGGGCGTTGATGGCCGCCTCCCCCGCACGAGCCTCAATCGCGTCTCGGCTGTTTGGCAGGATCATCGTTGTGTCCATGAGCCCACTCTCATTCGGTGTGCTGCCCAAGCAGCCGCACTTCCCCGCGGTCGCCGTCGACCTCGACGAGGTCACCGGTCTTGATGATGCGCGTGGCGGGTCCCACGTTCACGACAGCCGGGATCCCGTACTCGCGAGCGATGATGCTGCCGTGGGAGAGCATGCCGCCCATGTCCATAACGATGCCGGCAGCCGGGATGAAGTACGGCGTCCAGCCGGGATCCGTGAACGGCGCCACGAGGATCTCGCCTGGCAGCACGTGTTCCTCGGTATCCGCCGAGAGGAACACCCGCGCCGGACCGCGCGCGACGCCGGCGCTCACGCTGATCCCCTTGAGGACGTCAACGCCGTCCGGTATGCGCATGCCGTCGGTGTGCTCGTCCCACTCCCCGACCACAATCGAGGGCGGCGAGAGCGTCTCGAGGTAGCCGTGCTCGGCCCGACGTCGTGCGATCAGCGAGCGCCAGTCGGTGCTCGCATCGCCAGCGACCAGTCGTTTGAGCTCATCGGCCGCGAGGAAGAAGACGTCGTCGCGATCACGCAGCACACCTCGCTCGACGAGCCGCTCGCCAAGCACCAGGAGCGTGCGCCGGATCGCCGCAAGCCACCTCACCGCCTCGCTCTTGATGTTCTCGCGGGCGCCGGCGCTCGTGCGGCCCCCCGCGAGCATCCGGTCGAAGATGGCGCGCCTGAGCG
>CAZGNF010000115.1:0-6968 GCA_964527045.1 uncultured Coriobacteriaceae bacterium | reverse complement strand
GGTATCCGGCAAGGCCTCCAATTGGCGATCGGATACTAGCAAGTGGATGCGAACCCTCGTCGCCCCACTGTCTCTGCTCCTTCTCGGTGTGACAGTTTTCTTGGGTCACCTGGAAGTTCTCGCAGCTGGTGGTGCGGCCCTCGTGGCATGGTTCATTGCGAAACGATTCCCTGGTACGACGACCGTGTTGCTTGTTGCCTTAACAGCTCTTCCGCAGTACTTCGGCGCAACCACGCTGGGGAAGTTCGCACTAGTAAGACCCGAGGACGTCCTGATGGTTGGTATGACACTGTGTGTGGCCAGCCTCTACTTCACTCGCTCTGGGCGACAGCGACTAGGCGTCCTTCGGGCGCCGCTAATGGTGTTCGGTCTTTGGGCAATCGTGAATACCTTGCGGAATATCGGCCTATATGGGCTCGCGGCCCCCGGAGAATTGCGCTACATGTATCTCGCGTTAGTTGTCCCGGCGTACGCCGCAGTATCTCTACGAGATGAGCTTGTCCTGCGCCGCGTTGTCGCTTGGTCCGTGGGTATCGCGGTTGCTCCGATGATTCTGCTGGCGCCGATTGTGAACCGCACCCTTTTTAGATTCTCGAGCGCATCGCTGGCGCTCGGTCTTCTCCTTGGAATGTGCTATCTCTGGGCGTCAAGGGACCAGCTTGGGCTGTCACGGCTCCCCTATATCGTGACTATGATGCTGGGCGTCCTGTTGACGATCAGCAACGCACACCGTTCCGTTTGGGCTGCGGGTTTGGGCCTGCTCGGAGGCCTGCTGCTCTTCGGAGTCGTGTCCCCACGTTCTGTATTGAAGTGGCTCGTGCCCGCAGTGCTTGCGCTAGGTCTGTTTGCGTCAGTTGTCTGGCTCGCCATTCCGGAGTTCAGTGCTCTACTGGTCGGAAGAGCCGAGGCGGCAATTGCTCTTGAGGACACGGCGGGAGGTCGAGTTGCTCATTGGAACGCCTCACTTCCCCGCGCCCGCGCTGTGTTCGTGACGGGCGAGGGCTTTGGCGGGGGATGGGCGGTCTACATCCCGGAACTCGAGCGTACGGTTCAGTTCCAACCCCACAACTACTACCTGCAAACCGTGATCAAGCTCGGAGCCGTGGGCCTAGGTCTCTACATATGGCTGGCAGTCAGCTACCTGCGAGTCTTGCTGCTCGGCCGGTCGCGGCTTCGGGGAAGTGAGCGCGGCCTTGTTGACGCCTCACTTGCCACAGTCGTCGCGCTTCACGTCTATATGATGTTCTACTCGATGGACATCTGGCCGCTGGTGTTCCTGGGGCTAGGGTTGGCGGCAGCGGTTCAGTCGCACGTAGGCGGCCGGGAGACTGCTCTACAGGAAGACTTCTAGCAAAGGCGGAAGCAATCTCTTCGTCGCGACATCGGCATCTGTACGCATCATGTGTCAACACCGCAACGGAATCGGTTCCGCGCACTTAGTGGGCCCAGTTCGCAGCGCCAGCAAGGAGGGACCCGGTCGCAATGGATGTCCGAAGCGTCTTTATAGTCATTCCTGTGCACAATAGGAGTGCATTCACTCGCGAATGTCTCTCGGCGCTAAGATTGCAGAGCCTCATAGGCTCGCAGACTGTTGTCGTTGATGACGGTTCCTCCGACGCGACGGCCTCGATGTTAGCTGCTGAGTTTCCTGAAGTGATATGTCTGTCCGGCGACGGGAGCCTGTGGTGGAGCGGTGCTACGAATGTGGGTGTTGAATACGCTCTCGATCACGGTGCTCAAGTGGTGATATGTCTCAACAACGATACGATTCCTGCAGAGACCTTCGTTGAACGTATGGTCGAAGCGCACCTGGAAGTGCCGGACGCGATCATTTCCGCGGTGGCACTCGACGACGCAAGCGGGAGTCTCGTGTATGGCGGGGAGCGGATGCGGTGGTTCTCTGCGTCATCGCGCAGCCTGTTGGACGAGCTGCCTCTTGGTGAGCAACACGGAAGATATGCAGTCACGCATTGCCCAGGACGGGGCTTGCTGATTCCGGTTTCAGCGTTCAAGAGTGTGGGGCTCTTTGATGAGCGGCGCTTTCCGCAGACGCTGGCTGACTACGACTACACGCTGCGCGCTGCCCGGAAGGGCTATCACCTGCTTGTTGACTACGACGTCGTTCTTCATGTGCGCCCGGACGAGAGCGGTGGCATCAAGTTGGTGCGCTCCCCTTCGTGGCGTAACTACCGCGAGCACTTGTTTGGACTCAGGGGCGGTGGCAACATCATCCGATTTGTTGTCTTTGGTTGGCGAAATGCTCCATGGTTCGCACGAGTGCCGTACATCACGTTAGGCGTCGCGCGCCGAGCTGGGGGATACTTGCTTCGGTGGCGGGAGAATGCTGGCGCGGTCCGCCCCCGACCGTCGTAGCCGGTGCCGTCGCGATGAGGAGAAGCGTGAGCAAGCCAACGAAGATGCTTATTCACTGCGCTGCCGACTTGAAGCAGTACCGTGCGCCGTTCTACCGACGATTGCGGGAGGTACTCTCCGATCAGGGAGTCGACCTCGTCGCTGCGTATGGACTCCCGTCTGACACTCATGCCTCACGTGGTGACCGGGCGACACTCGAGCCGGGAAGCTACCGCCCGCTGAAGAATGTCTGGCTTGGTGGCGGGCGAGCTGCTTGGCAAGCCGGACTTGCGAAGGCGGTCGAGGACGTGGATTACGTGGTCTTCTCGCAGGATTTGAAGCTCAGTGGCTTCTGGGCATCATGTGCATGGTCTGTCATCGGTAGTCGTCGTGTTGCGTTCTGGGGCCACGGTCGCAACAGGAAGGGTCCGGAGGACTCTCTTGTTGAGCGCGTGAAGCGAAACACCGCAAGGATTCCGGAGTGGTGGTTCACGTACACACCAGGGACAGGCGAGTACCTTGAGACCCTTGGTGTGCCTTCGAATCGAATATCGGTTGTGGAGAACAGCATTGACACCGAGTCTCTGAGAAGCGATGTCGCCAGTCTGCGGGGCGAGGCGTCGCTCAAGCTGCGCAGAGACATGGGTGTCCGTCCCGATGACTATGTCGGAGTCTTCGTCGGCGCTCTCTACCGAGAAAAGTGTGTGTCCTTCTTGATAGACGCTGCGAGGCTCGTGAGACTTGCGACGAAAGGCAGGTTTCACCTGGTGGTCGTGGGAAACGGACCAGACCGTGAGATTGTCGAGAGAGCAGCCGCTGAGGACGCATGGATTCACTACCGAGGAAGCTGCTTTGGATCAGAGCTTGCAGGCATCTATGCTTCGTGTGATGTCTTCCTGATGCCTGGCCTCACCGGTCTTGCGATTCTTGACGCTTTTGCCGCTGGAATCCCCTTTTTCACGACTGACTTGCCATACCACAGTCCAGAGATCGAGTACCTTGAGGACGGAAAGACAGGGCAGACTACTCCCCACGACGTCGGTGCGTACGCCGCATCTGTGATAGCCGTACTCGAGGACGAGGCCGTTCGGAAATCGATGTCAGACGCGGCGGAGATAGCGGGGCAGCGGTACTCAATGGAGAACATGGTGTCACGATTCGCCAAAGGTGTGCAGCAGTGGACGGAATCGGAGCACCTCGCGGGATTGAGGTTTGAGCGATGCAAGTAGACGCTTGGTTGTCGTGCGAGCCAGCCGTATACCCCGTGTTGCGGAGCGTCATCAAGTGAAGGACTCTAGCCTTGGTCGGGCAGGGGGAAGTCTGGGACAAGGCACAGACGTCTCCCTTTTGAACAAGGTGGACTGCCTCGGCTACGATCCTTACGACGCGCTGACCAGCCGAGTACTTCCGAGCTGGGTTCGGAGGAGCCGTCGTGCGCGCCAGGCCGTGATTCAGATTCGCAAACGCATTCCGATTGGACCCCTACTTCTGTTCCGGCCCAATCCAATATTCATGGCCAAGGGACTAGGTTGCCTGCTAACTGCTGCCACCCGTGTTGGACACCTCGGTCTTGCCAGCGACTATCTGGGACTCCTGCGAGACAGCGGCGGGACGCTCGGGCGTGGTGCCTATGGCTATGAGTTCGACGTCCAGACGAGATGGGCGTTCTACCCGGCTGGTTCACCGAACCTAATTGCCACCGTCTTCGTCGCGCGCGGACTTGGAACCGCCGCGATTGTTACAGGAGATACGCACTTTCTGAGTGATATGGCTGAGTCCGCGAAGTTCCTTCGTGCCGAGTTGTTCGCGAACGAGGACCGCCCGTTCTTTCGCTACACCCTTACGTCGAACCAGCTTGTGCACAACGCGAATCTGCTCGGCGCAGGCCTCTGTGCGATGGTGGGCTCCTTGCAGCGCGAATCAGTTCTCCTTGAGATGAGTCTTGCTTGCGCGAACACGTCTATGAGTGCACAGCGACCAGACGGTTCCTGGCCGTACGGCGACGGCGATTCGCTTGGCTGGTCCGACAACTTCCACACCGCATACAACCTGGACGGGCTGTTGCAGGTTTGGCTCGCGACCGGCGATCCGGTCGTCCGCGAGTCACTAGACAGAGGCGTTAGGCACTGGGTTCGCGACTTCTTCGGTCCGAACGGGGAACCGGAATACTACCCGTCGCGTGCCTACCCGTATGACATCCATAGCGCCGGCACTGCGGTTGATGTGGCCGCGCGACTCGCCACGTGGGGCTGGGACACCGCCGAGCTTGCAGAGCGTGTTGCAGCCTGGACCAAGATGAATCTGGTAGACTCCTGCACGGGGAGGGTCTACTACCAGAAACACAGGCTGTGGACCGATAAGCGCTACTTCGTCAGGTGGGGTGCTGCTCACTGGGCTCTAGGTCAGTCTTCCCTTGCGCTTCTGCGCGAGGGACGGCGAGATCCGTTGGAGGAAGCTGTGGCATCGAAGAGCGGGGTAGTGTCACATGAAGGCTGACATCTTCGGTGTGCCGCTCGACATGCTCACAATGGACGAGAGCGTCGAGCGCTGCACTGAGTTGATTGAGCTTGGACAGCCTGCGCAGCACGTCGTCATCAACGCAGGCAAGGTTGCGATGATGCATGAACTGCCTCATCTCAAAGAGATCATCGCGCGTTGCCAGATGGTGAATGCCGATGGACAGTCGATTGTTTGGGCCAGCAGACTAAAGGGTCATGCCGTGCCTGAGCGTGTAGCTGGGATTGACCTGATGCATCGACTGCTTGAGCGCGCAGAACAGCGCGGGTGGCCTACGTACTTCCTCGGTGCGAAAGAAGAAGTTCTCCAGGCGTGCGTGGATGTACTTCGGGGACGATATCCGGAATTAGCTATCGCGGGGTATCGGAATGGCTACTTCGATGACGACCGGGCAGTCGCAGAACAGATACGCGAGGCTGGGACGAGGTTGCTCTTCGTGGGGATTTCAAGCCCCAGGAAGGAGGAGTTCCTCTGCCAGCACCTCAAGCACATGGGCCCCGTGTTTGCGATGGGCGTTGGGGGCAGTTTCGACGTTGTTGCGGGTCTCACGAAGCGAGCCCCGGTTTGGATGCAGAAGGTCGGGCTTGAGTGGGCGTATCGGCTCGGCCAGGAGCCGCGTCGCATGTGGAAGCGGTACCTCTTTGGCAATGCGAGATTCATCAACCTCGTGATGAAAGAGGAGCGGCGTCGCACCCCTCGGAACTAGTTGCTTCGTCTGGTCGCGCTCGTAAGGGAGATCGCAATGCGCATCATCGTAGTAGTCGGGGCTCGTCCAAACTTCATCAAGGTCGGGCCACTCATGCCGGCTCTTGCCTCGGCCGGAATCGATGCGCGCATCGCGCACACGGGGCAGCACTACGACGCTGCTATGTCGGATGTGTTCTTCAGCGATCTTGAGATTCCAACGCCAGCCTGGTTCCTCGGCGTTGGCAGCGGGACGCACGCCGTGCAGACCGGCACTGCAATGATGAAGCTTGAGGAGTTGCTCGCCGCCGAACGCCCCGATGCGCTCTTGGTAGTCGGCGACGTGAATTCGACCCTGGCCGGCGCTCTTGCTGCCGCGAAAATCGGCATCCCTGTGGTGCATCTTGAGGCCGGGCTGCGGTCGCGCGACATGTCCATGCCGGAAGAAGTGAACCGGCTGGTGACGGACCAGCTCTCCTCCATGCTGCTCACTCCCGTGCGCGAGGCAGACCAGAATCTCCTCGCGGAAGGCGTAGATGCCGCGCGCATCCACTTCGTCGGCAACATCATGGCGGAGAGCGTGCTACGCAATCTTGCGCGCATCGAGACTCGCGACGTGTGCAGCACGCACGGACTTGCGCCCGGCGGCTACGTGCTCGCGACGATTCACCGTCCGGAGAACACCGATCATCCCGAGCGCCTACATGAGATCGCCTCGGCGCTTCTGGCCTCACCGCTACCGGTTCTGTTCCCGGTCCATCCGCGCACGCGCCCGCTGCTGGCCTCGGCTGGCATCGACGGCTCGGAGGGCAGTAACGTGTGCCTGAGCGACCCCGTCGGCTACCTCGATATGCTAGCGCTGCAGCGCGATGCCGCGGCAATCGTGACGGACTCCGGCGGCATTCAGGAAGAAGCGTGCATGGTCGGGACGCCGTGCGTGACCGTGCGGCGCAACACCGAGCGCGCGATCACGATCGCAGTTGGCGCTAACCGGCTTGCTGGAGCGGACGCGAATGAGATTGCGACCGCGCTGGCGGCGGCACTGGATGGCACGCGTGAGTGGGAGTGCCCCGAGCGCTGGGACACAGACGTGTCGTCGAGAGTCGCTGAGGCGCTTCTTTCAGGTATTCTGCCGCTCGCTGGCTGCGCGTAGCCGGCTCTTCGTTCGACAACTCCGTACGACCACGGTTCGGATCCTGTAAGAGTCTGTTCCAACCCATGTGAAACGCTTGCAGCTAGAAGCTGTGAGAATCCAATCCGCGCGATTGAACAATCGCCGGCGGGAGATCGTAATTAGCACCCCGCGCGGCGAGTTCGCATACCCGTATGCCCGCCTTGATCCCGAGCCCACGAGTGACGACCCGATCGTTGAGTTCTTCGTCGATGAGGAACTCGCGGGCACGGCGGTCACCTAC
>CAZGNF010000114.1:0-6989 GCA_964527045.1 uncultured Coriobacteriaceae bacterium | reverse complement strand
GATGAACACGCCACGGAAGGTGCCATCCTCGACGCCCCGCATGTCCAGGTCCGCTTCGAAGGAGTCGACCTGTCTGCCGTACGCGTTTCGGCGGATTGCGATGTCCATAAGTCCGAGCGCTTCCTGATCAGGTAGCGCATCAAGCACCTCGCGCGCCATGAGAATCGCGCCGGCACATGTTCCCCACACGGCCATGCCCGCGCCGTGCTGCTGCCTGATCGCGTCGTAGAAGCCGTACGTCCGCATGAGCTTGCCGATAGCAGTGGATTCCCCGCCAGGGATGATGAGCCCCGAGACGTCCCCGAGCTGCTCGGGTAGCCTGATGGCGACCGCCGAGGCACCCAGCGCCTCAAGTGTCACGATGTGCTCTCTGAACGCCCCCTGTAGGGCGAGGACTCCGACCTTCACCCTACCAGCCCCGCTCCTGCATGCGCTCGGCGTCAGGAATGTCGGAGATGTTGATGCCCACCATCGCCTCGCCGAGATTCCGCGAGACGCGAGCGATGATCTCGGGATCCTCGAAGTGTGTGGTGGCCTCGACGATCGCCTTCGCGCGCTTCGACGGATCGCCGCTCTTGAAGATTCCGCTGCCGACGAAGACGCCGTCGCAGCCCAACTGCATCATAAGCGCCGCGTCAGCCGGCGTCGCGATGCCGCCTGCCGAGAAGTTCACGACGGGCAGCTTGCCGTTGTCAGCGACCCACTTCACGAGGTCGTAGGGAGCCTGAAGATCCTTGGCAGCAGCGAAGAGCTGCTCCGGACGCAGACCCTTGAGCCATGCGATCTCGTCGCTGACAGAGCGGATGTGACGTACGGCCTCGACGACGTTGCCGGTTCCGGGCTCGCCCTTGGTGCGCACCATGGCGGCACCTTCGGTGATACGCCGAAGCGCCTCGCCGAGGTTGCGACAGCCGCAGACGAAGGGAACCGAGAAGTCCCACTTATTGACGTGATGCTCTTCGTCGACCGGCGTCAGTACCTCGGACTCGTCGATGTAGTCGACGCCGAGCGACTGCAGCACCTGCGCCTCAACGAAGTGCCCGATTCGACACTTGGCCATGACCGGGATGGACACCGACTTCACGACGTCATCGACGATCGTCGGATCAGCCATGCGGGCGACGCCGCCAGCTGCACGGATGTCGGCAGGAACGCGCTCGAGCGCCATGACAGCGACGGCACCGGCGTCCTCGGCGATCTTGGCCTGCTCGGCATTGACGACGTCCATGATGACGCCGCCCTTGAGCATCTCGGCGAGCCCTGTCTTGACCCTCAGGGTGCCGGTGGTCGTGCTGCCGCTCTCTGTCACGATGGTCGTCGCTCCTCGAATCGGGGGTTAGGTCGCGCTGACGCGACCGGCTGGCGGTGTGACCTACAGATTCTACCCGCACGGCAGGATGCGAACAACCGGACCTGCCACGCAGAAGATCACTTCATGGTGATGTTCACGCTCGGCTGTACGACCTGGAACCAGGTGTTGCCGGGACTCAGCTTGATGAGCGTGCCGTCCTGGGCGCGGAACGACGGTGGCTTGGTGCCGTCGGTCTCCCAGGTACCGTCGAAGCGCTGTCCGTTTCGGAAGACCGCGCACTGCCCGGTTCCCTTGAGGACGATCTCGTACGTTACCGAGCCCACCTTGTCGCGACTGGCGGTCTTGTGCTGCGCCCAGAGCACCACGACGTTGCGCGCCGAGATCTGCTTGTTCGTGGCCGCGTCCATGAACTTCTTGCCGTTGTTCACGCGCAGGTAGGTGTTGCTCCCGGCGTCGTACGTCCAGTCGACCTTGTTGGCGGTGGAGAACGGGATCGAGATACCCGCAACCGGCGACGATGTCGTCTCGACGGCCGTGCGGTCGAATGCGAACCCGGCGAGGTTCTGGGTCTGGTCCATCTTGCGCTTGACCGACTCTTCTCGGAGCTTTGAGAGCGTGAGATACAAGTTGTGCGGGCGTGCCCTGCTCGACGATCGGAAGAACGGATACGAGATGCCCGCGTCCTCGCTCAGGTTGTCGATGCCGCTCTGGTTCACGCGGCTGTTCACGCTGCTGCTCGCACCGGAGAAAACGAAGAGCGCATTGTACTCGGGCACGATGTAGAGATCGGAGAGCCTGGCGCTGCGCACGGGGCCAATAGTATCGGGGCTCTGCGACTGGAAGATGCAGTTGAACCGCGTGATACCGCCCTCGGTCACGCTCTCGTACACGACATCTGCCATCTGGAGATTCGTCTGCGGCCGCGCCTCCGGCGAGTTCTCGATCTTCACCGAGACGACCCTGATGTGGGTCGCTTCTTCGCTCGGAGCATCGAGTCCGGTCAGTGGCCAACGCGGGGGCTCGGCGGGCTTGGGAACGATGCGCTCCTTATCAGCCTTCGGCCAGAACGATACTAACGACGTCTCACCGCTCTTGCATCCACCCAGAACGGCAACCGAGCCGAGCAAGGTGAGCACGAGTGTGACGACGAGAATCCGACCGAGCCGATGATGCATGAGGAACCTCCTTGGTCCCGACCAGTCTACGGACACCGTACGGGCAGGGTCAATCGACCCACGGAACGCGTCACGCGAACGATACCGGCGCACGGCGGATGCGAAAGCCGCTACAATCGTACTGACTCCGAACGAAAGGTCGGTCAGTGCCCTGCTATCTGCTCCACATACTCGAGCAGCCCGACGAGGAGCCGTACGCTGACCCGAACGTCAAGGATGTCGTCGGCAGATTGCCGCAGTTCTACTGCACGTACTGCGACCCGATCAAGCGACTACCCGCCTCGGCTGGGTTCAAGTGTCTGCAGCGCGAAGCGCCGTGCTGGAAGCCGAACGACAGAATCTGCTCGACTGACTAGCGAGTTACGGAGCGATTTCGTCTCCAGCGGGCATTGCGCGGGACGCCCGCTCGGCTTTCACCGCTCGCACCACCAGCCACACGCCGATGACCAGCATCGGGACGCTCAGGAGTTGTCCCATGGTGAACGGGCCTGCGATGAATCCGAGCTGCAGATCCGGCTCTCGCACGAATTCCACGAGTATCCGAAACGACGCGTACCCAGCCAGGAGTGTGCCGAAGATCATCCCGTCGGCTCTCCGACGTCGCGCTAGCCACAGCAGGACGACGAAGAGCACGAGACCTTCCAGGAACGCCTCGTAGAGCTGCGAGGGGTGACGCGGCAGCGGCCCGCCGGTGGGAAAGACCATCCCCCATGGCGCCGTCGTGACGCGGCCCCACAGCTCGCCGTTCACGAAATTTGTGATTCGGCCGAGCAGGAAGCCGATCGGCGCGCCAACTGCGCCAAGATCGACGAGTGTCAGGTACGGAACGCCGATGCGTTTCGAGATGAACCAACCTGCGAGCAGGATCCCCGCGAGTCCTCCATGGAAGGACATGCCGCCGTCCCATGTCGCAAGAACTCTCAGGGGCTGCTGGATATACTCCGGGCCGCCGTAGAACAGCACGTAGCCGAGACGTCCTCCAACGATGACGCCGATGATCGCAGCGAGCACGATGTCGATCTGCTGGTCGTCCGACATGCCGATCTCCCAAACGCGGTTCAATCGACGCAGAATCAGCGCAGCGCCGACAAATCCGGCCACGTACGCCAGTCCATACCAGCGCACGACCAATGGCCCGAGACGCAACGCGATCGGGTTGATCGAAGGGTAGACCAGAGCAGCAAGTGACACGTCACATCGCCTCAAGTCGGCGCACGCGCTCTTCCAGCGGCGGGTGCGTGTTGAATAGAGAGTTCATTCCTGCGCGATAGTCCTTGAGCGGATTGTAGATGTACAGCGACTCCGTCGCCTTGTTGGCGGCCCGCAGCTTGTTGCTATCGCCGGCGATCTTCTTCAGTGCGCTCGCAAGGCCAGCGGGATACCTGGTGAGCAATGCGCTGTTGGCGTCGGCGAGAAACTCACGCCTGCGCGAGATCGCCATCTGGATAAGGACTGCGAACAGCGGCGCAAGCAAGGCCAGCACGAGTCCGATGAGCATGAAGATCAGCTGTAGCTGAGCACCACCCTCGCCATCGCTCCGGCGCCGACCACCACCCCACCAGAAAGAACGCAGCATCCAGTCCGAAAGCAGCACGACCGTGCCGGCCAGCACAGCTGCAAGGGTCTGCACGAGCGTGTCGTAGTTCTTCACGTGCGACAGCTCGTGCGCGATCACGCCCTCAAGCTCAAGTCGGTTCATCTTCTCGACGAGACCGGTCGTGACCGCGATCGCAGCGTTCTCGGGGTTTCTTCCGGTCGCGAACGCGTTCGGCGCGGGGTCGTCGATGACATACGCCTTCGGCACCGGAAGGCCGGCCGCGATCGCCAGGCCTTCTATCGTGTTGACGATATACGGCTCGCGATCGCGGTCGACGGGCCTCGCGTGGCTCATGGACAGCACGATCTTGTCCGAGTACCAGTAGGAACCCCACGCCATGCCGAATGAGACGACTAGTGCCACGGCCAGGCCCCAGTAGCTCCAACGCATGGCCTGGCCGAACACATAGCCGATCAGAGCGACGAGCAGGACGAACACGCCTATGAGCGCCGCGCTGCGGAATTTGTTGGCTGCGATCTGGTCGTACACGATGTGTCGTCGCGGCGCCTAGAACTGCACCTTGACGGGCTCCTTTGCGGCTTCTTCGATCTCGAAGTACTCGCGCAGCGTGAACCCGAACATGCCAGCGAGGACGTTGGACGGGAATGTCTGCGTGGACGTGTTGTAGGACATGACCGAGTCATTGTAGAACTGGCGCGCGTACGCGATCTTCGACTCCGTGCCAGACAACTCTTCCTGCAACATGAGGAAGTTCTGGTTGGCCTTGAGATCCGGATAGTTCTCGGCAAGCGCGAAGAGGCTCTTGAGCGTGCCGGAAAGCAGATTCTCTGCCTCTCCCTGAGCCGCAACCCCCTGCGCGCTCATGGCCGAGTTGCGCGCCTGGATGACTCGCTCCAGCGTCTCCTTCTCGTGCGATGCGTATCCCTTCACCGTCTCGACGAGGTTCGGGATGAGGTCGTACCTGCGACGCAACTGCACGTCGATCTGTGACCAGGCGTTGTCTACCCGGTTCCGAAGCGTGACTAGGCGGTTGTAGATGCCGATGACCGCGAAGACCGCGACCAGGAGCACGAGCCCCGCAACACCGAGACATGGCAAGAGCATGTGGGCCTCCTTCTGTTTCCGGGGCCGTCGGGTCCCCGGACGATTCCCATCCTAGAGAGTCTACCCTTCACGCGGCCGTCGGGGTACCCGTGCGCTACACTTCCGAGAGACATATGCGATCCGCCCGGGAGGCACACGCGCGTGATACCGATCAAAGACGACAACCCAACCCGACGCTTCCCTGTGATTACCGTGCTTATCGTCCTCGCAAACATCGCGGTGTTCCTCTACGAGATCTCACTCGGCGACGCGGCATTCTCGCAGTTCATCACCGAGTGGAGCGTCGTTCCCGCTCGACTCCTCGCAGCCCCGCTCTCGCCGCGCGAGCTCGCGACGGTGTTCACATCGATGTTCATGCATGCTGGCTGGCTCCACATCGGCGGCAACATGCTCTATTTGTGGATATTCGGCAATAACGTCGAGGACCGGTTCGGTAGGCTTGGATTCATCGCGTTCTACCTAGCCTCCGGCATCGTGGCAACCGCCGCGCAGATCGCCCTCGGTGGAGCGCTCGACATCCCGTCGCTCGGGGCGAGTGGTGCGATCGCCGGCGTGTTGGCCGCGTACGCGGTGCTCTACCCTCGTGCGGCCGTAGTCACCATCATCCCCATCTTCTTCTTCATCGAGGTCGCGCGTATCCCCGCCATCGTCGTGATCGGCTTCTGGTTCGTGTTGCAGCTTGGCAATGGCATCGCATCGCTCGCGCCCGGCGTTGCGCAGACCGGGGGTGTGGCGTGGTTCGCGCATCTCGGCGGATTCGCGGCAGGACTCGTGATGGCACTCGCTCTCAGAGTCTGGGAAAGCTCTCGCGTACGTTATCGCGACGCGGGCTGGCGCTAGGAGCAGTCGATCTCGGCCAGAAGGTCCTCGACGCACTCGACATGCGATAGCTGTCGGCGGAAGTACTCGCAGTACGACTCCTCGACGCGCTCGCGCTCAACTCGCTCCTCGCCCTCCGACGGGTCAAGCTCCCAGTGCGACGCGGTAAGCTCCCGGGGTTCGTACTCATCATTCTCGGCGAACCGGGCGAACTCCATCGCAGCCATGAGCATGTTGGGGACCTTGAGCGAGGCGCGGAGAATCTGGCCGCACTGCGGACACAGGAACGAAACCTCCACCGTTTCGGAATCGCGGAACGCGACGGCAGTGATGTCCTCGAGGCTGAGATCGACCTGCCCGTCGTTGGGGCATATGAGCGAGAACTCCATTTGCCGATCTACCTCCTCGCCACATCCGCTACGTTCATTGTACCGCGTCTTTCGAACCGTGAACCCTGTGCTACGATGTGCGGCATGCCGACACCTGACCTAGAGCAATCTCCGTGCCCGACTGCGCGCATTCGTTTCATGCGGGGCGTGCGGCTCGGCTTGCCGATCTTCCTCGGTTACGTCCCGGTCGGAGCCGCCTTTGGCATCCTTGCAACGACGCAAGGGTTCACGGCCATGCAAGCGATCATCAACTCGGCCACAGCACTAGCCGGCGCCGGGCAATTCATCGGGTTGTCACTCATGCACGCCGGCGCAAGCGCCGTAACGGTTCTCGCGGCGACAACCATCGTCAATCTACGCTACGTGCTGTTCGGCGCGACGCTTTCCACGCACCTGGACCGCACGCCGTTCCTCGGTCAGGCCGCTCTCGCCTTCTCCCTTACCGACGAGACGTTTGCGGTCAATATCGACGATAACCGACGCGGCATGGCAAGCGGCCTCTCTATGGCCGGCGTCGGTGCCATCGCGTGGGTCGGGTGGGTCACCGGAACCGCGCTCGGGGCGACCGCATCGGGTCTCATCGGCGATCCGTACCGGTTCGGCGTCGCGTTCGCGATGCCCGCTATGTTCAC
>CAZGNF010000113.1:0-7026 GCA_964527045.1 uncultured Coriobacteriaceae bacterium | reverse complement strand
CCCGTGCCGCAGTTCCGGCGGCGCGATCGCGGCATAGATCGCCGCGGGCAGAACAATTCCGCCGAGTGCCGCGATCACGGGCAGCGCACCCGATCGGAAAGTCGCCAAGTGCCCGACGGTGAACTCGCGCTTGATTTCCAGGCCGACAACGAAGAAGAAGAGTGCCATGAGACCGTCGTCGATCCAGTGCAGGGCGGACTGCTGGAACTCGAACTGGCCGAACGTGAGACCGATCTCTGTATGCCAGAACTCCGCAAACGCCTCATGCCAGATGGAGTTCGCCAGCACGAGGGCCGCAATGGTCGCGACAAGCAGCACGATCGAGCCGGAGACCTCAAGGTGGAGGAACTCTGCAGAGCCCTCGCGCACCCTCGCGTGGAACCCTCGAAGCTTGCGTGCGGCCTTCCTGATGGTCGCAGTCACAGACAACTCCTTTGCGCGACGACGCGTGTCGCAAGATCATTCGGAGAAGCCAGGATACCCTAACGGAGGGCAGCGGCTCGAACCTACAGCGTCGCCATCTGGATGTTGCTGAAGTTCCGGCGATAGTGGACCGCATACTCCACCTTACGCTCGAGCGCATCGAGCACGCCGTTGGCGAAGTTCACCTTCTCGAACTTGAGCGCGCTTCCGAGTCCGCCCGGGGAGAAGACGTTGATCTCCATGAGCTTGTCGCCAACGATGTCGAGCCCAACAAGGAACATGCCGTCCGCGACGAGCTTCGGCCGGACGATCTCGGCGATGCGCAGGTGCTCGTCGGTGATGTACGCCTGTGCGATTGTGCCACCGGCGTGTACATTGCTCCGGATGTCGTCGCCCTGGCGCACCCGTCGGAACGCCGCGTACTTTCCTTTGTAGCGCAGCGGCTGCCCGTTCATCATGAACAGGCGCGTGTCGCCTTCCTCGGCGGCCTCAAGGTACTCCTGGCAGATGACGTAGCCGTCACGTGTGAGCGCTTCGACCATCTGGTTGAGGTTCTTGTTGGACGCATGGTCGACCATGAACACGCCACTGCCGCCGGAGCCCTGCAACGGCTTGAGCACCGCTCGACCGTCCTGCTCCTTCACGAAGGACTTGATCTCATCGCGATCGCGAGTGATGAGCGTGCGCGGACGAACCTCCTCCGGGAAGAGCTGGAAGTACATCTTGTTCATAGCCTTCGCCAGGCCGTTCGGGTCGTTCAGCACGATGACGCCGTTGCGCATGGCGATGCGGCCGAACTCGATGCCAGCGCTCTGCGCCCACGGCCGCGCGCCGACTTCCTCGGCGGGATTGCTGCGGAGCATCAGCACGTCGAGGTCGTCGACGGTGATGCGCTCCACCCGCGCCTTAGGACCACGCAGGCCGGTGAGGTATGCCGAGCCGGAGGTGTACTTCTTGCCGGGCGCATGACGGGCACGCGCCTTGATCTTCTCGTCGGGGTCGTACGCGAAGTCACCGGCGGACATCACCCACGCCTCGTGACCGCGGTTGATAGCAGCGACCGCCAGGCGCGTGGTGGTGTACCCCGCCTCTTCTGTCGCGATGTCATTGACCATGAAGCCGATGCGCACGGGCATCCTCACGTTTCTACAGTGGATTCGCAGCCGCTCAAGACTAGCCACCGAAACGTGCGCTGACAAGGCATTTCACGCCAAGGACACAAAGAATCGACAGCGGCCGTGCGACACGCCTCAGAGCGAGCCGAGAAACGCCTTCTCGAGCTGCGGAACGACGTGCGCAAGCGCATCGCTGATGGTCTCGCATGCCGCTGTATCGAGCTGGCCGGACCACTCGTCCATGTACGTCTTCTTGAACTCGATGGCGAGCACGCAGACCGCGCTCCCGAATGTCTGCGCGCACCAGTGCGCGAGGTGTCCACCGCGGAACTTCACATTCTCCCGAACGTCAGCGCCCGGCATCGCGGCCGACATGCCCTCAAGGAACGCGTCGGCCACGCTCCCCCAGCGGGTGCGGTCGAGGTGCCCCGTGCCGAGGTTGATGTCAGGGTTGTCGACCTGCGGCGCGGGTGCTGCGTCCGCGCCACCACGGCGGTGGTTGTATGCGTGCAAGTCCAAAACGAGCACGGCGCCGTGCATGGCGATGGTGCCCGAGAGAAGCTCGTGCATGCGTGCGTAGAACGCATCGTACCCGGCAAGCGATCGGTCGGCTGCGGCATCGGTGAGCGGCTCACGCCAGAGCGGAAGCTCCCAGGCGTCCTCCGGTAGCCGGTACGCCGCGCGCTCGCGCGGGCGGTTGCAGTCCACCTCAAAGCGCGAGCGGTGCACGATCACGCGCGTGGGCGCGCACGAGGTCCACTCGGCGGTATGCGGATCCTCCTCGCGGAGGCGTTCGAGGTCGGAGAGCGCCGAGAGTGCGGCAAGCTCCGGACGAAGGTCGTGCCCGGCATGCAACGCGACCGCAACCAGCGGGCCTTCGCCGGTGGTGAACGTCGCGAACTGCCGCATCGGGAATCCTCTCGTCTCGGGTGCCTCAGATTCTCCCATATCGGCGCTCCTCTGCTACCATGCACGCATGGAAACCAGACGCTACAGGGACACCCGTCGACTCGATACCACGCGACCCGCGTTCACGGACGCCGTCGTGAAGGGCATTGCGCTCGGAGGCGGCCTCTACGTGCCCGAGGACCTGCCGACCTTCACGCTCGATGAGGTCCTCGCGCTCGCCGACATGCCGTACTGGAGACGCGCCGCGTTCATCTTCGAGCGCTTCGGCGTCGATCTTCCCGCCGAGCGGATCGGCGAGCTTATGCGGACTGCGTATGGCGAGAACTTCGACGACCCCCGCATCGCACCCATCGTCGAAGTCGTCGCCGGGATGCACGTGCTCGAGCTCTGGCACGGCCCCACCTCGGCATTCAAGGATATGGCGCTGCAATGCATGCCGGTGTTCTTCTCGGAAGGCATCGCACTCAAACAGGAGCGCGGTGAGCTCTCCGACGACTATCTGGTGCTCGTCGCCACGTCGGGTGACACCGGCAAGGCAGCGCTTGAAGGCTTCGCGGACCGCGACCACACGCGCATCGTCGTCTTCTACCCCGCCGAGGGTGTCTCGGACATCCAGCGCAAGCAGATGGTGACGCAGCGTGGCGACAACGTGAGCGTCTTCGGCGTGCGAGGCAACTTCGACGACTGTCAGAACGCTGTGAAAGCGGCCTTCAACGACGAGGCATTCAACACCGAGCTGCACGAGAAGCATGGGCTCAAGCTCTCCTCGGCGAACTCCATCAACTGGGGACGCCTGCTACCGCAGATCGCGTATTACGTGAGCGCGTACGCAGATATGGTTGCAAGCGGCGGCGTGACCGCCGGCGACGAGATCGACGTGTGCGTGCCCACCGGCAACTTCGGCAACATCCTGGGCGCGTACTACGCCAAGCGAATGGGCGTGCCGCTCGGCAAGCTCCTGTGTGCGAGCAATGAGAACAACGTGCTCGCTGACTTCATCGCGACCGGCACGTACGACATCTCGGGGCGGCGGTTCGTCACGACGCCGAGTCCCAGCATGGACATCCTCATCAGCTCTAACCTGGAGCGCCTGCTCTTCGAACTCGCCGGTGCCGAGCGCGTCCGCGAGTGGATGGCGCAGCTTTCCGCAGAGGGCCGTTTCCAGGTTGACCGCGAGACGTTCCGCCTCATGCGCGAGCACTTCATCGGCGACTGGGTCAGCAACGACGAGTCGCTCGGCGTGATCGCCCGCGTCTACGACGAGACCGGCTACCTCATGGACCCGCACACCGCGGTCGCGTGGGAAGTTGCCGAGCGCCTCCGCGACGCGAACCCGGTGCTCGTGGTGTCCACCGCGCACTGGGCGAAGTTCGGCGGCGACGTCTACAAGGCGCTCACCGGCCTGCTCTACAACGACCCGCTGCCGGAGGATGCCGCCCGGCTCTCGGGCGTGGAGCTTCTCGGCCGCGTGCAGGATCTTGCCGAGAACGCATGCGTCCCCCGCGCGCTCGCAGAGCTCGATGCCGCCGAGGAGCGCTTCGCCGCCGTCGTCGACGCGGGCAAGGACGGCGTGGAGGATGCGGTTCGAGGGTGGCTCGGCTAGCACCGAACGTCGCGTACTGCTTGAGCAAGCGCCCCTACAGGCCGATTATGGAATCGTGCGTCGGTGACCTCCGGCGCAAGTCAGCTGCAGGAGGCACCGGATATGGCGGATGCAAACGCGTGCTCAAGATGCGGTATGGAGTTGAGCCCGGAGGAGACTGCGGCTGGTCAGCACTACTGCGCACACTGTGCGCTCGAGGCTGCAGAGCGCCTCGTGCCGGAAGCGCCCGATCCTGAAGCCCCCGCTTCGGCGGCTGACGCCGGGGCAGCCACCCAGCGCAAGCGCAGACAGCGCATCGCTCTTGTGGTGGTCGGCACCTTCTTCGTCGCTGCGCTCGCGTTCGCAGTCCCGCAGTTCATCGCCTTGTCGCAGATGGAGCGCCCTCTCCGCGAAGGCGTGACGGACACAGACGCCACCACGGACGCGTGCATTGAGAACCTGTGGCGTGCCGCGGCCGAGTACCAGAGCGCTGGCCGCATCAGGGCCGACCTCGACTGTCCTGAGACGAACGCTGCGTATGCGGTGTCCGATTCAGACGGCGCCACGGTAATCGCCTGTCCGGATCCTGGCGCACACGGATTACGCACGCTGGAAATCACCGTCGGACTCGGCGGACCGAGGGCCGAGCGATGACAACGCGACGCTTCACAAACGCAGATGGCTTCACCCTCGTCGAGTTGATGATGGTCGTCCTCATCATCGGCACGCTCCTGTTGATTGCCGTGCCGCTCGCACTGACCAGCGCGGCTCGTGCGTCGGCGACGACGTGCCTGGCGAACCGCTCCACGACCGAACACGCCGAGTTCTTGTTCGAACTCGAGGCGCGACGTCCGAGCGCCTCGATCGATGAGCTGATTGCGGCGGGGTACATGAAGAGCGTGCCGGTGTGCCCAAAGGGTGGGGTGTACATCTGGCAAGAGCCAAAGATCCTCGGCGGTGTACGAACCCTCGCGTGTTCGATCCACCATGCCGAAGGTCTTCAGGCGCTCTTTGCCTCGGAGTTCACCGATATGACCGGACTCACCCCGCTCATGGGGAGCTGGTCGGTTGTGAACGGTCGCCTCGTGGCGGATCCGAACTCGTACCAGAACCGAATCTCGTTCGGTTCGCCGACCTGGACAGACTACACCCTTTCACTCAATGCGAAGCTCGATTCCGGCGCGGGCTACGGCGTCTACTACCGGGCGGACGGAAACTCCAACATCTCAGGCTACGTATTCCAGTTCGACCCGGGTCTTGGCAACAAGTTCGCCGTGCGCATCGTCCAGAACGGTGCCGAATCCGGCCCGATTCAGAAGGTGAGCATGCCCCCGGGGTTCGACATCTATGGAACCGAGCACAAGATCGAGATCTCGGTGGTGGGGACGCACCAGATCATCAAGGTCGACGGCCAGGTGGTCATGGAGTTCGACGACAAGACGTTCTCAAGTGGCTCGGCCGGGTTGCGCACCTGGTCCAAGTCGAGCGCCTCGTTCGACAACCTCACGGTGGCGCCCGTCCTCGGCAAGTGAGCGTTCCGGACATCCCCCATGTCGGCTATCATGCGTCCATGCATTCAACCGATGACCACGCCGCTCTCCAAAGGCTGATCGACACGCTCTTCGCCGACCGGCACCGTGTGCCGAGACTCGAGTTCATCGTGCGTGCCGAACTCACCGACATCGCCGGAGATGTCCTGGACGTCGTGACGCTATTACCTCCAGGCACGTACTCCCGCGATCGCCTGTGCGACCAGCTCAACTCGGCCATCACTGCACACGGCTGGGGACGCAGCCTCGGAACCGTCCAGTAGACGTATGATTTCCGGTTCCGCAGTGGTATGAATTGGAAAGCGTATCCGTCGACCTGGGGGCACCATGTCCGAGAAGCCACGCCGAACCCTTCCTGCACGACTCCTCATCTGGCTCATCGTGGGACTCATCGCTATCGGACTTTTAGCTGGCACATTCGTGTACACGGAGCGACCGGCATTCTGCAAGGTGTGCCACGAGATGCAGCCCTACTACGATGCGTGGGCAACCGGCACCCACACCGAAGTCTCATGCGTCGACTGCCACGTGGATCCCGGGCTGACCGCCCAGTTCCTGCACAAATTCGTCGCTCTCAAGGAAGTGTGGGATCACTTCACGACCAAGCCGACGTTCCCGTCGCTTTCGGTCGAGGTGCCCGACGCCCGGTGCACCACGTGCCACGAGACGGTCAAGGCCGATATCGGCAACGGGCTGACTCACGCGGAACACGCCAAGAAGCTTGCGTGTCAGCAATGCCATGCGAGCGCGGGGCATACGATCACATTTGCGGCGCTCGACTCGGCCGGGATCTTACGACCCGGCTCGCAACAAGGTGGAGCGCTCGTGGTTGGTGAGTCGCTCTCGGCTACGGGAGCTCATTCCGCCTTGAGTGGACACAAGGCGGTCACATGCTCCAACTGCCACGACATGGCACAGGCATCGTGTTCGATGTGCCACAGACCGCCGGCGGATCACTTCGGCGCCGACTGCAAGTCGTGCCACAAGCCCTCGGCGAAGTTCGAGGATGCCGTGTTCGATCATCCGCGGCTCGACGAGCATAGCTACAGGAGCTTCCCCTGCGGAGACTGTCACCCCAACGGCTACGCCGACGCATCGTGCGAGAAGTGCCACAAAGGCGGCGCGCCGCAGGAAGATTAACAACTGTTCTGTAGACGATTCCCTCGCGTTACGCTACGGTCGCATGAGTGCTCTCAGATGTCGCGTCGTTCGAGAGGAATCCTCGCGTGTCAGCCCTCCAAGAATGGTTCAGCAGACTGTTCATGAGCGACACCCCACGCGATGCCGAGCGACAGAGTCCGGAGCAGGTCCTCACGAAGCACGCTAGTCGACTGCTCCGCGTGCGCGGGGTCATGTCAATGGGCGTCGGCAGAGATGCCGCGGGACATCCCGCGATCATCATCGGACTCGCATCGGACTCGCCCGACGCGGACGCTCAGATTCCGGA
>CAZGNF010000112.1:5618-7055 GCA_964527045.1 uncultured Coriobacteriaceae bacterium | reverse complement strand
CCTCCCCGCCGAGCAGCACCCCGCCCTTGACCATCTCCTCGTAGATCCACTTGAAGCCGACCGGGGTGGTGACAACCTCCAGACCGAGATGCGCGGCGAGGCGATCGACGAGGACGCTCGTGGAGAGCGTCTTGACGATGCGGCCGGTCATGCCGCGATCCTCGACGAGGTGGCGGGTGACGAGCGCGATGATGCGGTGGGGGTTGACGAACGCGCCGGTGCGGTCGGCCGCGCCGATACGGTCGGCGTCGCCGTCGGTGATGAACGCGGCGTCAAGGCCTTGTGCGCGGACAAGTTCGCGGACTTCGTCGATGTGTGGAGGAATCGGCTCGGGATGCAGGCCGCCGAAGCCGGGGTTGAGCTCGTGGTGGATCTCGGTGACCGTGACGCCGAAAGAACGAAGCGTCTCGGCCAGGTAGCTCTGGCCTGCGCCATACAGCGGATCGACGGCGACGTGCAGGCCGGATGCTGCGATGGCATCGGCGTTGACGAAACCCTTGAGTGCAGCCAGGTAGGGGCCCACAAGGTCAACCGTCTCGAAGGTACCGCGCGCTGACGGTGCCTCAGGCTTGAGCGCTGCCTCGACACGCTGGGTGAAGGCGACAGGACTCGCGCCGCCGTCTTCCATGCGAAGCTTGAAACCGAGATATGGCGCGGGGTTGTGGCTTGCCGTGAGCATCACGCCGCCGATGGCGTCGTCATCGTGCGCGACCGCCCAGCAGAGCGCGGGGGTCGGCAGATAGCGGTCCGAGACCTTAACGCGCAGTCCGTGGCTTGCGAGCACTTCTGCTGCGGCAGCGGCGAATGACCCGGCCTCGAAGCGGGTGTCGAACCCGACAAGCACAAGACCGCCGGGGTGATCCTCGGCGAAGACGCGGCCTGCTGCGTCGGCTACGCGACGGAGGTTCTCGTAGGTGAAGTCATCAGCGATGACGGCGCGCCAGCCGTCCGTGCCGAAGTGGATCATGCTCGTGGGGGCCATGGGACGCTCTCCCTCGGAGTGAGCAGGGCACTGGCCCCGCTGAATGCGGCTTGACGTGCTCTATTGTGCCGCAAGATGGTGTCGGACGGTACTGTGCGAGATGCCCAGAGAGGTACTGTGGCGGCAGTTGCGCCGCCGGCGCTGCGTTCAGACTCCCCGGAGGGCCTTTGATAGCACATCGAAAGCGTTCGATACCCAAGCGTGCATATCGACACGGCCCGTGTCGATATCGAATCGAGCCGTGCGGGCACGGGCTACCGGCTTGATCGCACCGCTCCTCAGCGTCTGTCGATATCGACACAGGCCGTGTCGATATCGCGGGATTGCGCATCGACCCGCATCGATGCGAGCGAAAAGGGCCCTCCCGCCTTCCGCTTAGAGCTGAGCACGCATGCTCGTTTCACCAAACGCTATACTGTCCGCATGCATACCACACAGCGAATTCCCCACCTGCA
>CAZGNF010000112.1:0-5608 GCA_964527045.1 uncultured Coriobacteriaceae bacterium | reverse complement strand
CCCGCTTCTGGCCGCTCTCGCGTGAGCTCGCGCCCAAGCAATTCGTGAGCATCTTCGGTGGTGTCAGCCTTATCACGCAGGCAGTACTTCGTGTCTCGGAGATGACCGTCAACGACGGCATACATGTGCTCACGAACGAGCACCTGCTCGACGAGCTGAGAAACCACCTCAAGTCGCAGCACGAGATCGAGGACATCGCGATCGACTATCTGGCCGAGCCGACACCACGCAACACCGCGGCCGCAATCGCGCTTGCCGCAGCGTACCTGCTGCGAACCGACCCGGATGCAGTGATGGTCGTGCTGCCCTCGGATCACCTGCTCGAAGACGGCGAACGCTGGGCCCGCACGATGCGGGTCGCAGCCGGCCTCGCCGCTGATGGTCGCCTCGTTACGCTTGGCCTCACGCCAACGTACCCGGAAATCGGCTATGGCTACATCCGGATGGGCGCGGCCCTGCCCGGACACGCTGAGAAGAGCGTCGTCGGGCACGAGGTCCTGGCGTTCGTCGAGAAGCCTGACCGGCAGACCGCCGAGACGTTCCTCGAGAACGGCGACTATCTCTGGAACTCCGGGATGCTCGTCGCGCGCGCCGACGCTGTGTTGCGCGAACTTGAACGCGCCGGACGCGCTGCAACAACAGCCGGGTCTGCAGGTTCTGCCGCAATCGCTGAGACAGCGCGCGAGGTCGCCGCGGCAGACTCCCACATGTGGACCAGCGACGAGAACCGCGCGGCCTTCCTCGCACTACCCTCGGTTCCGTTCGACAAAGCGGCACTTGAAGTCTCGGACCGGGTAGCCGTCGTGCCAGCTGATCTTGAGTGGTCGGACGTGGGATCGCTGCTCGCCCTTCAGGCCGTCGCGGAACCGGATGAGCACGGCAACACGCTCTCGGGCCACGTCGTCGACGTGGATTCGCACGACACCATCGTCTACTCGGCGGATAGACTCGTGGCAACGCTCGGCCTCAAGGACACCATCGTTGTCGATACGGCGGATGCGACACTCGTCGCATCCAAGGACCGCGCGCAAGATGTGCGGCTGATCGTCGACGCGCTGCGCGTGCTCGGCGCGCGTGAGATCGTCGAGTCCCGCTCGTCGCTACGGCCGTGGGGCTCCTGGACGATGCTCGTCAAAGGCGCTGGCTTGCAGGTGAAGACCATCGATGTGTTGCCGGCCCATCGTCTGTCGCTTCAGAGCCATGCGCATCGCAGTGAGCACTGGATCGTCGTCGAGGGGCATGCACGCGTGACCATCGACGACGCTGTGTTCGAGGTCAGCGCGAACGAGTCAAAGTACATTCCGCTCGGCGCCGTGCATCGGCTCGAGAACGCAGGCAGCGACCCGTTGCGCATCGTTGAGGTCGCCGTCGGCGACTACCTTGGCGAGGACGACATCGTTCGATATGAGGACGACTGGGCGCGCTAGTCGCTGCTGCCGCCCAAGTCGGGGTGCCCTGCGGGAAGCTCGCCGCTTTCCAGCTCATCCGGCGCTAGCGGCGGCGCTCCGCTCACCTCGGTGCCCGTTCCGGTGATGTTGTATGACACCGGAACCCACGTTCCATCAAGTTGATCGAGGCGCCATTCCCACTCGAAGTCGCCAGCCACGGTCGTCGCGGTCACGGTGACCACAGTCGTGCCGTCATCGGGATCGAACGTGGTGTCCGAGAATATGTACTCCGAGATGCCATATGCGGCAATCTGCGCCTCGAACGCGTTCACGTCACCGTAGGCGATACGCTGCTCCTCCGGCAGCGCCAGGTACGCCGTCTCGAATTCGCCCGCGAGAACCGAGTCATAGAAGGTGGAGACGATCCGAGTGGGATCGGAATCGGAGTTCTCGGTCGACTCGGATGTCGCTGCGAGGTCATCATGCAGCGCCTCGGCAAGGTCCTCGGCATCTCTGCCGTCGCGGTAGAAGGTGTATGAGATCTCAGTTCCGCCTTCGAAGTCGTAGCGCGCGATCCGCCACGCCCCGTCCTGCCAGACCAGATCCATCTCCGACGCCTCAGACGCCCCATCCTCGGCGGTGCTCATGATGTACTCGGCCTCTACGGTTGCCTCACCGAGCGACGCGCCGTCAGACAGGGTGAACGTCACTTCGAGTTCGGTGTCTGGCTGCTCGGCATCGGCGAACACGACCACGAACGCATCGTCATCCCACGATTCATCGTCGACTTCCCATCCAGAACCCGACCATGCCGCTGCAAGCGCGTCGAGGTCCTCTCCGCTGATCGCATCGGTGAATTCGGGCGGAAGCACGTCTTCGATAGCCCCCGCATCGCCCTCAAGAAGTCCCACCTCGAACGCAGCGGCAGCTTCCACGGCCTGGGCTCCGCGCTTGGAGACGACCCACTGGTAGCCGAAGTAGCCACCAACGCCAAGCACAAGCAACACCACGAGCAGAACCGCGAGAACGACGGCGCCCTTCTTCCCCATGATCTCCCCTTTGCAGCTTGTCGGGCCCCTCGGGCCGTACCGCGACTACCGTAGCGTAGCGATGAGCTTGCGGTAAACACCCAGATGCCGCTCCACAGCTGCGCTGGACGAGTATTGATCCACCAGTCGAAGTCGGGCGCGCTCCCCCATAGCGGCTGCCTTCGCGGGATCCGCGAGCAGGCCGAGAATCGCCTCGGCAAGCACCGATGCTTCACCGGGCGGCACCAGCACGATCTCGGTACCGTCGTCGAACAGGTCAGCGATTCCGTGCACCGCCGAGGCAACGATCGGCTTCCCGAGCGCGGCGGCTTCCAGAAGCGATGTCGGCGTGCCTTCCTCGGCAACCGGGAAGACGCACACGTCGAGGCCGGCCAGCACGGCCGGAGCGCTCTCAACGCGGCCGAGCAGGTCGATTCGCCCGTCTGCGGCCGCAGGCAGCAGCCGTGCGCGCGCTGGACCTTCGCCCGCTACGATCACGCGGATGTCCGGATACGCCGCTCGCAGCGCGGGAGCGGCAGCAGCTAGCACCAGCAGCCCCCGACTGTGCTCAAGGGCGCCAACGTAGCCGACGAGTGGCGCGCCCGGCGGCACCGGGAACGGCACGGCCGCCTCTCGTGCAACCCGCGTGAGCGAGATGCCCGGCGGATCGAGGACCACGCGGTCGCGCGGCAAGCCGAACGCGACGACCCTCTCCATGAGATCGGCGCAATCCGCGAAGAAGGCATCGACGCGCGGGAGCGAGTCGCGTTCCAGCCGACGACGTACCCAGTTGCCGAGTGCACCCATGCCGCGCGACGGCCACGAACCGCAGATCGCTGAGCTCACCACGCGGACCGGGAGGTCCTTCGCGGCCCAGCGCAGCAGGATATCGGCTTCGTACCCGGTCGAGTGCGCGAGCGCGGGACGGTAGCGCTTCAGGTACTTGCGCATGCGTGACCGCGTGCGAATGAGGTTGAATTTGTCGAGCCTGTACGGCGCAATCGTCACGCCGAGCTTGCGTGCGGGCTCCTCGAGGGCTGCCTTCGGCGTGCAGATGAGGAACACCGTCGCCCTTCGGGCGAGAAGAGCCTCCATCACACGGAGCCACCGCCGCTCGACGCGACCAAGCGTGTCAGCAGACCGACTGCTGACAAAGAGGAATGTGGTGTCGTGGAATGCTCTCACGGTGTCGGTGGCCTTCGCTGGTAACGGGTGCACGTCGTGCATACCCCGTCTACGGTCGCGCACACGCTGTCGAGTATACTGTGCTCGGCTCTTTCGCGACCGAACAGGATGCCGCCGTGCTGGCCAAGTTGGTTGACTTCGTCAACGAGTATCTCAAGATCAACGCCATCAGGCGCATGTTCGCCATGGTCAGCGTCCGTAAGTCCGAGATCGTCGGCCTCGTTGGCCTCGCTGCGATCTTCGCGATCTTTGAGGGTGTCGGGCTCTCGATGCTGCTGCCGATTCTGCAGTACGCCGAGAGCGGCGAGAGCGCGATCACCAATGGCTCAGGCATCATCTGGTCCAGCGTCGCAACGTTCTTGGAGCTGTTCCATCTGCCGGTCACGCTGGTCGTGCTGCTGCTTCTGGCGTTCGTGCCGATTCTCATGCGTCAGGTCGTCTACTACTTCAACGCGTGGTACTCGGCAATCGTTGCGAACCGCATCGGAGTTCGCATGCGCGTGAGAACCATCGATGCAGTGCTCGATGCCGACCCCGCGTTCTTCGACCAGCAGCCCGTGGGTCATCTCGTCGGCATCGCCGTCACGCAGACAGAGGCGGCTGGCGAGGCGGTCCTGTGGGTCGTCAAGCAGCTCTCTGTTGCTCTGCTCATGGCGCTCTACGTCGCGATCATGATTGCGCTGTCTATTCCGCTCACAGCCATAACGGTGGTGTTTGCCGCGCTCGTCGCGATAGTGGTCAAGCGCAGCATCACCCGAATCCGCAACTTCGGCATCGAGGCAGCAGCTGTCAGCCAGAGCATGATGGCGAAGATCGTTGAGCGGTTCAGCCTCATGCGCCTCGTGAAGATGCGCGACCAGAAGGCCCTTGAGTCGCGGCGCATCGAGGAGTACTCCGAGACGATGCGCGACATTCGTGTGAAGCAGGCCCGCCTCGGCGCGAATGTCGAGGTCTTCGCCGACCCGCTGCTCATGCTCTCCGTGTTCGTCACGCTCTACATCGGCATCGCGTATCTGGGAATGACGCTTGCGCAGCTGGGGCTGCTGCTGTTCGTGCTCAACCGGCTGAATGCCAAGGTCAAGGAGTTCAACACCGGCCGTCAGATGATCTCCACCAAGATGTCGGGACTCCTGCTCGTCCGCCAGACGACTGCAGAAGCTGCCGAGGCAAACACCATCCACCGCGGGTCCGTGACGTTCACCGGCCTGAAGGAACGTCTCGTCTTCGACGACGTCTCCTTCGACTACCCACAATCGCGCGGTGTCGACGGCACGGTACTCGACGAAGACACCTCGGTCCTGCGGGGGGTCTCGGTGGAGGTTCCGGCTGGATCGCTCACCGCACTCGTCGGTCGCTCTGGCGGCGGCAAGTCCACGCTCGTGGAGCTGATACCGCGCCTGCGCGACACGACCGGCGGACGCATCACCTTTGACGGCACCGATATCCGCCAGTTCGACGTGGGCACGCTTCGCAAGGGTATTGGCTATCTCACTCAGGATGCCATGCTCTTCAACGAGAGTGTCCGTGACAACCTGGTCTACGGGTTGGGCCATGAACCCTCTGACAGCCAGATCGTCGACGCGCTTGAGCGGGCGTACGCAACCTTCGTGCTGGACTTGCCGAGGGGGCTCGACACCATGCTCGGCGACCGTGGCGTGCGCTTCTCAGGCGGCGAGCGCCAGCGGATCGCGCTCGCGCGCGTGCTGCTTGAGGACACCTCGCTCCTCATCCTCGACGAACCGACGAGCGCACTCGACTCGGAGTCCGAGACCTACATCCAGAAGGCGCTTGCGAAGCTGCACGGACACAAGACGATCATCACCGTCGCGCATCGCCTGGCGACGGTCATCCAGGCCGACCAGCTCCTCGTCATCGACGATGGCCGCATCATCGAGCGCGGCACACACGAGGAACTCGTCGCCCAAGAGGGTGCGTATCACCGGCTCTTCGAGAGCCAGCTACTCGCCTAGCGTGCCGAGTCGAGCAGCTCGCCGTAGAGCCCATGGT
>CAZGNF010000111.1:0-7376 GCA_964527045.1 uncultured Coriobacteriaceae bacterium | reverse complement strand
ACGTGGGACCGGCGGTCGGCGTCGTTTACGAGACCGAGCGGCCGATGCGGTGAGTGCACGCGTCCTGCGCGGGGGCGGTAGACTGGACGCTGACGATTCCCGAGCAAAGGACGCACCCATGGCCTTCCAGGTAGACGCGGTCCGCGAAGCATTCCCGGCGCTCTGCGAGGGCGCGGCCCACTTCGACGCACCCGGCGGCACGCTCATGCCGACCGTCGTTGCGGATGCCGTTCGCGACACAATGGTGTCGGCGACCTGCCAGCGCGGAACGATCACGCCCGCCGAGCGCCGCACCGACGCGATCGTTCTGGGCGCGCGCGCAGCAATCGCGGACCTGCTCGGCGTGGATGCAGGCGGCGTCGTCTTCGGGCGGAGCATGACGCAGCTCACCTTCGACTTCGCGCGTACCGTCGCGCAGTCGTGGGGGCCTGACGACGAGGTCGTGGTGTCTCGGCTGGATCACGACGCGAACATCCGGCCGTGGGTGTACGCGGCCGAACGTGCGGGCGCGACCGTTCGCTACGCCGAGTTCGACACCGCGACCGGCGAGGTCACCGCCGACGACGTGGAGCGGCAGCTGAGCGATCGCACCCGCCTGGTCGCCATCACGGCCGCATCGAACCTCATCGGCACGCGTCCCGCCATCAGCGCGATCGCGGAGCGCGTGCATGCCCGAGGCGCGCTCCTGTACGTGGACGGCGTGCACAACACGCCGCACGCGTTCGTGGATGTGCCCGAGATGGGAGCCGACGTCTACGTCTGCTCGCCGTACAAGTTCTGCGGCCCGCACCACGGCGTGCTGGTGGCCGCGCCGGCGTTGCTTGAGACGCTTTCTCCGGAGAAGCTCCTGCCCTCGACGAACACCGTGCCCGAGCGGTTCGAGCTTGGCACGCCGCCGTGGGAGCTTCTGGCCGGCACGACTGCGGCGGTCGACTTCCTCGCGAGCTTTGGCGAGCCGTCGGCGACGCGCCGCGAGCAGCTGCGTAGCGCGATGACCGTGCTGGCCGCACACGAGGATGCGCTGCGCCGCACGCTTGAGGCGGGCCTGGCCGGGCACTCGCGGGTCACCGTCTACTCGCGGGCGCAGGTGCGCACCCCCACGCTGCTCTTCACGGTGGACGGCATGGAGCCGCTGGAGGTCACGAGACGCCTCGCCGGGTTCAACATCAACGCGCCAGCGGGCTCGTTCTACGCGCTTGAGGCGTCGCGCGCGCTCGGGCTTGGCGACGCCGGCGGCGTCCGTCTCGGCCTGGCGCCGTACAGCTGCGCCGAGGATATCGACCGCGTGCTGGAGGCGCTCGACGCGATCATCTAGCGCCGCGCATGGGGATGCCGTCTGTCGCGACATCGAAGGCTTTCGATGTCGGCGAAAAGGCCGCGGGCACTTCTCGGCGACAGGCTAGCCGCCGAAGACGCCCGTTACCGCGCAGGTCCCAAATGCGAGCAGACCGATGATGAGTGAGGCGAGGTAGAAGAAGAGCCCGCCCTTGCCGAAGCTCCACATGCGCACGTTGCCCTTGCTCTTCCCCACGAAGAACATCACGGGGAAGACGACGAAGAGCACCACCTGGAAGAGCCCGAGAATGCTGAAGTACGCCGCGAACGCATCTCCGATCAGCGTTGCGAGCAGACCGCTCACCATCCCAGTCACGGTGTAGGCGATGATCGGCGTGACAAGCCCGAGCATCAGGAAGCCGATGTCGGTCTTGGCCTTGGGACTCGGTGCCGGGGGCGCCGCCATCGGTGCGGGCGGCGTGAGCGGCTGCACGGGCACCGGCGTCTCCGGGGTGCTTCCGTTCTCGGGAAGATCGGTCTCGTTCATTGGGAACCCCCTCCAGCAGAACTGGCTGCCTTCCTGTATACACCCTTGAGCACGTACGCGACCACGACCCCCAGCGCCACGACTTGATAATACGTCAGACCGAGCGCCCATACCGGGTTCACCCGGATGAACTCGATCACGAAGCGCCACCCGAAGTACGTGATCATGAAGAGGCGGAAGAGCTCGCCCGGCGCGAAGCGCTCCTTCATGAGCTGCGCGAACACGAACAGACCGAGCACGAACAGCGCTTCGTAGAGCTGCGTCGGGTTGCGGAGCACGCCGTCGCCGAAATCCACGCCCCATGGCAGCGACGTTGGTGTGCCGTAGCAGCATCCCGCGAAGAAGCAGCCGATGCGCCCGAAGAAGATGCCGGCTGTGAGCGACGGCACCAGGTAGTTGCCCAGGCGCTGCTTGATCCCGAGCTTGCGCTTCACCAGCCATACGGCCAGCACGCCGCCGATGATGCCGCCTACGATGGTGCGCCCCGAGAGCCAGACCGCGGGGTTGAGCGGGTCGGCGAGGATCTGAGGCAGACTCACGATCCACATCGGCAGTTTAGCGCCGAGAATGCCGCCGACCGTCGCAGCCAGGGCGATGTACAGGCCATTGTTGCCCACCGACTTGCCTCGGATGTTGTACCGGTAGAGCAGTATGGCCACCACAAGCCCAAGCGTCACGAAGAACGAGTACGTGGCCACCGGCTGTCCACCGATGGTGAACAGCACCGGCCGCACACCCCACAGGGCAGGGTGCGAATGTATGTCGGGGATCATCGCTTCCCTGTGATCGCGCAGCAGCCGCCCTTGGCGAGGCACCCGTAGATCTTGTACGCCGGGCATGCACCCAAAGCGCTCGCTGTCTTGAGCGCCGCGAAGGCGATCACGAAGTAGATGGCGAGCGGGCTGTCACGCAGCACGAGCGAGAGACAGATGAGCGCCAGGAGCGCGCCAAGGCCGTGCGCGACACGCATTGCCTTCACGTCGAGCACGACGTCCTTCGAGGGGATGAACCGTCCGAACGTCTGTGTGTAGATCCACACCATCGGAGCCCTGTGGACTTTGAGCGCCCACGACAGCGCCATGATCACGACGACAGCGCCGAGGAGATACGCGCGGGCGGTCTCGAAGAAGAGCGCCCCCCACACCATCAGCGCCACGCCGTAGCGGCAGAACAGGAACGCGTTGCGCTGGATCGTCACGTTCTCCACGACTACCCCCATACTCTCGGGAAGAGCATCCCGGTCTTGGCTCGGTACTGCACGAACTGCTCGCCGAACGCCTCGAACAGCAGGGCGTCTTCCTTCTTGCCTCGGACATACATCATCGGGACGAACACGCTGAACGTCAGCACGAGCGACAGCACGTTCGCGTACACCAGCGATCCGCCCACGCACATCCAGATGAGCGAAGCATACAGCGGATGACGCACGATGGCGTACGGACCGGTGGTCGCAAGCGTGTGGCCCTCGTAGATCTTGATCTGGTTTGCCCACCGTGACTTGAGCACCACGCGGCCCCAGACGTTGAACGCGGCGCCCACAGCGATCAGGCCGAGGCCGGCTATGATCATCGCTTGCCGCGCCGGTCCGGTCACCGCCCAGACGACGAACTGCAGCTTGATGACGAGGTAGTAGGCCACGAAGAACGCGGTCATGCTGCCGGTCTCGACGAAGCTGCGGTCGCTCTTGAGGACGGCCTTGCCCTGGTGGTGGTACGCGCGGAAGTCAGCGACGACCGCGGCGCCTACCAGCAGGAACGCGAGGAATGTCACTACATTCGCGACGATCGCCAGCGGCGGCTGCGAGAGCAGTGGCGATTTCTCGAGCGTGCCGAGCAGGTTCACGTCTGGCTCCGGTGCAGCATGTTGTACGCCGAGAAGGGGATGCGCTTCAGGTCGGGTGTGATGACGTGCACACACTCCTTCTTGATGGACTTCGCGTCGAAGTTGTACCGGTCGATGAACGACGAGATGGTGATGCGGAAGGTGTTCTTGTCGATGAAGTCGGCCCGCTCGCGGGCGCTCCACTTCAGGTAGTTGGAAGGCAGGATCGAGGTGATCTCGTCCTTGAGGCGCAGACAATCGCAAGCGATGCCTTTGGTGATCGACTTCGTGATGGCGTTCTTCACGAGGTCCTCGGCACGGAAATCCATCGTGTTGTCGATGAGCTCCACGTAGTTGTCCAGGCCGATCTTGCTCGTGACAGGGACGAAGCCGGCGCCGTTGCGTACGGCGTATGTGACGGCGACGCGGTCGATGTCACACGGCAGCGGCACGATGTCCTCGCGCTTGAAGAGGCCGTTTGTCTGCCGTTCGATCTCGCGCCGTATGCCCGAGAGGGTCACGCGGTTCTCGATGTTCTCGGCGGGTCCGCGGCCGAAGAACGCGACCGGCTGGAAGTTCACGCCGCGCACGTAGTCGGAGTCCATGCCGAAGCGGACGATGTCGCCCACCTGGGTGTCGTTGACGCCCCGGACGATGGTCGCCACCAGCGTGATGGGCACCTCGGCGGACTGGAGGTTCTCGATCGCCGCGAGCTTGGTCTCCAGGAGTTTGCGACCGCGGAGCTTCTGGTAGACGCGATCCTTAAGCCCGTCGAACTGCAGGTACACCTCGAAGCCGGGTGTGAGCGAGCGCAAGAACGTTGCGAAGGCGGGGTCCTCGGCGATGCGGAGGCCGTTGGTGTTGAGCATCACGTACTTGAAGCGCTTGCGCTTGGCGAGACGCAGGATGTCCTCGATCTGCGGGTGTGTGGTCGGCTCGCCGCCGCCGATCTGCAGGATCTCGGGCTTGCCGCCCTCGCGCGCCTTGTAGAAGTCCATCATGCGCTCGATCTGCTCAAGCGGCAGGTGCTCGCCGGTGCCCGAGCTGGCGTAGCAGACTGGGCAGCCCAGGTCGCACGCGTGGGTGACTTCGATGAGGCCGATACAGGTGTGCTGCTCGTGATCGGGACACAGGCCGCAGTCGTACGGGCAGCCGTCTCTGATGGGGGTCTCGGCTTTCGCGCGGTTGCCGGGCTTGTCGTACCGATGCTTCTCCAGGAGGTAGCTCGCGTCTTCTTCGAAGAGCGCCAACTCCTCGCCGTGCGTGAGGCAGTTCTTGAGAAGGTAGGCGCTGCCGTTCTTGATGATGATCTTGGCGTCGCAGAGCTGCTCGCACCTGCTGCAGAAGCTCCTTGTGGTGTCGTGGAACACGTAGTCTCTGAGCATGCAGCCCGCCTTCGGGGTGAGGATTCGTGCGCGTTCCAGGCGACAAGGCGCCGTCCGCATCAACAGTAGCCACGATGATGGGCGGGGTAAAGCGGCGGCCGCGGATGCGGTGACGTGCGATGTGCTGCACGCACACGATGCAGGTGCCGAGGTCGGTGCCCTTTTCGGGGGCATCGATGCGCTTCGATATGCCGCGAGAGGCAGGACGGAGGGTCGTCTCGGTGTTCTCTCGGCGCTGCGCGCAAGCGATACTTGCGGAAGTGACAACCCGAGTGGGTAGAGCAAGCGCATGCAGACTGCCGATACTCACGGAGGAATCGCATGAAGGGCAGGCGCCGACCGGCGCCCGGCATGGGGGAGCGGCTTCATGGACATCGAGATCGGTCAGCGTTTGGCGGCACGTCGACGCGCGCGCGGACTCTCGCAAGAAGAGCTCGCCGCAAGTCTCGGCGTGAGCAGGCAGGCGGTCTCAAACTGGGAACGCGCCGAGACCGCGCCGGATACCGACAACCTCATCGCGCTTGCGAAGCTCTACGGGGTCACCCTCGACGAGCTGCTCAATCGCGAAGCGAACGGCGCTGAGATCCAAGGAACCGCGCTGGAAGCCGGGGGACCGGGCGGCGGTGACGGCCGGCCTTCAGGTCGCCGTGCGGATACGATCGCATTCGTCCTCGCCGCTGCAGTCTCTTTCGTCTTCTACTACGCCGTTGCCCAACCACTTCTCCACTCTACGGTTGAGGACATCACGGAGATCTTCGGCATAGGAATCTCCCCGACCATGGCGGTCACCTGGATACTTGCCGAGGCAGTCTTCGTGCTCATGCCGTACGTACTGCTCGCTCCAATCGCCAGAATCACGCACTCGCGTTCGCGCATGCTGTGGCTCGTGCCGCTACTGGCCTTCTTCATCCCGACCGGCATTTCGATGGCATGGGGCGCGTACGTGGGCGTGCCGGCAATCGAGTTCTCGGGCATCGGCGGGGCCGTGACGGCGAGTGTGGCGCTCAAGACCGACATTCTGGCGAGCATCGCCGGCTGCGTGTTCGCGGCGGGAATCGCCGGGCGCCAGCGCAGCGACACCAACAACTAAGGCTGCGCGCCCTGCCTCCCTCATGGTGTCCTTGCACCGTAGGCTCGATGGCAGGGGGGGAGCCATGTCGGACGAACTGGCGTATGCAGGTCCCGTGATAGTCTCGACCGAGCAGCCGGAGCCGCGTTCCGCGCCGCTCGCGGTGCTGCTCCTGTTGATCGGGGCCGTGCCGTTGGTGCTCGTACTCCAAGTCTTCGCGCTTGTAGCCGGTGCCCTCGTGATCCCGCTCTTCGACCTGACCCCGACTGCCGTGATCGTAATGGCGCTCATCGCGCGTCCTTGGCGCGGCGTTGCCGTTAGGTGGCTCAACGGCGCGCAGGTGCTTGCTATCGTCATGCTGACCGAGTGGGTGCCCGTCTGGGTGCTGTTTGGCGTGCTGTTCACGACGGGGACCGAGCTGTCCGAGTGGCTCATTACTCCCTTCAGCTACGCCGGCATCGTCTATCTGGCCGAGTCGGTCGTGTTACTCGTGCTTGTCGCCATCGGGTCAGTCGCGTCGGTCGTCGGGATCTTGCGTGCGAAGCGGGAATTCCATGAGGAAACTGCTTGACATATGAGTTTCCGCGTAGGAAACTGTACGGGTAGCGAGTTTCCGAGCGGGAATGGGTCGATTGCATGAACGCGACACAGCACCAGATCGTCGATGCCTTCGAGCGACAGGTACGCGCCGTCGGTTACGCCAAGGCGAACCTGGACGAGATCGCACGCGATCTCAAAATCTCGAAGAAGACCATCTACGTGCACTTCGACGGGAAGCGCGACATCTACGCGCACGTCGTCGCCCGGCAGGCACTAGCCGAGCAGAAGCGCCTCGCCGCTGCAGTCGCCCCGCTGCCCGACTTCTCGGCACGAGTGGAGGCGGTGATGCGATCGGTGCTGGACATGGCACGCACGCATGTTGAAGAGACAAGTGCCGACGAATGGCTGCACGAGTACGAGGTCGCAGCGGATGCGTTCGGCAAGGCGACGGGCGACCTGCTGCGTGAGCTCGTGCAAGGCGGAATGGATGCGGGCGAGTTCAGGAGTGGCGATGCCGAGTTGGTCGAGAAGATGACCACCGCGGTCGTCGTGGAGTACCTCATGCTGGTGAACGCCGATCCCACGTACAACCGCGACGATGAGCTGTTGGAGCGTCTCGGCAATTTCATCCGCTAGGAAACCGGGCCGCGTCGGTGCGCGGCCTTTGTCAGGCCCTATGGAAACTCGGAGCGTACGAAGTTTCCACCAACAACGAAGGAGTGTGTGAAATGAGCAAGGT
>CAZGNF010000110.1:4850-7392 GCA_964527045.1 uncultured Coriobacteriaceae bacterium | reverse complement strand
TCGCGACCGGGTTGCCCGAGAGCGTCCCCGCCTGATACACGGGGCCGATCGGCGCAAGATGCTCCATGATCTCGCGCTTGCCGCCGAACGCTCCCACCGGGAAGCCTCCGCCGATGATCTTGCCAAGCGTGGTGAGGTCCGGGGTCACGCCGTAGAGCTCCTGCGCGCCGCCGAGCGCCACGCGGAAGCCCGAGATGACCTCGTCGAAGATGAGGACGACGCCGTACTCGTCGCAGAGCGCGCGCAGCCCCGCGAGATACCCCTCGGCCGGCGGCACAACACCCATGTTGCCGGCGATCGGCTCCAGGATGATGGCCGCGACCTGCTCTCCCACCTCGGCAAGCGCAGCCGAGACGGCGTCGAGGTCGTTGTACGGCAGCACGATTGTGTCGGCGGTGGCGCCGGCGGTCACGCCGGGCGTACCTGGAATGCCGAGCGTCACGAGCCCGCTGCCCGCAGCGCACAACAGTGCGTCGGAGTGGCCGTGGTAGTTGCCGTCGAACTTGATGAACTTCTCGCGCCCGGTGTAGCCACGAGCGAGCCGGATCGCACTCATCGTGGCTTCAGTGCCCGAGGAGACCATGCGCACCATCTCGATTGACGGCACGGCGTTCACGACCGCCTCGGCCATGCGGACCTCGACCTCGGTGGGGGCGCCGTAGCTGGTGCCGCGCTCGAGCTGTTCGCGCACGGCTGCAAGGACGTCTTCGGGTGCATGCCCGAGGATCATCGGACCCCACGATCCCACGAAGTCGATGTACTCGTTGCCATCTACATCCCAGACGCGCGATCCCTTGGCGCGGTCGTAGAAGACCGGGTCAAGGCCCACGCTCTTGAACGCGCGGACTGGAGAGTTCACACCGCCGGGGATGAGACGTCCCGCCTCGGCGAACAGACGCGAAGAGTTGGTGTGCTGCATGAGGGAGGAGCTCCTTTCGGGCGCGCTGCGCCACTCAAACGAACCCGCAAAGTATAGCAGGGGCTACTGGAGGAAGTCGCTCAGCTCAGAAGTGTCGTACAGGCGTCTATACGTGTCGACCGACGTACTCACGAAACCGAAGTACGGCGCTCCGCGCCATGCGACATGCCACTTCCCGTTCCCGAAGAAGTGGGGATTCGGCGGCGCCTGACCGATTTCAACGCCGAACACGACGACGCTTGTCAGCTGCTCGAAGTACGCCTTCACGTACGGAGGCGCAACGCCATTGACCGGTTCCGGTTGGAGGGACGTCAGTAAGTACGCCCGGCTCGTCTCGGCGGACTGAAGGACGGGTCTCTCCTGGAAGTCGGCGGGCAGTTCGACCACCTTCGCAGGCGGGAGGGTGTACTCAATCGCCGGCTGGTATGAGCCCGAGATGTCGAAGGTGTCGAAGACCGTCGCTTCGGAGAGCGGCGCGGGGATGGAGTCGCGCACCTGCTCCGCGCTCCAGCGGCCGTACTTGTTGCCAGCGAGCAGGACCAGCGTCGCCACCACAAGGAATGGCAGGACCGCCGCCCACGCCCAAGTGATGCGCGGCATCCTGCGCGCCAGCGCGAACGTGCCCCGCGCGACTGCGATCGCCACAAACGGCGCCAGCGGTATCAGGTAGTACGAATGGAAGTTGTACACCAGGTAGAAACCGATGTACGCGCCCACAGACAGCAACACCAGCCGGTCCCCCGAGCCACGCTTCCATGCCAGGTAGATAAGCGCCGCAACCGCTAGCGCGGCCAGTACCGGCGAGAGCATCCAGAGTAGCTCGTTGAGGACCTTGTAGCGGAATGCAAGCCAGCCATCGACGGACACCGCATTGCCCGAGAGCGCGGCCTGGCCCGTGAGGTACGCCGAACCGTCAACGATCAGCCGCGTGATGTACCACGGCAGGCCGAGTGCGAACATGCCGCCCGTAAACGGCAGGACACGCTTGGCCCTCACCCACCTCACGCCGCGGGTGCGCCACGTCTCCCATAGTGCGAGCACTATCGGCGCAACGACCGCAGGGAGCTTCGTGGCAAGTGCAAGCCCCATGAGCGCACCGCCGAGAAGTGCCTCTCGGCGGTCATCCCCGGGAATCGAGTGGACGTAGTGGTACGTGCCCGCCACGATGAAGAACACCATCAGCGAGTCGACCTGGATGTTGTGGTTTACCAGCGCGAACCCCGGTGTGACAGCAAGCACGGCCGCTGCTAGCAATCCGATGCGTTCCGTGTAGAGCGTCCGACCGAGCAGGAACGTGTAGTACACCGTCGCGACCCCCGCCACGACCGAGACGAGACGCGCGATCGCGACGCTCTCGCCCAGCAGCAAGAAGAGGCCGGTCACGATGAGCGAGTAAAGCGGCGGGTTATTGCGATCCGCCGGCGCGATCAGCCAGTCGAATGCGCCGCGGTGCGTGTCGGCGGCGGCAATCTTCGTGTAGAAGCCCTCGTTGAACGCGTGGAAGCCGCCGATCGGATCGGCGACGCGATTCGCACGCAACGCGAAAGCGATGATCAGGATGCCGGCGAGCAGCAGCGGGAGCAGCAGCCTGCGCTGTGAATCGGTCAGCTTCACCGTAAGTAC
>CAZGNF010000110.1:0-4840 GCA_964527045.1 uncultured Coriobacteriaceae bacterium | reverse complement strand
ACGGTCTTCTCGGCGGCGTGGCCATCGCCGAACGGATTCGGCGCCTCGGCCATCGCTCGATACGCAGCAGGGTCGCCGAGAAGCGCCACGGTTTCGCGAGCAATCGCTGCACGGTCGGTGCCGACGAGCTTGAGCGTGCCCGCCTCGGCGCCTTCGGGACGCTCGGTCGTCTCGCGCAGCAGCAACAGCGGCTTGCAAAGCGCTGCCGCCTCCTCCTGCAGGCCGCCGGAGTCCGAGAGCACGATCGTGCACGCCTTAAGGAGTTGCACGAACTCAAGGTAGCCGAGCGGGTCGGTGAGCACCGCACGCTCATGGCTGCCGAGAACTCGCTCGACCACGTCGCCGACAACGGGGTTAGGGTGGACCGGCAGCACAACGACGAGGTCGCTCACGGCGTCGAGCGCATCACGTATGCCGAGACACGCTTGCTCGAGCGGCGCACCCCAGCTCTCACGGCGGTGCAGCGTAACCACGGCGAGGCGCCGCTTTCCGCTCGTGAGCGTAGCAAGCTCCGGTGGCAGCACGGCGGGGCGCGAAGCCACTTCGGTGACGGCGCCGATAACCGTGTTGCCGGTGAAAACGACCGATGCAGGGTTCGCACCCTCGGCAAGAAGTCGATCGGCTGCGTGGCGCGTGGGCGCGAAGCTGAGCGTCGCCAGCTGCGAGACGAGCCGGCGGTTCGCCTCCTCGGGAAACGGGTTCGCGAGGTCGTCGGTGCGAAGGCCTGCCTCCAGATGTCCCACGGGCACGCGCGCGTAGAAGCCGGCGAGTGCGCCCGCAAGCGTCGTCGTCGTGTCGCCCTGGACGAGCACGATATCGGGCTGCGTCTCGCGAATGAGGGCCGAGAGCGCCGTCACGGCCCGCGCAAGGACCTCCTCGGGCAGCTGCCGCTCTCGCATGAGGTCAAGATCGAAGTCGGGCACGATGCCGAACAGGTCGAGGACCTGATCGAGCATCTCACGGTGCTGCGCGGTGACCGCAACGACTGCGCGCAAGCCCTCATGCTCGCGAACGCGCTCGATGACCGGCGCCATCTTGATGGCCTCCGGACGCGTGCCGAACACGAAGAGCACCGATCGCGTCACTGCGTCTCCCTACCCTGCCGAAAGCGCCACGAGCAACACGCCCGCGACAACTGCCCCGAGGCCCGCCCACTGACGCCCCGAGAACCGCTCGCCAAGCAAGACCATCGCCGCCACCGTCACGATCACGTACGCAAGACTGAGGAAAGGGTACGCGAAGGAGAGCTCCGTGCGCGAGAGCACCACGATCCATGCCAGTGCGGAGGCACCATAGATGCTGAGGCCGAGGACGACCGCGGGGGTGCGCGCCACATCCAGGGCGAGCGCAGAGGGCGTGCGCAAACGAGCGGCATCAATGACGCCGACGCGGCGCATGCCCGTCTTGAGGAGCAGCTGGCCGCACACGACGAGTGCAACCGTCCCGAGGATCAGAGGGAGTTGGCTCATGCGCCCTCAACGGCTCTCTTGGAGCCGATCGCCCACACGCCGCCCATGATGAGCACCACGCCAATCCACCTGAGCGCGCCAACGTGCTCCCCCATCGCAAGCGAGGCGAGCACGACGATCACGTATGAGAGCGACCCGAGCGGGTACGCCACCGACAGCTCGACGCGCGAAAGCACCACAAGCCACAGCGCCGAGGAGAGAGCGTAGGACACAAGCCCGATCCACACCACGGGTCGCTCGGCAGCCGAGCCGAGCACCGAAAGCACGCTTCCGGCGCCATCGACGCCAGCGAGGCCGCTCTTCATAAGCGCCTGTCCGGCGGACGCGGCGAGGATGCTCGCCGCGATGAGGGCGTAGGAGGCGCTCCGTGAGGGCGTGGCACTCATCGGCGGGTCCTCCGCTCGGCAGCCTCGAAGCGATGCACGTCGCGCACCACATCGAAGTACTGGCCGGCGGTGCGCCAGACATGCATCGTACTGGCACTGCGCTTCGCCTCGTAGTGCAACTCGAACGGCACCTCGCAGACCGTCGCATGACGCCTGAGCTTGCCGAGCATCTCGACCATGCACGCGAACCCGTCCTGCTGTATGAAGCCGTCTCCGTACCGCTCGAACATCTCACGCAGGAGCTGCGCGTCATAGAGCCTGAAGCCGCAGCTGTAGTCGCGGACGCCCGGCACGTTGAGTGCGATCGTGCACCCGATGCGTGCCCCCGCCGTCATCAACGTGCGAAACGCCGAGAGGCCGTGCACGTGCGAGCCGGGACGGAATCGTGATGCGATGACGACATCACAGCCGCCGAGATACGCTTCCGCCATGGACGGAATGTACCGGGGATCTTGCGTCAGGTCGGCGTCGAGCGTCACAACGACATCGCCCGGACTCGCGTCCCGGGTGGCCTCGCTCAACCCGCGCGCGATCGTTCGCCCCAGGCCGAGGTTGCGCTCGTTGCTCAGCACGCGAACGGGAAGTCCCTCGCCAGCGCGACGTGCATCCTCAGCGGTCGTATCGGCGCTGCCGTCGTCAACCACCAGGATGCCGTAATCGAAGCCTGCGTCACCGAGCACCGTCGCGATTCGCGCGATGAGGTCGCCGATGGAGCGTGACTCGTTGAACGCCGGGAGGACGACCTCGATGTGCCGAATCGTCCGGGCGGTCTTTGCTCCCACAGTGACGCCCACACTCCGTCCCAGCCAGCCGAAGGGATCTTAGCTGTCGCCTTCTGCAAAGTACTTCATCGAGGTCTTCTTGAACTCCCGTACAGAGTACAGCAGGCGAGGCGCTTCAAGGCCCGTGGCTTCCTGTATGCGACCGGCAACAGCCTCGACGTCTTCGCGGCTGCGGCCGTGGATCATCGTGTACAGATTCGCCGGCCACGTCGGTGCGCTCGGCCGCTGATACACGTGACTCGCCTCGGGGAACGAGGCCATGATGCGTCCGACCTCTTCGACCTGCTCCTCGGAGGCGTGCCACACACCCATCGCATTGGCCGAGAAGCCCGTGCGGTGGTGGCGAATCGCGGCGCCGAAGCGGCGGATGACGCGGGTCTCGACCCACTCACGCGTGCATTCGAGCACCCAGGCCTCGTCGACGTCGTAGCCACACTCGGTGAGGGTCTTGGCGAGTTCCAGGAACGGCCGCTCGATGACGTGCAGGTCCGCCTGCAGGAGCCGCGCAAGCGCCTTCTCTTCACGGGAGAGCTCAACCGCCTCGGTCTCGGCAGGCTTCGTGGTTGGCGGCGCTTCGGTGCGCTCACCGCGTTCGCCCGTGAAGTCGAAGTCGACCTTGATCTTGAAGAGGCGAATCGCAGGCAGGTCGAGGATGTCGTCGATCCCGGTCCGCTCGGCGATCTCGTCGAGGATCGCCTGCACCCGCGCCGGTGAATGCGCAATGAGCGTGAACCACACGTTGTAGCGGTCTTCCCGCTCGTAGTTGTGCGTCACGTTCGGATACTCCGAGATGAGCGCCGCGACTTCTTCGATGCGCTCCTCGGGAACAGCGATCGCGCAGAGCGTGCTCTTGTAGCCGAGGCGGTGCGAATCGAAGATCGCGCCGATGCGGCGGATGACGCCCGAGGACTTCAGTCCGCGCACGCTCGCAAGCACGTCCGCCTCGGTGACCCCAAAGTCCTTTGCGAGTGTCGCAAACGGCCGGGAAGTCACAGGGAACGACGTCTGGATGCGATCGAGCACCAGGCGATCGAGGTCGGTGAGTTCGGCGAGGGTCACCGCTACTCCTCGCAATCCGGGCGCATCGACGCCGGCACGTACACGCAGTACGGCTCCTCGGCAAGGTAATCGCCAGTGACGGAGAGCGCGCGGGCGCGACAACCACCGCAAACGGCCTTGTACTCGCAGGCGCCGCACTTGCCCTTGAGGAGCGAGTAGTCACGCAGCTCGTTGAAGACCTTGGACTCGGTCCATATCTGCGAGAACGGCTGCTCCTTCACGTTGCCAAGCTGCATGTCGAAATACCCGCACGGCTGGATGTCGCCCACGTGGCTGATGAAGCAGAAGGTGATACCGCCGAGACACCCGCGCGTCATCGCGTCCAGGCCGTACTCCTCACGCGTGACCTTCTTGCCCTCGGCTTTCGCCTTCTGGCGGATGATGCGGTAGTAGTGTGGCGCGTCGGTCGGCTTGAAGTGCAAGGGTGACGTCTTCTGGCGCTCGTAGGCCCACTCCAGCACGGCCTCGTAATCTTCCGGCGGCAGCTCCTTGTCGAGCAGGTCCTCGCCGCGGCCGGTCGGCACGAGCATGAAGATGTGGAACGCGTCCACGCCGAGCGACTCGGCAAGGTCGTGGACCTCTTCGACCTTCTTGTAGTTGAGGGTGGTGACCGTCATGTTGATCTGCACACCCACGCCGTGGCGCTTGGCGATCTTGATACCCTCGATCGTCTGGTCGAAGCACCCGACCTGTCCCCGGAATGCGTCGTGCTCCTCGGCGGTCGGGAAGTCGACACTGACCGAGATGCGCGGGATCTTGTGCTCGGCCATCTTCGCGGCGATCTCGTCGGTGATGAGCGTCGCGTTCGTGCCGATAACGGGCATGGCGCCCTTCTCGTGCGCGTAGTCGATGATCTCCCAGATGTCGGGTCGCATGAGCGGCTCGCCACCGGTGAGGATGATGATCGGGTTCGTGATGGTCACGATGTCGTCGATGTTGCTCTTGATCTGGTCGAGTGAGAGCTCTCCGTCATAGTGTCCGAACTCGGCAGCAGCACGGCAGTGCGCGCACGAGAGGTTGCAGCTGCGCGTTATCTCCCAGGCGATGATACGCGGCGCCTTGATGCCAGTGCGCGCTTCGTACGCGGCCGCTGCCTCGCCGCCGCCAGGCCGGAAGCCCATCGAGCGAGCGCCGCCATGTCGCT
>CAZGNF010000109.1:0-7399 GCA_964527045.1 uncultured Coriobacteriaceae bacterium | reverse complement strand
GAGACCGGCCATGTCAAGTCGCTGGTCGACGCCTCCGCCGGGGTGATCGGCAACTCCTCGATGTTCCGTGTCCGTTCGCGGATCGATGGTGTCGATGGCAAGCTGCGGCCGGGTGTCTACGACCTGGAGACAGGAATGTCATTCGGAGACGTAGTCGAGCGGCTTCTCTCGGGGCCGCCTATTCCATATGCCAAGATCATCATCCCTGAGGGCTTCACGATCGAGCAGATCGGCGCCCGGCTCGAGAAGGAGCTGGGTATTCCCGCCGTCGAGTTCAACGACCTGGCGCTCAAGAAAGGCGCAGGCTTCGTTGGCGAGTATCCGTTTCTCGAGGGAGTGAGCACCGGGTCGCTCGAAGGCTACCTGTTCCCCAAGACATACAACATTCCCGAGGAATCGAGCGCGACTGATGCAATCAGGATCATGCTCGCGCAGTTCGAGCAGGAGATCGGCACTGTCGATCTTGCGGATGCGCACAGCAAGAACCTGTCGCTGCACGAGATCGTGACCATCGCGTCGATGATCGAACGTGAGGCGCGTATCGCGGATGAACGTCCGCTGGTCTCCTCGGTCATCTACAACAGACTCGACAGGAAGATGCGACTCGAGATCGATGCCACTATCGAGTACATCCTGCCCGGCACCCGACCGCGGCTCCTCAACAAGCACCTGCGAATCGACAGCCCGTACAATACGTATATGTATGGCGGGCTCCCGCCCGGCCCGATCGCGAGTCCTGGGCTCGCGTCCCTTGAGGCCGCGGCGCACCCTGCCGATACCCAGTACCTGTACTACGTGCTGACCAGCACGGATGGCTCACACACGTTCACGACGAATGAGGCGGACTTCCTGAAGGCGAAAGAGAAGTCCCGAGAGGTGGTGCCGTAGGCTCATGGCGGATGCTGCAATCCGCGTGCACGGCGCACGCAAGGTCTACTCCATGCCCGGCAAGCCTAAGCGCACGGCGGTGGCCGACGTATCGATCACCGTCGACGCGGGCACGATTCACGGACTACTCGGACCGAACGGGGCGGGGAAGACAACGACCCTCAAGATGCTTCTGGGGCTCGTCAGGCCAACCGCAGGCACGTTCGAGGTCCTTGGAGCCGACTCCACACGTCCCGCGGGCCGTCGCCGGCTCGGCTTCCTGCCTGAGTCACCGTACTTCCCGATTCACCTCACTGCACGCCAGGCGATGCGGTTCTACGGATCGCTCGCCGGAGTCGATTCCGCGGTCATCCAGGCGCAGGCGACACGGCTGCTTGATCGCGTTGGCCTCGCCGATTCCGAGCGGACCGAGCTCTCGAAGTTCTCGCGGGGCATGCTGCAGCGCCTCGGCATCGCGCAGGCGCTGCTTGGCGCGCCCGAGGTCGTCATCCTCGATGAGCCCGCCTCGGGACTTGACCCCGTGGGTCAGCGTGATGTCCGCAACCTCATGTTGGAATTGCGTGCCGAGGGTGTCACCGTGTTGCTTTCGTCGCACCAGTTGTCCGAGGTCGAAGCGGTCTGCGATCAGGTGACGATCCTCAATCGTGGCACGGTTGCCGCCGAGGGTGACATCAATGCGCTCCTTAATGTCGACGGCAGGACATCGGTCCGTGCGACAGGCATGGAAGCGTTGCCGGCACAGGTAGCGCAGGCCGCCGAGGAGACTGTCGTCTCAGGCGGCATCTGGGTCTTCTCCGTGCCTACCGCCGCCACGCGTTCCATCGTCGACGCGATCGATGAGGCTGGTGGAACGATCATCGCTCTAACGCCCAAGCGGGAGTCCCTCGAGGATTACTTCGCCTCACTCCTTGCGAGCGGCCCGAAGGAGGTGCAGCCGTGATCAAGCGTATCTGGCCGATCGCGGCCGCGGTCATGATGGACAGCCTTCGACGGAAAGTCGTCTACGTCGTTCTGGTGTTCGCGGCGCTGCTCGTTCTGGCGATTCCGTCGCTTCCCGATTATGGGCTCGGCGTCGAAAGTGCTGTCTTCCGCGAGATCGCACTGGCCCTCTCGTACGTGACGGGCCTCGTAATCGCTCTGTCGCTCGCGGCGAACCGAGTGCCCGCGGAGCTTGAGAAGCGCACTGTCTACAACGTTCTTGCCAAGGGGGTCAGTCGGTGGGAGTACCTTGTCGGCACCTGGCTCGGCGTGCTTGGCGTCATGGCTGGCGCGATTGTTGCGTTCACCGCCATCGAGATGGTAATCGGCTACTTCACGTACGGCGAACTGATGTGGCGACTCTGGGAGGGCGCGCTCGCGACCTGGCTTGAGATGGGCGTCATCTCGGCGTTCGCTGTTGCGGTGTCCTCGGTCGCGGGTCCGGTCGTGGTAGTCACGGCAACGCTCGCGGCACTGTTCATCGGGCACTCGCGCAGCACGCTGCTGGGTGGCGAGGGCGCGCTTGCGCTGAAGCCGTTCTTCCCGTCACTTGACGCATTCAACGTCGTCAATCCGGTGGCACACGGAAGCGGCGTGCCGCTCATCTACATCGCCAGCATGCTCGTGGTGTTCGTGGGATTCGCGGGCGTCTGCCTCAGCCTCGGGGTGTTCCTGCTCGGCAGGAGGGATCTGTGACGTGAGTCTGCGACGCGAGACATGGCTGCCGCTGACGCTTGCTGCCGCGTTCCTCGCGCTTGCCTTGAGCGGGCAGGCGGTGGGCGACCGCATCATCTCCGCGCCGAGTGACGCAACAACCGCAGCTGTCGGCAGAGCATCGCTCTCGTACCTGACTGGCATCCGTCGCTATGCCGGAGCGATTCTCTGGAATCGCATCGACCCGCTGTTGCATGGCTACTACGACGATGTACCGCTCGACCAACAGCGCTACATGCTCAGCTCCATCGCTGCGGTGGAGTGGCTCGACCCGTCGTTCGACCAACCCTACTACGTTGGCTCGTGGATCCTGTCCCGCAACGGGAAGGTCGCCGAGGGGATGGCGATGGCCCGAAGGGGAACCGAACGCGTCCCACAGTCAGGAACGTTGCACATGTCGTATGCGCAAATGCTCCTCGTGCTGGATAATGACCTGCCGGGCGCAATCGCCCAGGTCAAGCTCGCGATCGAACCCTCGATGCACTGGACGGATGACATCGAGAAGATCAACGGATATGCCGCCATGGAACAGATGCTGCGTCAGGCGGGGGAGACTACGCTCGCCGAGCAGGTAGCGGCAGAGATCGACCGGCTCGACGCGATCATCGGGAATGCCGCCCCGACGGACGTGCACGACCACAATGGAGATGGCACGCCTGACCACTAGCCCGGGAGTCACATGCCGCTGCTTGCGCCCGACCGCTATTTGACCGACGTACACGCCATCGACCTTGACGATCTCAGGTCGCGTGGCGTTTCGGCGCTCCTGCTCGACATCGATAACACGATCTTGCCTCGGGACACCAACCTCGTTCCCCCTGAGCTGGCGGCGTGGTCGGCCGATGTCGTCGGTCATGGGTTCAAGGTATGTCTCGTCTCGAACAACTGGCACGAGCGGGTGAAGATCGTCGCAGCGGAGCTAGGCTTCGAACTCGTCGCCAAGGCGATCAAGCCGCTGCCGTTCGCCTTCTGGGCCGCGACGCGCAGGATCGGGACACCCGCACGTCAGTGCGCCGTCGTTGGCGATCAGCTCTTCACGGACGTGTTGGGCGGGAAGCTCATCGGAGCGCACACGATCATGGTGCTGCCGCTCTCGGCAACCGACCTCCCGCACACGCTTTTGCTGCGAAGGCTCGAGGCGAGGATAATGAAGGGTGCCCAGGCCGAAGGCCCGACCCGGACGACTCGAGGAGATGACCCGACGTGATGATCGACGGACGCACGCGCCCCGCCGGCGTCGTCGGTTGGCCTATCGACCACACACTGTCGCCCGCGATGCACAATGCGGCGTATGCCGAGATGGGCTTGAACTGGGCGTATCTGCCCTTCGCTGTGCCCGATCAGGGTGCACTGCTTCGATTCGCGGATGTCGCACGCTCTATACCGTTCGTAGGCTTCAACGTGACTATGCCGTACAAGCAGGCCATCCTCGAGCTCTGCGATGAGGTCGCGATGCTTGCTCAGATGGCCGGTGCAGTCAATACCGTCCACTGCTCTGAAGGTCGGCTTATCGGCTATAACACCGATAGCCGCGGCCTGCTAGAGTCACTGGCCGAGGAAGCGGACTTCGTACCCGAGGGCAAGCGCGTGGTGCTGCTCGGCGCCGGGGGAGCAGCCGGAGCGGCGGTCGCGAGCTTCATCCTCGGCAAAGCTGCGCATCTCACCATCGTGAATCGTGACGTTGAGCGGGCCGAGGGACTCAAGGATCGCGCCTCGCGGTACCTGCGGGGGATGGAGGTCGTCACCACCACCCCAGACGACGGTGCCGAAGCCGCACTACGCGCAGCGGACCTGGTAGTGAATGCGACGCCCCTGGGCATGAAACCTGACGATCAGAGCCCGGTCCCCGTTGAGTGGCTGCACGCAGGTCTCACCGTCTACGACATGGTGTACTGCGCTCACTCCACCGCGCTGCAGGCCGGAGCATCGGCCGTGGGCGCCCGCGCTCTCGGCGGTCTCGGGATGCTTGTCGCACAGGGCGCGCTGGCTATCGACATCTGGACCGAGAGCGCTCAGCACGCTCCGAGGGCAACCATGCGCGCGGCGATCGAGCAGGCGCTCGTTCGTGACGAGGCGCTTGGAGGCGACGGCTCATGAGCGCCGCATCCGGAAAGCGTCTCGGCAAGGTACTCGTGCAGTCGGGACTCATCACGCAGGAGCAGATGGAGACTGCCGTCGCGGTGGCAGACGGTCGCTCGCTCACAGCGGTGCTGATCGAGCAGGGCGTCGCGTCGGACACTAAGATCGCGCAGGCGGTGGCCGAGAGCATGGGACTTGCCTTCGTCGACCTCGCCGGTTATGAGATCGATCCGAGTGCCGCGATGCTGCTGTCGAACGATCTCGCGCGGCGTCACATGGTACTGCCCATCAAGATTCAGGATGACGAACTCGTCGTTGCAATGGCGGATCCGGCGAACATCTTCGCAATCGACGACCTTCGCATCGTGACGGGCTACGAGATTCGTCCCGTGGTAGCCACCGAGAGCGATGTCTCGAACGCGATCGAGAAGTTCGCCACGATGAACCAGAACGTCGACCAGATGGTTGGCGACCTTGGCGACATCGATGTTGAGGCCGAAAGAGAAGCCGAGGAGGCCGCCGCCGACGAAGAGGCGCCGGTCGCGAAGCTCATGAACCTCATCGTCACCGAAGCGATTCGTCAGGGCGCGGGCGACATCTACGTGGAGCCGCTCGAGACCGAGCTCCGCGTCAGGTACCGGATTGACGGCGTCTGCCAGGTCGTGATGAAGAGTCCCATCAAGCTGCACAGGCAGTTGCTGAGCCGCATCAAGATCGCCTCGGGAATGGATATCGCCGAGAAGCGCATCCCGCAGGACGGACGTTTCGGCGTGGTGCTGGACGGCAAGACCGTCGACTTCCGCGTTGCCGTGCTGCCCGCTGTCAATGGTGAGATGTGCGTTATGCGTTTGCTGCGCAAGGACTCGATCATGCTTTCGCTCGAGGACCTGGGCTTCCTCGAGGAACCGATCGGCCGGTTGCTGGACGCGCTCGAGAAGCCGTACGGATGCATCTTGGTCACGGGGCCGACCGGCTCGGGTAAGTCGACGACGCTCTACGCTGCCATCAACAAGACGACCAGTCCGACCGTGAACCTGATCACGGTTGAGGATCCGGTCGAGTACCGGCTTGAGGGACTCTCTCAGGTCCACGTGAATGAGAAGGCCGGTCTGACGTTCGCTGCGGCCCTACGCTCCATTCTCCGCCAGGACCCCGACGTCGTGATGATCGGTGAGATCCGAGACAAGGAGACCGCGACCATCGCCATCGAGGCGGCACTCACCGGTCACCTGGTGCTCTCCACATTGCACACCAATGATGCACCGTCGGCACTGACTCGACTGACTGAGATGGGCGTTGAGCCCTTCCTCTCTGCATCAGCCATCAACTGCGTGCTTGCACAGCGGCTCGGTCGGCGTTTGTGCACGGAGTGCAAGGAGCCTTACACTCCCACACCCGAGGCACTCGATCGTGTGGGCTTCCCGTACGATCCCGACAAGTTGCCCACGCTCTATCGTGCCGTCGGATGCAAGCGATGCGGCGACATCGGTTACAAGGGCCGCATGGGCATCCATGAGGTCATGACCGTTACCGAGGAGATCGAGCGCGCGTGCGTCAACCATGCGTCGGGTGACGACATCAAGCGCATTGCAGTGGCATCTGGCATGCGCACACTGCGCGATGACGGTTTCGCGAAGGTGCTCATGGGCGTGACATCGATCGAGGAAGTCCTCCGCGTCGTCGTGTGATCGACGCGTTTTGTACGCTGTTGTCATGTTGTGCCAGTCTGTCTGACGTGCGAAACTGAGGAGGCGGGGCCCCTCAGGGCCGCGCTGTCGCGTGTCATCAGTTCGCGACGGACATCCGAAGCCACGGGAGTTGAAGGTCGATGGTGGACAAGGGTATCGGGGACTACTTCATCTCGGACGCGGATGACGACTCGTTTGACGACGAGTTGCTGACTGCGCCTGTCGTCGTTCCTCCGACGCAGGCCGTGCCGCAACCGGCACCTGTGCAGCCCGTGCCGACGCAGCCAGTTCCGGCTCCTCCCGTAGTGAGCGCGCCGGTTGCAGCCGCTGCACCTGCGGTGCCACCCGCCGCAGTTGCGCGCCAGTCGACCCGCGAAGAGCGGCTCGCAGCGGCGCTCGACAGCCTCATGCAGGAGGACCCCGACATTCAGGCCGCTGCACTGGTGAGCCTCGACGGGTTCACAATGGCATCAGCACTGCCTGCTGGCATGGAGCCGGATCGCGTCGGCGCCATGTCGGCCGCGATCCTCGGCTTGGGCGAACGCGCGGCGACCGAACTCGGACGAGGTCATCTGTCGCAGGTCTTCATCGAGGGCGACGCAGGCTATGTGTTGCTGATGGCAGCAGGCGACCGGGCGGTACTCACCGTGATGGCCGACGCGAACGCCAAGCTGGGACTTGTCATCTACGATATGCGAGCTGCAGCCGGGACAATCGCCGAGATTCTCGGCTAGGGCGCCCGGCACTCCGGGGGAAAGGCAAGAACCAGGCCGATGGCACTTCGCGGCAATCTCAGGGACTTCTCACTACCCGACGTCTTCCAGCTCGTACAGCTGAGCAAGAAGACGGGGGTTTTGCGCATCACGAGTTCGGACGCTGACGGAAGCATCTGGTTCCGTGACGGTGACGTCTTCTTCGCGCAGTCCAACTGGCACCGCGATCCGCTCGGTCAGCGACTGGTAACCACTGGCCGAATCACGCCGAGCGCGCTTGTGAAGGCGCTCGAGATCCAGCGTGTCGAGCCTGCAGGGGGTCGTCGACTGGGGCAGATC
>CAZGNF010000108.1:5907-7408 GCA_964527045.1 uncultured Coriobacteriaceae bacterium | reverse complement strand
TTGTACAGACACTCCAATCGAGTGGGCGGGTGATCTCGGCATCGACCAAGGGCACGCTGCTCGTGCTCGATGGGCTCTCGCTCCCCGCTGGTGCAGCTGACGGCCTTGCTCAGCATCGTAGCGGTCATCGCCTCATGGAAGATCGCCGATCGTCCGGGCATCCATCACGCGCTGCTGCTGGCGCTTGAGGCCGCCGTCATGACAGTGTTCCTCGCGGGGGACCTCATTCTGTTCTATGTCGGCTGGGAGGCCGTTCTCATCCCGATGTTCTTCCTCATCGGCGGGTGGGGGCACGAGAACCGTCGGCATGCTGCGCTCAAGTTCTTCCTGTACACGTTCCTTGGCTCGGTTCTCATGCTCGCCGGCATCATCGTCGCGGTGATGACCGTGAAATCGACCGCGATCGGGGCGCTTGGCGCTGCGATCGGGACCGATACCCAGATGTGGCTCTTCTGGCTTCTTGCCATCGGTATGCTGGTGAAAGTCCCGGTGTTCCCATTGCACACATGGCTGCCTGACGCTCATGTCGAGGCACCAACTGCCGGGTCGATCATGCTTGCAGGCGTCCTGCTGAAGATGGGCGGCTACGGCCTTATGCGCGTGGCGGTTCCCTACGCGCCTGCCGGGTTCGAAGCCGCGGCTCCGGTGCTTGCTGCTCTCGGTGTCGCTGGCATCATCTACGGCGCGCTCATGGCGTTCGCACAAACCGACCTCAAGCGCCTTGTGGCGTATTCCTCTGTTGCGCACATGGGCTTTGTCGTGCTGGGCATCGCTACGGGCACGGTGCTTGGTTACGCAGCCGCGATGCTCGCGATGATCAGCCATGGTCTCGTGGCAGCGCTGCTCTTCCTGCTCGTCGGCTCACTCTACGAGCGGACGCACACACGGGAGATCGTACGTTTCGGTGGTCTTGGCGCTGCGACTCCCCGGTGGGGCGGGCTCTTCGTCTTCGCTGCCCTGGCAAGCCTGGGCCTTCCGGGTCTGTCCGGGTTCCCGGGCGAACTGCTCGCCATCCTCGAAGGGTTCGGTGCTTTCGGCTGGTGGATGGTCGCCGCCGCGGTCGGAGCGCTCCTTGGCGCGGTCTACAACCTCTCAGCTGTGCGCAGAGTCGTGCACGGTGATCTGGCGGTGGAGTGGAGCGGTCTGGATGACATCGCGCGCAGTGACGCCGTCGCTGCGATCGTACTGTGTGTTGGCATCGTCGCCGTCGGTGTCGTTCCCGGCCTCGTTCTCAGGTTGACCGACCCTGCTGTCACGCTCCTTGTGCGGGCGCTTGGAGGTGGCTCCTAGATGACGTATGCGGAGATCATGGAGTCCCTCCGGCCCATGCTGTCCATCGGATGGCTTCCAGCCGCACTCGTATGCGCGGCCGTCATAGCCGGCCTAGTTGCCGACATGCTCAACGCCGAGAAGAGCGGCGTGGCCATCGTTGCAGGGGGACTCGGCGCGGCGAGCATCCTGACATTGGGAACGGCTCTCCTGCCGATGGGCCCTGCGGGCA
>CAZGNF010000108.1:1511-5897 GCA_964527045.1 uncultured Coriobacteriaceae bacterium | reverse complement strand
AGTCGCACGTGACCTCGGCGGTCTGAGGCTCGCCGTCAACGCGGCCGGGATCGGCGAGGGCACCCAGATCGTCGACCAGGATCTGGAGACCTGGAACAAGGTGCTCGGCGTGGTGCTAACCGGTGGTACCTTCGCGGGTCTGGCATTTGTTGTCTACCTCACCGCGTTCCTATCGTGCGGCACCGGCTTCTTGTCTGTGCGAGCCGGTTCGCGGGCCGGGGTAGCGGCGCTCGTCGCGATCGGGGCCGCTACCGGACAGGTTCTCCTTGGCGCGAGTGATGTGGTCATCCTGTTCGTGGCGCTCGAGCTGCTTGCGCTTGTGGCCTACGCGCTTGTGGCGTCAGCGGGCAATGACCGCTCTGACGAGGCGGCGGCACGCTACTTCGTCCAGGGGTCGGTTGCGACGGGTCTGGCGGTGCTCGGCCTGGCGGTGCTCGTCGGCCTCAGCGCGGGAGCGAGTGGGTACGCCGAGCTCGGGACGACGCTTGGAGCGATTGCTCCGGGAGCTGCGCTCCTTGGCGGGATGCTCCTGGTGAGCGCGATGGCCTTCAAGCTCGGCGCATTCCCATTCCACTCCTGGGTGCCCGACGCATACGAGACCGCTCCGGCGGGGGCGGCGGCGTTCCTCTCGGCCAGTGCGAAGGCTGCCGCGATCGGTGGCTTTACGCTGCTGCTCGTGCGCCTTACAACGATCGATGCGTTCCTGCCGGTCAGCGCTGCTGTGAGCATCATCGCTGCGGCATCCATTCTGTTCGGCAACCTCGCCGCGCTTCGGCAGACGTCGATCGGCCGGATGCTCGGCTACTCCGCGATCGCCCAGGCGGGGTACGCGCTCGTGGGTGCAAGTGCGAGCCCGTTGGCGAGTGAGTCTGTGTCCTCCGTGTTCCTCTTCTCGGCGACGTACGCAGTGGGCGCGGCTACCGCGTTTCTGGTGCTTGAGTATTTCACGACCGTAGAGCCCGCGTGGGACGGTAGCATCGAAGGGCTTGCTGGCTTTGCGACGAAACACCCGGCCGCGTCGGGCGCGTTGAGTGTCGCGCTGCTATCGATGACCGGGATTCCGCTCACCGCAGGATTCTGGGGCAAGTTCTTCGTCTTCTATGGAGCAGCCCAAAACGGCCTCGTGTGGCTTGTGATCATCGGACTCATCGGATCTGCCATCTCCTTCGGCTACTACGGTCGCGTCATCAGAAGCCTCTACATCGATGCTGCCGCCGATAGTGAAGACGCCGAAGATGCGCAGGGGAGCGGACCGTCGGTGCGGGGACGCACATGGCCATCTGTAGTGGGTGCAGCCGTCGTGCTGATCGCGGGTGTTGCACCGCTCGTCTGGGGGCTCTCCCTGGTGTATGCGCTATTCCTCTTCCAGTAAGCATTCTCAATACAATCCTATTCAGTCTTGCATGCGGCACCTACGCTGCGTAGAATGCCGTTAAGAGTTGCTTCGGCAACCCCTTACCCCTGAGCCTCAAGGTGCCGGCCTTGGGGCTCCCCCTTTTCCCGGGGCTTTTCTTGCGATGAGCGTCCCCGGATGAGCCTGATTCACCATCAAGGTGCTGTCGGTCGCCGCCGATACTTCATGGTGAAATGATAATTTCGGATGAGCAGGTCCGGCGCGTCGTCGAGTACCTGCATACACCAGATGAATATGTCGATCGAGGCAGTACAGTCGTGCTTGCATCGCCTTCCGCTGAACTCATGGATCTTGTGATCCGGGAGCTCAGAGATCTTCCTGATGTGCGCGCCGATCGCGTTCAGCAGGCTCGCGAGATGCTGAGCTCAGAGGTGCCCTCACCGGATATGGTGGCCGGCAAGCTTATCGGTCGCGTCCTTTCTGACTCGATTCGCTAAACGCAGCGACTCATCGAACGGACGACGCTTCGGCGTCGTCCGTTCTGCTACGATTGAGCCAGTGACGGGCCGCGTGGCGCTCGCATGGAACGGGGAGGTCTCAGTGGCGTCAAAGCCGGTCCGCACGCTCATCACCATCGTCATGGACCTTCTGGTGCTTGTGGCGGTGATTGCCACCGTCGGTATCGTTGTGCGCTTCTTCGGAGCGCTCGCGACGACGAGTGTCGGGGAATCATACCTGCGGTTGGCCTCGCTGCTACGGATTCCCGCGGGGTTCAAGGCGATCACAACGCCCTACGGGGGCCTTTTCGATGTGAACGCCGTTGTCACGGTGGGGGTTCTAGAACCCCCACCGTGACAACGGCGTTCACATCGAAAAGGCCCCCGTAGGGCGTTGTGATCGCCTTGAACCCCGCGGGAATCCGTAGCAGCGAGGCCAACCGCAGGTATGATTCCCCGACACTCGTCGTCGCGAGCGCTCCGAAGAAGCGCACAACGATACCGACGGTGGCAATCACCGCCACAAGCACCAGAAGGTCCATGACGATGGTGATGAGCGTGCGGACCGGCTTTGACGCCACTGAGACCTCCCCGTTCCATGCGAGCGCCACGCGGCCCGTCACTGGCTCAATCGTAGCAGAACGGACGACGCCGAAGCGTCGTCCGTTCGATGAGTCGCTGCGTTTAGCGAATCGAGTCAGAAAGGACGCGACCGATAAGCTTGCCGGCCACCATATCCGGTGAGGGCACCTCTGAGCTCAGCATCTCGCGAGCCTGCTGAACGCGATCGGCGCGCACATCAGGAAGATCTCTGAGCTCCCGGATCACAAGATCCATGAGTTCAGCGGAAGGCGATGCAAGCACGACTGTACTGCCTCGATCGACATATTCATCTGGTGTATGCAGGTACTCGACGACGCGCCGGACCTGCTCATCCGAAATTATCATTTCACCATGAAGTATCGGCGGCGACCGACAGCACCTTGATGGTGAATCAGGCTCATCCGGGGACGCTCATCGCAAGAAAAGCCCCGGGAAAAGGGGGAGCCCCAAGGCCGGCACCTTGAGGCTCAGGGGTAAGGGGTTGCCGAAGCAACTCTTAACGGCATTCTACGCAGCGTAGGTGCCGCATGCAAGACTGAATAGGATTGTATTGAGAATGCTTACTGGAAGAGGAATAGCGCATACACCAGGGAGAGCCCCCAGACGAGCGGTGCAACACCCGCGATCAGCACGACGGCTGCACCCACTACAGATGGCCATGTGCGTCCCCGCACCGACGGTCCGCTCCCCTGCGCATCTTCGGCGTCTTCACTATCGGCGGCAGCATCGATGTAGAGGCTTCTGATGACGCGACCGTAGTAGCCGAAGGAGATGGCAGATCCGATGAGTCCGATGATCACAAGCCACACGAGGCCGTTTTGGGCTGCTCCATAGAAGACGAAGAACTTGCCCCAGAATCCTGCGGTGAGCGGAATCCCGGTCATCGATAGCAGCGCGACACTCAACGCGCCCGACGCGGCCGGGTGTTTCGTCGCAAAGCCAGCAAGCCCTTCGATGCTACCGTCCCACGCGGGCTCTACGGTCGTGAAATACTCAAGCACCAGAAACGCGGTAGCCGCGCCCACTGCGTACGTCGCCGAGAAGAGGAACACGGAGGACACAGACTCACTCGCCAACGGGCTCGCACTTGCACCCACGAGCGCGTACCCCGCCTGGGCGATCGCGGAGTAGCCGAGCATCCGGCCGATCGACGTCTGCCGAAGCGCGGCGAGGTTGCCGAACAGAATGGATGCCGCAGCGATGATGCTCACAGCAGCGCTGACCGGCAGGAACGCATCGATCGTTGTAAGGCGCACGAGCAGCAGCGTAAAGCCACCGATCGCGGCAGCCTTCGCACTGGCCGAGAGGAACGCCGCCGCCCCCGCCGGAGCGGTCTCGTATGCGTCGGGCACCCAGGAGTGGAATGGGAATGCGCCGAGCTTGAAGGCCATCGCGCTCACCAGGAGCATCCCGCCAAGGAGCGCAGCTCCCGGAGCAATCGCTCCAAGCGTCGTCCCGAGCTCGGCGTACCCACTCGCTCCCGCGCTGAGGCCGACGAGCACCGCCAGGCCGAGCACCGCCAGACCCGTCGCAACCGACCCCTGGACGAAGTAGCGTGCCGCCGCCTCGTCAGAGCGGTCATTGCCCGCTGACGCCACAAGCGCGTAGGCCACAAGCGCAAGCAGCTCGAGCGCCACGAACAGGATGACCACATCACTCGCGCCAAGGAGAACCTGTCCGGTAGCGGCCCCGATCGCGACGAGCGCCGCTACCCCGGCCCGCGAACCGGCTCGCACAGACAAGAAGCCGGTGCCGCACGATAGGAACGCGGTGAGGTAGACAACAAATGCCAGACCCGCGAAGGTACCACCGGTTAGCACCACGCCGAGCACCTTGTTCCAGGTCTCCAGATCCTGGTCGACGATCTGGGTGCCCTCGCCGATCCCGGCCGCGTTGACGGCGAGCCTCAGACCGCCGAGGTCACGTGCGACT
>CAZGNF010000108.1:0-1501 GCA_964527045.1 uncultured Coriobacteriaceae bacterium | reverse complement strand
TGCCCGCAGGGCCCATCGGCAGGAGAGCCGTTCCCAATGTCAGGATGCTCGCCGCGCCGAGTCCCCCTGCAACGATGGCCACGCCGCTCTTCTCGGCGTTGAGCATGTCGGCAACTAGGCCGGCTATGACGGCCGCGCATACGAGTGCGGCTGGAAGCCATCCGATGGACAGCATGGGCCGGAGGGACTCCATGATCTCCGCATACGTCATCTAGGAGCCACCTCCAAGCGCCCGCACAAGGAGCGTGACAGCAGGGTCGGTCAACCTGAGAACGAGGCCGGGAACGACACCGACGGCGACGATGCCAACACACAGTACGATCGCAGCGACGGCGTCACTGCGCGCGATGTCATCCAGACCGCTCCACTCCACCGCCAGATCACCGTGCACGACTCTGCGCACAGCTGAGAGGTTGTAGACCGCGCCAAGGAGCGCTCCGACCGCGGCGGCGACCATCCACCAGCCGAAAGCACCGAACCCTTCGAGGATGGCGAGCAGTTCGCCCGGGAACCCGGACAGACCCGGAAGGCCCAGGCTTGCCAGGGCAGCGAAGACGAAGAGCCCGCCCCACCGGGGAGTCGCAGCGCCAAGACCACCGAAACGTACGATCTCCCGTGTGTGCGTCCGCTCGTAGAGTGAGCCGACGAGCAGGAAGAGCAGCGCTGCCACGAGACCATGGCTGATCATCGCGAGCATCGCGGCTGCGTAACCAAGCACCGTGCCCGTAGCGATGCCCAGCACGACAAAGCCCATGTGCGCAACAGAGGAATACGCCACAAGGCGCTTGAGGTCGGTTTGTGCGAACGCCATGAGCGCGCCGTAGATGATGCCAGCGACACCGAGAGCAGCAAGCACCGGAGCCGCGGCTTCGAACCCGGCAGGCGCGTAGGGAACCGCCACGCGCATAAGGCCGTAGCCGCCCATCTTCAGCAGGACGCCTGCAAGCATGATCGACCCGGCAGTTGGTGCCTCGACATGAGCGTCAGGCAGCCATGTGTGCAATGGGAACACCGGGACTTTCACCAGCATACCGATGGCAAGAAGCCAGAAGAGCCACATCTGGGTATCGGTCCCGATCGCAGCGCCAAGCGCCCCGATCGCGGTCGATTTCACGGTCATCACCGCGACGATGATGCCGGCGAGCATGAGAACCGAGCCAAGGAACGTGTACAGGAAGAACTTGAGCGCAGCATGCCGACGGTTCTCGTGCCCCCACCCGCCGATGAGGAAGAACATCGGGATGAGAACGGCCTCCCAGCCGACATAGAACAGAATGAGGTCCCCCGCGAGGAACACTGTCATGACGGCGGCCTCAAGCGCCAGCAGCAGCGCGTGATGGATGCCCGGACGATCGGCGATCTTCCATGAGGCGATGACCGCTACGATGCTGAGCAAGGCCGTCAGCTGCACCAGCGGGGAGCGAGAGCCCATCGAGCACGAGCAGCGTGCCCTTGGTCGATGCCGAGATCACCCGCCCACTCGATTGGAGTGTCTGTACAA
>CAZGNF010000107.1:0-7676 GCA_964527045.1 uncultured Coriobacteriaceae bacterium | reverse complement strand
GTCGAACAGTACCGAGGTGAGTTGCTTCCGGGTGAGCTCTACGACGATTGGCTGGGCCCGATACGCGATCGTTGCCGACAGGACTACGGAGACGCGATGCTACGAGCGTCGCAGCTTACGTATGAGGCCGGCGACACCGAGAAGGCGCTCCACCTGGTTCGTGCGGGTCTCGGCCAGGATCCCTGGCGCGAGGACCTCTATCAAGCTGCGCTTCGCTACCTCATTCACACCGGGCAGCGCAGCGGTGCCATCGAGACATACGTTGCATGCAAGAGTAAGCTTGCCGAGGACCTCGGCCTCGATCCGTCGACCGAGACGCAGCGTCTGTACGACCAGATTCTGGCCATGGAAGATCCGCCTGGCGCACCCGCGCGAGGTTAGCGATCTGCAACTTCACAGGGAGTGCCTGTGCTTCTGCTTGACGGTATCGTGCTCGGACTTGTACTCGGTCTGCTCGCGGGCGGTTCGTTCGCGCGCTTCTCTCGCGTCCACCTCAAAGGCGAATACCTGTTCATGCCGCTTCTGGCGTTCCAGCTCCTCGTGCCGAGACTAGCGACATCGCTCGGCTTCTCCCCGGCGGTGGCACTCGGCTTATGGGTCGCAGCGATGTGCGGCCTGGTCGCGCTTGCGCTGTGGAACCGTCGTTGGGTCGGCCTGACGATCGCGGCGCTCGGCATCGCACTCAACGTGGTCGTCATCGTCGCGAACGGCGCTATGCCTGTGTCGCTTGATGCGGTCGCGCGGCTCGATCCTACACTTGTGCCGAGCTTCGACCTCGTTCACGAGCAGATGACTACTGAGACGGACTTCCCGGGCCTGGCTGATGTCATCGCGGTTCCTGGCCCGAAGTGGCATCGCGGCGTTGCCAGCCCCGGCGACTTCCTCCTCTCCGCCGGTGCAGGGATATTCGTGTTCGCCGCCATGCGCAAGAAACCCCAAGAGGGTTAGCTGCTGTTCAGTGCTGGTTTAGGAACCCCCTGTATCGTAGGTCTCGGCCCGGACATCCGGGTTGGTCGGAGGGGGCAGGTTCGATCGGTTTCCGAAAGGGCGATGCGGTCCTCGGCGTGTGACTGGTGTGGAGACGGGAGACTCCTGAGGGGCACCACGAGCGCGACGGGTTCACGAACCGGTGGGGCTTTGCGAGTCCGACTGAATGCGGGGCGGCTTCGGGCGCGTCAAGACCCGAGGCCGCCCTTCGCGTCTCGTTGCCGAAACGCTGCCGGACCTACGCTTGCTCACCGCATCCGAGTAGGCCGCCTGTGCTAGAATTGCTGTGCTTTTTACCCCCACTCTAGAATCCGCGAGGTCACGTTACATGGCCAATTTCCTGACGAAGATCCTCACCATGGGCGAGGGTCGCCAGATGCGTGAGTACGAGGGCGTCGTCGAGCAGATCAACGCCTTTGAGCCCGCCGTCTCAGCGCTCACCGATGAGCAGCTCAAGGCGAAGACGCCCGAGTTCCGTGCTCGTCTCGCAGATGGCGAGACCCTTGACGACTTGCTGCCCGAGGCGTTCGCCGTGGTGCGCGAGGCCGCGCAGCGCTCCCTCGGCATGCGGCATTTCGACGTGCAGCTCATTGGTGGCATCGTCCTGCACCGCGGCATGATCGCCGAGATGAAGACCGGTGAGGGAAAGACGCTTGTCGCGACGCTTCCCGTCTACCTCAATGCGCTTGCGGGGAAGGGCGTCCATGTCGTCACGGTGAACGACTATCTCGCCAAGCGCGACAGCGAGTGGATGGGACGCGTGTATCGGTTCCTCGGCCTTGAAGTCGGCATCGTACAGTCGCAGATGGATCCCGAGCGCCGCAAGCCCGCGTACGCCGCAGATGTCACCTACGGAACCAACAGCGAGTTCGGCTTCGACTATCTGCGCGACAACATGGTCACGCGGCCCGAGCTTCGCGTGCAGCGCGGTCACAGCTTCGCGATCGTCGACGAGGTGGACTCGATCCTTATCGACGAGGCACGAACCCCGCTCATCATCTCCGGTGCGGGCACAAAGTCCGCCGAGTCCTACAAGCAGTTCGCGAAAGTCGTGCCTCGGCTGAAGCCCGACGAGGACTTTGAGTTCGATGAGGCCAAGCGGACCATCGCCCCCACCGAGGAGGGCGTCCGTCGAGTCGAGCAGTGGCTCGGCATCGAGGATCTGTACTCGGACCCCTCCGGGCAGCTCGTCAATCACCTGCAGCAGGCCCTCAAGGCGCAGTTCATGTTCAAGCGCGACGTCGACTACGTCGTCAAGGACGGCGAAGTGCTCATCGTCGATGAGTTCACGGGGCGTCTTATGGTTGGCCGCCGGTATTCGGAAGGGCTGCATCAGGCAATCGAGGCCAAGGAGAAGCAGCACGTCCGCGAAGAGAACCAGACGCTCGCGACGATCACGCTGCAGAACTTCTTCCGCATGTACGAGAAGCTCGCAGGCATGACCGGTACGGCAGTGACCGAGGACCAGGAATTCCGCGAGATCTACAAGCTTCCGGTCACGGTGATTCCGCCGAACCGTGCGATGGTCCGTGACGATCGCAACGACCTCATCTATCGCAACGTCGAAGCGAAGTTCAACGCTGTCATCGAGGAGATCGTCGAGCGCAACGCGAACGGACAGCCGTGCCTTGTCGGCACCATCTCGATTGAGAACTCCGAGCGAGCGTCGCGCATGCTGCAGAAGCGCGGCATCCCGCACAAGGTGCTCAACGCGAAGTTCCACGAGCAGGAAGCGCACATCATCGCGCAGGCGGGTCGTCTCGGAGCTGTGACCATCGCGACCAACATGGCAGGTCGCGGCACCGACATCGTTCTCGGCGGCAATCCCGACTTCCTTACAGACGAGATCCTCATCGAGCGCGGCATCAAGCCCGAGGACGCCACGGATGAGCAGCTTGCGGCTGCGCTTGAGCGCTCCAAGGAGATCTGCGCCGAGGAGCACAAGCGCGTCGTCGAGGCCGGAGGGCTCGCCATTCTCGGCACCGAGCGGCACGAGTCGCGGCGTATCGACAACCAGCTCCGAGGTCGTGCCGGTCGCCAGGGTGACCCGGGTGCCAGCCAGTTCTACCTGTCGCTTGAGGACGACCTCATGCGGCTCTTCGGCGGCAACCGGATGGAACGCGTCCAGGGACTCATGGAGCGAACCGAGATCCCGGAGGACATGCCGATTCAGGCAGGCATGGTGAGCAAGGCCATCGAGAGCGCGCAGCGGCAGGTCGAGGCGCAGAACTTTGCCGCCCGCAAGTACGTGCTCGAGTACGACGATGTCATGAACACGCAGCGTCAGGTCATCTACGGCGAGCGTAACCGTATCCTCGACGGCAAGGACATCCACGGTCGCGTGACCGAGATGATGGGGGAGACCATCGCACTCATCGTCAAGGAGTACTGCCCGGAGAAGGCGTACTCGGAGGAGTGGGACTGGGACACACTGGCCGAGGACCTCAAGGGGCTCACAGGTCTGAACCTGATCACGCCTGAGCTCAAGGGCAAGGTTGAGAACCCGTTCGAGCTCGCCGACGAGCTGACCGAAGCGGCGCTTGCCGCATACGGCACCAAGGAGACCGAACTCGGTGCCGAGAACCTCCGCGAGCTGGAGCGTCAGGTCATGCTCCGCGTCATCGACACGCGCTGGATGAACCACCTTCTTGAGATGGACTATCTCCGCGAGGGCATCGGCCTGCGGGCCATGGGCCAGCGCGATCCGCTCGTCGAGTACAAGTCTGAGGCATACGAGATGTTCCGGTTCCTCGTCGACGAGGTAAACCACGACTTCTTGCGCACGATCATGCACATCCAGGTCGTCCAGGACACGCCCGCACCCGAGATCCTCGCGCAGCCGGTCAGCTACTCGGCGCCGAGCGAGCAGAGCATCTTCTCGGGCGCGATGCAGCAGGCGGCGGCGTCGGTGGAGGGCCCTTCCGAAGATGCCATCTCGCAGGCTGCGGCTGTCGCGGGTAAGGGTGGACCCGGGCGCACGGTCGAGAAGGACAAGGGCGACCCGTTCGCGAATGTCGGTCGCAACGATCCCTGCCCTTGCGGCAGCGGGCGCAAGTACAAGCACTGCCACGGCGCGAGCGCATGACCCGGGCGGTCCGGGGCAACGGCCCCTGACCGCAGCGAGTCCTGTCCGCGTCGACCGAAATACGGTTCAAGATGATCGAAGACCGCACTCAACAGATCCAGGCGATGCGCGAGCGTGTCGCGCGTATCGCCGAGTACCTGCATCTCGATGCGAAACGCGCCGAGGTCGCCTCACTCGAAGAACTCACGATGGCCCCCGGATTCTGGGACGACCCTTCATCGGCACAGGCCGTGATGTCGAAGGCCGCCGAACTCCGCGACGAGATCACATCGTTCGAGTCGATCGTCGCCGACCTTGACGACTTCGAGGTGGGCAACGAACTCGCCGTCGCCGAGGAGGACGAGGAGATGGCAGCTGAAGCCGCCGCTACCGAGCAGGACTTGCTTCGGCGCATCAACGACCTCGAGCTGGCGTCGTGGTTCACGGGCGAGTTCGACCACGGTGATGCCATCGTCACGATCATACCGGGTCAGGGCGGCCTTGAGGCGCAGGACTGGGCCGAGATGCTCATGCGCATGCTTACGAAGTACGCCGAGCGTCGCAAGTGGAAAGTCGACTTGCATGACGCGCCCGCTGGGGTCGAGATAGGCATCGACCGGGCTGTGTTCACGGTTCACGGACGCAATGCGTATGGCATGTTGCAGTCCGAGGTTGGCGTGCACCGGCTCGTTCGCATCAGCCCGACCGATGAGAAGAAGCGCCGGCAAACGACGTTCGCGAAAGTCGAAGTACTACCGGTACTACCGGACGAGGTCCAGGTCGAGATTCGCGAAGAGGACCTGCGTATCGACGTCTATCGTTCCTCGGGACCGGGCGGTCAGTCGGTCAACACGACAGACTCGGCGGTTCGTATCACGCATCTGCCGAGCGGTCTTGTCGTGACGTGTCAGAACGAGAAGAGCCAGCTCAAGAACAAAGAGAGCGCCATGACGATCCTGCGCTCACGTCTCTATGAGCTTGAGGAGGAGAAGCGCCTCGCAGAGCTCGATGCGCTGCGCGGCGAGAAGCTGGACATCTCCTTCGGCAGTCAGATCCGCAACTACGTGTTGTACCCCTATCAGATGGTCAAGGACGTGCGTTCGGGCGTTGAGACCAGCCAGGTCGACCGCGTGCTCGACGGGGAGATCGACGAGTTCATCATCGGGTTCCACCGGTGGCGCGTCGAGCACCAGACCGCCTCCGCCATGGGCGGAGGCGCGTAGATGCGCTTGCTGGCGGACCTCCACACGCATACGGTCGCATCGGGGCATGGCTACTCGACGGTGACTGAGGTCGCCACAGCGGCCGCCGCCAAGGGCCTGGAGCTCGTCGCGATCACCGAGCATGGCCCCGCCGTACCGGGTGGTGCGCATCTGTGGTACTTCTGGAACATGAAGGTCATCCCCTCGGTTCTCGGCGGCGTTCGCATCCTCAAGGGTTGCGAGGCCAATCCCTGTCTCGATACCGAGAACGGCATCGATCTTCCCGATGAGATGCTCGCGATGCTCGACTTCGTGGCGGTGGGGTTGCACCCGGCGTGCGGCTTCGATGATATCGACCGCGTCAAGAACACTGAGGCCCTCCTCCGCGTGGTCGAGAACCCGCTGGTCGACATGATCACGCATCCGGGCAACGAGGCCGAGTTCCCCGTCGACCTCGACGTTATCGTGAGCGCGGCGGTGCGAAACGGTGTGATACTTGAGCTCAATAACTACTCGTTCGATCCCCGTAGCGGCAGGCATGCGTCGTTCGCGCGTGAGCGTGAGTTCGCCGAGGCGGCTCGCGATGCCGGCGCCACTATAGCCGTCAATTCGGACGCGCACTTTCATCTGCTCGTCGGCGAGGTCAGCAACGCGCTCGCAGTTGCCGAGGAGATCGGCTTTCCCGAGGAACGGATCGTGAACCGCGATGCAGCTTCGGTGCTCGCGTTTCTGGGAGCGAAGCGTGACCGGCTGCGCATCGATGCTGGGGGAGTGTGGTAGCGATGGTTGCACGCGTTCTGTCGCGGGTCACGCCTAACACGGTCCTCAAGAGCCGTCGCGTCAGGGACTACCTGTTCATGACAGTCGGCATCCTGATCACCGCATGGGGGCTCGACGCATTCCTCATCCCGAACAAGCTCGTTGCGGGTGGTGTGTCGGGTCTCTCGACGGTCCTGTACTACACGCTTCTCGACCAGGGCGTCAAGGTGCCTGTCGGCATGATGATGCTCGCGATGAACGCGGTGCTCCTGGTGGTCGCAGTGTCATTCAAGGGCTGGCGCTACGGCGCCAAGACCATCTATGGCATGGTGGCGTTGTCGGTTGCGGTCGACGTGCTCGCGCCGTTCACGCCGCATCTGGCCGTCAACGACCATCTGCTCGCAGTCCTCTATGGTGGCGTGGTGACCGGTATCGGCATGGGTCTTGTGTTCAAGGCGCGAGGCAACACGGGCGGCACCGACATCGTCGCTCAGTTGTTGGCCGACCGCAGCAACTTTGGCGTCGGTCAGATGATGCTCGCCGCGGATGCGACGGTCACGATCATCGCGGCGATCAAATTCGGACCCGATCTTGCGCTCTACGGCGCCGTCGCGGTGGTCATCATGGGTCGCGTTATCGACCTGGTACAGGAGGGCCTCTCGGTGGAGAAGGCGGCCTATATCATTTCAGAGCATTCGGATCGCATCGCGGAGGCTATACTGCACGAACTGGGGCGCGGCGCGACCGGTCTTGCGGGTCGTGGCTTGTACTCAGGTACCGAGCGGGAGATCATCCTCACCGTCGTGTCTCGGCGAGAGATCGACGCGCTCAAGGCACTCGTCCACGCGGCCGACCCTGGCGCGTTCATGATCATCTCGGATATCCACGAAGCACTGGGCGAAGGTTTCAAGGAGATAGGAGTCTAGATGGCACCGGTTCGCACATCCGAGGAGCTGCGAGAACTCGCGCGGCGCATGCGTTGCGACATCGTTCGCATGCTGACCGAGGCGGGCTCGGGTCATCCCGGCGGCTCTCTCTCGGCTGCTGACATCGTCGCCACACTCTACGGCGCCGTCATGCGCCACGACGCGACACGGCCCGCTATGCCCGAGCGCGATCGATTCGTCCTTTCGAAAGGCCACGCGGCGCCGGTGCTCTATGCCGCGCTTGCCGAGGAGGGCTATTTCGACCGCACGCATCTGGACACGCTGCGCAAGTTGGGATCGATCCTGCAGGGACATCCCGACTGCAAGAAGACACCCGGCGTCGAGGTCTCGACCGGGTCGCTCGGCCAGGGACTCGCGATCAGCAACGGCATGGCGCTCTCGCTCAGACTCGACGGCGCGACCGACCCGACCGTGTACTGCCTGCTCGGCGATGGCGAGCTGCAGGAAGGCGAGGTCTGGGAGGCGGCGATGTTCGCGCCGCATCACGGGCTCACGAATGTTGTCGCAATCGTCGACAACAACGGTCTTCAGATCGACGGAGCATGCACCGAGGTCATGTGTCTCGGCGAGATCGCAGGCAAGTTCGCCGCGTTCGGCTGGGATGCCATCGAGTGCGACGGTCACGACATCGATGCGCTCCTGACCGCTCTCGGCGGAGCGCGCGCTCGTGCCGAGTCGGGCGGCAAGCCGGTCGTCGTGGTCTGCGCGACAGTGAAG
>CAZGNF010000106.1:5206-7703 GCA_964527045.1 uncultured Coriobacteriaceae bacterium | reverse complement strand
GATGTCGCGCACGAGCACCATCTCCTGATGGCCCTCGTTGAAGGTGACGCAGAAATGCTCGGCAGCGTCCTGCGACAGACCCGCGAAGATCTCCTCGTACATGTCGGCCACACGGCGCGGCGTGTCGAGCAGTCCTTCCCGGCTGGCGTCCTCGCCCACGCCATCGAGGATGAGGCGTACGCCCTGTTCTATCTTCTCGCGGTCCATGACTCGCTCCCATGAATGCCGAAAGGGGACACTGCTCTCACAGTATCCCCCATCGAGCGGCTCCGCGTGTAGCGCGTCGCTAGTGCGTGTGACCGTGGTGGCCGTGGTCGTGATCGTGGCCGCCGCACCCGCACGAGCTGACCGGGCCGAACTCGGGCAGCGTGCCCGCCACGAAGGCCGCGACAGACTCGCCTACGGTTGCCGAGGCGATGTCCTGATACACCGAGACGCCCGCGTCCATGAAGCCTGCGAGCGGGCGTCCGCCGATGCCGCTAACGATGATCGCGCCGGCACCAGCGCCCACCAGCAGCGCAACCGGTGACAGGCAGCCGCCCTGCGCGTGCCCGTCGTTCGCGAGGAAGCGCGCCTCGGCGACAGCGCCATCTTCGAGCGTGACAACGGTGAAACCGTCGGCCTGGCCGAAGTGCGCGCTGCGCGCGTCGGCAAGCCCGCCCGGGGTGGTGCTGGGTACTGCAATGATGGTCCTGTCGCTCATGAGTGCTCCTTCGTGTTCGCCGCCGAGGCCGCTCCCGCAGCGTCGGCGATCGTCTGGAATACCTGCGCCCGTGCCGAGAGGTGCCGCTGCCACCAGCCGAGTGCGTCGCGCCCTTCATCGGTGATCGCATACTCGCGCCGCTGCGGGCCCGACTCGCCCTCCACCCAGGTGGAGACGACGAAGCCCGACTCCTCAAGTCGCCGAAGCGTGCGGTAGACGCCACCCGGATCGGCCGTCACCGCACCGTCGGCGACTGCCTCGACCGAGCGGATGAGGTCGTACCCGTGCGCGCCACCATCGGCGAGCGCGACGAGCACGAGCGGCTCGATAAGGCCTTCCCGACCCCGGCCCGGTCGACCGCCGCGCGGGGAATCGCAGCAGCGGCCCTGACCGCGTCCGCCACCAGCGCCTCCGTGTTCATGTGACATGGTGTGCCTCCTTACCGTCTTAGACACCTATATGTTATACGCATCTAGATGCCCATGGCAACCCCCGGGCGCGAACAGGGGCGCCGCAATCGCGACGCCCCTGGCGTAGATCGATGCTGTAGCGACTAGACCGTCGTCACGCCGCTTGGACCGGAAAGTGGCGGCACATCCACGATCGGACGTGTGTCCTCGGGCTCCGGCTCGGGCTCAGCCGCGGCGGGCTCGCCGTCGTCGGAGTCGCCCTTCTCGGCCTCTGCGGCCTTCTCCTTCACCAGGAACTCGTCCCAGGTGCCGTTGAGCAGTGCCTCGAGCTCGTCCTTGTCCACGGTCTCGCGCTCCACAAGCACATCGGCCATGAGATCGAGCTGGGCGCGCCGCTCGGAGAGGATCTTGAACGACTTGTCGAACGCCTCGTCGATCATGCGGCGCACTTCTTTGTCGATCTCGTACGCGATCTCCGGCGAGTAGTTGGGCGTGTTGGAGAAGTCCCTGCCGAGGAACACCTCGTGCTCCTGCTCGCCGAGGGTCATCGGTCCGAGCTTGTCGCTCATGCCGTAGCGCGTGATCATCTGGCGGGCGAGCTTGGTCGCGCGCTCGATATCGTTGCTCGCGCCGGTCGTGATATCGCCGATGGCGATCTCCTCGGCCACACGACCGCCAAGGAGCATGGCGATCTCGTCGAGCATCTCGCCCTTGGCGTTCAGGAACTTGTCCTCGATCGGAAGCGCAAGGGTGTAGCCGAGCGCCCGACCGCGGCTGATGATGCTGATCTTGTGAATCGGGTCCGTGTTGGGGAGCACGTGCCCCACGAGCGCATGACCTGCCTCATGGAACGCGATGATGCGCTTCTCCTTCTCGGACATGATGCGGCTCTTCTTCTCGGGCCCGGCGATCACGCGCTCGATGGACTCCTCAAGCTCCACCATCTCCACTTGCTTCTTGCCGTGGCGGGCAGCAAGCAGCGCTGCCTCGTTCACCATGTTCGCAAGATCGGCGCCGGTGAAGCCAGGCGTGCGCTGGGCGATGATCTCAAGGTCGACCGTGTCCGACACGGGCTTGCCGCGCGCGTGGATCTTGAGGATTTCGAAGCGACCTTTGCGGTCGGGGCGGTCCACGGTGACCTGACGGTCGAAGCGGCCCGGGCGCAGCAGCGCCGAGTCGAGCACGTCGGGGCGGTTGGTTGCCGCCATGACGATGACGTTGTCTTTGAGGTCGAAACCGTCCATCTCGACGAGCAGCTGGTTGAGCGTCTGCTCGCGCTCGTCATGCCCACCGCCGAGACCGGCGCCACGCATGCGGCCAACAGCGTCGAGCTCGTCGATGAAGACGATGCAGGGGCTTGCGGCCTTGGCCTGCTCGAACAGGT
>CAZGNF010000106.1:0-5196 GCA_964527045.1 uncultured Coriobacteriaceae bacterium | reverse complement strand
CGCGAACGCGGCTTGCGCCCACGCCGACGAACATCTCGACGAAGTCGGAACCGGCGATCGTGAAGAACGGCACGCCGGCCTCGCCGGCAACCGCGCGCGCAAGCAGCGTCTTACCGGTTCCCGGAGGTCCAACAAGCAGCACGCCCTTGGGGATCTTTGCGCCAAGCGCCTGGAACTTGCCGGGATTCGCCAGGAACTCCTTGATCTCCTGAAGCTCCTCGACCGCTTCCTCAACGCCGGCGACGTCTTTGAACGTGATCCTCGGCTGGTCGCGCGTGAGACGCTTTGCCCGAGACTTGCCGAACGACATCACCTTAGAATTGCCGCCCTGCATCTGGTTGATGAAGAAGAACATCACCGCGACGATGAGCACGACCGGGATGAGCTGCGCGAGCAGCGTCACCCACCAACTCGTGTCCTGCGCGTTGGCGTTGTACTGCTCAAGCGGCGGGTACTGGTCGATGAGCGTCGCGAACGAGTCCTGACCCAGGTACGTCGTCGTGTAGTCGGTCTTCTTCTTCGCTTCCTTGGCCGCGGCGTCGGGGTAGAACGACCCCGTAACTGCCTGGGTCTTGAGCATGACTTCTGCCGAGACGACCCGCTTGTCCTTGAGCGCGCTGATGAACTCGCTCGAGGTGAGCTTGGTCACCTTGGCGCCCGTATCGAAGTTGTTGGCCACGAAGAGCAGCGCTACCACGATGAGCAGCAGGTAGAGTAGCGCAGTCCTCAGGTTCCTGTTCACAGATCACACCCCTTGTCAGGCGGTCTAGTTGCTGTAGACCTCCGGTTTGAGCACCCCGATATACGGGAGGTTGCGGTAGATCTCGGCGTAGTCGAGCCCGTAGCCGACGACGAACTCGTCGGGGATCGCGAAGCCGGTGTACTTGCAGTCGATCGGCACCCGTTGCTTACCCGCTTTGGAAAGCAGCGTCACGACCTCGAGGGTGCGCGGCTTGCGCGAGGCCAGGTTGCGGAGCAGATACTTGAGCGTGAGGCCGGTGTCGAGGATGTCCTCCACGACGAGCACATCTCGGCCCTCGATGACCTCGTCAAGGTCCTTGATGATGCGAACGACGCCCGAGGACTTCGTGGAGCTGCCGTAAGACGACACCGCCATGAAGTCGATCTCAACGGGACCGTCGATAGCGCGCGCCAGGTCGGCGACGAAGAGCGAGGCGCCGCGAAGCACGGCGACGAGCAAGAGCGTGCGGCCTTCGTAGTCGGCGGCGATCTGCGCGCCAAGCTCGCGAACCCGCTCGGCGATCTGCTCTTCGGTGTAGATGATCTCCTTGACGTCCGGGTGCATCCGACGCGTCCTTTCGCTCCCCCGCTGGCCTTCTCGGTCAGCTACCGTCCTCTGTCCGTCCGTTCCACGAGAGCGCCAGCACGCGGCGGGTCTCGGCGGTCACCTTGTAACGCTCGTCGAGCCGGACACCCGCGACCCACACGATACGCTCACCATCGCGGATCACCGGGGTGCTGGCGCGAAGCCGTTTCGGAACCTTCACATCTACGAGCAGATCCGAGAGCTTCTTTGTTCCCGTCATGCCAAGCGGCGTCATCCTGTCGCCGTCCCTCGGCCCATCCACCGTGAGCGGACCGGCAAGCGCATCCGCATCCACATATGCCGAGAACGGATCGTCCGTGACGCTGCCCGGTTGCGAGAATGCGGCCTCGATCGAGCCCAGCTCGCCAAGGTCGCACCTACCCGGCCATTCGAGCAAACAAGGTGCCACCGGCGAAGCGATATCGTCTCGCCGGGAAAGACATAGTCTACCGTACTCGTCGACCGCCCGCAGACCAAATGGCAGGTCGTGCGCGAATCCTTCGATCGAGAGGCCATCAACAAGCGCTTCCACGTGCGCGGCCTCAAGCCTGGACGCGTCCGGGAACGCACGCAGGAGCGCTTCGCGCACGGTCCGGCGCGCCATCGGGCGCGAGAGCGTGCGCATCTGCGCGGTCTCAAAGGTGAGACGCCCGTCTTCGAAGCTCGCGAAGTCCCGCGAGAACGCCGAGGCCATCTCCGAGAGGAGCGTGTCTTCCTCGGCAAGGATGCGGACGTTGCGTGCGAGCGTCTCCGCGAACGCCGGATTGCGCGACTGCGCGAGCGGCAGCAGCTCGTGGCGAACCCAGGAGCGCAGCCGCGTGGTGTCGGCGTTGGTGGCGTCCTCGCGCCAGTGCTGGCCAAGACCCGTGAGGTAGCCGAGGATGTCCGCGCGCCGCGCGCCGATGAGCGGGCGCACCACGCGTCCACGCACGGGAGCGATCGCGCGTAGCCCGCCGGGGCCGGCGCCGGTCACGAGCCGCATGAGGAACGTCTCGGCCTGGTCGTCGAGGGTGTGCGCAACGGCGATGCGGCCGCGCAGCGGCGAGAGTCCGGCAGCCGAGCAGCGCGCGCCGATCTCGCCGTCCGCAAAGCGGTAGCGGATGCGGCGGCCGGCGTCTTCCAGGTTGAGGCCCTCGGCCTCGGCGTACGCGGCGACGTCGAAGCGCACGACCGTGCACGGCACGCCAAGCTCCGCGCAGAGCGTCTCGACGAAGGCGGCGTCGCCGTCGGCAGCGTCGCCGCGCAGCATGTGGTTGACGTGCAGCGCCGAGAGACCCGCGAGATCGCCCAGGTCGCCCGCGGCCAGCAGCCGCAGCAACGCGACGCTGTCGGCGCCGCCCGAGACAAGCGCGAGCACGACGGGGCCCACCGGGAGCATGTCGTACTCGGCGACGGCAGCGCGTGCGATATCGGGCAGCGGGGTCATCTAGCGCCCCAACACGATGTCGATGCCATAGAGCACGAGGTCGAGCTTGGCGTCCGGAAGCTTGCTGACGCGCTCGGTGAGGATCGCGCGATCGATGGTCACAAGCTGCGACACGTTCGCGACGGAGTCCTTGGGCAGGCCGCTTGTTGCCGAGTCGAGCGCCACGTTGCCGGGCGCGTCGGCCCAGCGCATGTTGCTCGTAAGGGGAACGCACACCACGGTTGCGATGCGGCTGCGGTTGAACGAGTCGCTCTGAACCACGACGACGGGCCGCCGGAAGCCCGGAGCGGAACCCTCCGGCTCGCCCAGGTCTGCCCACCAGATCTCACCCTGGGAAATCACCAGTCCGCCCGCTCAAGCGTGTGCTTCGCCGCCGAGGTGGCGAAGCCGCTCTCGGCGGGCACTTCCGCGCACACGTGGTCGAGTGCAGCAGTGACGCTGTCCGATGAGTGTCGAGCGACGTACTCGCGCACGGCACGACTGTAGAGCTGGCTGCGGGACTGGTTGAGCTCCCGGGCAAGCCGCTCGGCGTCAGAGAACACGTCATCCGGTATCGAAATCGCTGTCTTCATACCGAAAGTATAACTCGGGCGCGAGAGGACGCAAGGGCGCGGGGAATCCCGGAGATGGATCCGTCTGCTACGCGACGCTCAGAGGCTTGATTCGCGCCACCTCATCCTTGATCGCGTGTGAGGCATCCCAAAGGTCGACCGCGCGCTGAGCATTGAGCCAGAACTCAGGCGAGTTACCGAACAGCCGAGACAGCCGCAGCGCCATCTCGGGAGTCAGGGCGCGACGTCCGCGGAGCAGTTCGTTGATCGACTGCCGAGAGACACCCACAGCCGTCGCTAGCCCGGTGACGGTCAGCTCGTAGTCCGGCATGAAGTCCTCGCGCAACATCTCACCGGGATGGGTGGGTCGGCGCTCCATCTCTTCAGTGTTAGCGATACTCATGTCACACCTCATCTCAGTGGTAGTCGCAGACCTCGACGTCGTGCGCGTCCCCGTCGACAAACCTGAAGCAGATGCGCCACTGGTCGTTGATCGATATCGAGTGCTGGCCCTTGCGGTCGCCATCGAGCGCATGCAGCCGGTTGCCTGGCGGGACCTTGAGGTCATCGAGCTGCGACGCCAAGTCCACGTACTCTAGCTTGCGCGCGGCACGACGAGCCACATCTGGCGGGAACCGCTTGGCGCGCCCGACAACGTAGAGATCCCGGGTCAGCTTGTCTGCAAACGACTTGATCATTGGCTAATGTAAACTGTCACGTGACACATGTCAACATCTACCCGATGAGTCGCACGCCAGCGTATCCTGCATGAGCGCGCCTGTCTGCCGAGTAGAGCGGCGCATCCAGCAGTGTGGCGATCGCCGGGGCGCACGCGTCGTAGAAGTCGCAGCCGAGGTCCTTGGCGACATCAAGTGCGGCCTCCAGCACGCGCTCGACCGGCGGCACCGTCACGATCCCCGCTGCCGAGAAGAACGCTACCGCCGCACGCGCCGGCTCGTCTCCCGCCTTGCGCCGGATGGTGCGAAGCACTTCGTAGACGAACAGGTCCGGGACGACGAGTGTGACCTCGCCGTTGGCGGCGTCTCGCAGCAACTCCATCGCTTCGGCGCGACCGGATTCTGGCACGAACCACTTCACGCCCACCGATGCGTCCACGACGGCGAAGCGGCTACTCACGATCCTCGCCGGCCCGGCTCTCAAGGATGCGCCGGACGATGTCCGCATCGCTGTCGCCTTCCGAGGCGTGCCGCAAGCCGATGAGGAAATCGCTGGCGCCGACCTCAGGCGCCGCATCGTAATCCGTCCACGTCGCTGCAACGCGATCGGCGATCTCGATGGCGTCCTCAGCGCGTGAGCGTCGCTCAGCCTCGCTTCGCGTGGCGACGTACTCGGCAAGCGCCTCCTGCACGATCGAGCTGCGGCTGCGTCCGAGCGCGAGCGCATCGCCATCGACGTATTCGAGCAGTTCATCAGGGATGTAGACGTTCACTTTCGCCATCGGTGCTCCAAAGGTGCTACCCGGGAGGTACTACCTCTTGAGTGTACCGCCGACCGAGACGCACCGCAACGGCATGCCCACCCGGATGAAGCGCGGGACCCATGCCGCTACCGCCGGTAAACGTCGCGCCGATGGCCCACGCGCACGACCCACACGACCAGCTCGGCGTCTTCAATGGCATACACGATGCGATAGTCGCCGACCCTGATGCGGTATCGCTCGAGTGCTGAAAGCTTCTCGCGCCCGTTCGGGCGCGGGTCATCTGCGAGTGCCCCAATGCGCTCCATGATGCGCGCGCGATCTGTGGCCGGGAGCGGCTCCAGGTCCTTCAGTACCGAGCGTTTGAGCGAGACGCTATAGCTTGCCATCGCGCTTCAAGTACGCGAGCGCCTCTTCGTACGCGATGAGCGGCTCGCCAGCACGCTCCGAGAAG
>CAZGNF010000105.1:5288-7761 GCA_964527045.1 uncultured Coriobacteriaceae bacterium | reverse complement strand
CGGCTAGATGCCGCGCAACCGCCGAGAAGACCGCGGGATGCGTGTTCACGACCTTGTCAGGAGTCGCGCCCACGAGCAGGTTCGGCTTGAGCAGGATGTTCTCGGCGTCGTGAACGAAACGTCCGGCGCCGCCAAGCAGCTCCAGCCCGCGACCGACCGCCTCGAAGACGGCGGAGTCCTCGTAGACCTCACAGCGAACGACAGCGACTTTCGCAGGCATGGATCGGTCCTTCCTCGGCTGGGCGCGCTCGCGCACGACACTGCCGAGTCTACACCCGCGAAATGCCCAGGCGCGCTAGCTTCGACGGTTCTTCTTGCGCTCGTTCTCGGTCAGCAGGCGCTTGCGAAGACGGATGCTCTTGGGGGTGATCTCCACGAGTTCGTCATCCTCGATGTACTCGAGCGCCTCTTCGAGCGTGAAGGTCACCGGCGGTGCAAGCTGAATGCCCTTGTCGGCCGAAGCCGCGCGCATGTTCGTGAGCTGCTTGGCCTTCGCGACGTTGACGACCAGGTCGTTGTCCTTCGCGTGCTCGCCGACGATCATGCCTTCGTAGCACATGACGCCGGGGCCAACGAAGAGCACACCGCGGGTCTGCAGCGCATCGAGCCCGTATGCCGCGGACTTGTCCATCGACATCGCGATGAGCGAGCCGTTCTGCCGACCGCCGAGGTCACCCCGGAAGGGACCGTACTCGGCGAAGTGGTGGAAGAGCGTCGCTTCGCCGCGAGTTGCGTTAAGGATGCGCGTACGCAGCCCCATGACGCCGCGGGACGGGATCCTGAACTCGAGGTGGACATGTTCGTCGCGCTGGACCATGTCGGTCATCTCGCCGGAACGTGAGCCGAAGATCTCGATGACCTTGCCGGCGTAGTCGGCCGGCACGTCAACGACTGCTTGCTCGATGGGCTCGAGCGTCTTGCCGTTCTCCTTCTTGAGAATGACCTGCGGACGGCCGACCTGGAACTCATAGCCTTCGCGCCGCATCGTTTCCATGAGGACCGACAGGTGCAGAACGCCTCGGCCAGAGACCTCCATGCCACCCTTGTCCTCGGTCTCGACGATGTTCATCGAGATGTTGGACTCGGCCTCTCTGAAGAGGCGCTCCTTGATCTGGCGTCCACCGACGATCTTGCCCTCCTGTCCCACAAGCGGGCTCGTGGAAGGGGCGAACACGATGGACATCGTGGGTTCTTCAACGTGAATCGGATCGAGGCGGATCGGATCGATGCGGCAGGTGAACATGTCGCCGATGTCGGCGTCTTCGATGCCCACAACGGCGCAGATGTCGCCCGCGTGCGCTGCCTCGGTCTCAAGACGCCCCATGCCTTCGAACGTGAAGAGGCCCTTGACCTGCGCCTGGTAGCGGCTGCCGTCGTTCTTCACCACGAGGATCTTCTCGCCGTTGTGAAGCGTACCGGAGAAGATGCGCCCGATGCCGATGCGGCCGACGAACGACGAGTAATCGATCGTGCAGACCTGCATGGCGACCGGACCATCGATGTCCACGTCAGGCGTGGGGATGTGCTCGAGGATAGCGTCGAGGAGCGGCGTCATGTCGTCGTTGTCGGCGTCGGGCTCGAGGCGCGCATAGCCGTTGACCGCGCTCGTGTAGACGACCGGGAAGTCGAGCTGGTCATCGTTCGCACCGAGGTCGACCATGAGGTCGAACACCGCGTCGATGACTTCCAGCGGACGTGCGCCGGGCCGGTCGATCTTGTTCACGACGACCATCGGCTTGAGACCGTGCTCGAGGGCATGGCGCAGGACGAAGCGAGTCTGCGGCATCGGGCCCTCGAAGGCATCGACGATGAGCAGCACGCCATCGGCCATCTTGAGCACGCGCTCGACCTCGCCACCGAAGTCGGCGTGGCCGGGGGTGTCGATGACGTTGATCTTCACATCCTTGTAGCGGATGGAGATGTTCTTCGCGAGGATGGTGATGCCGCGCTCGCGTTCCTGGTCATTGCTGTCCAGGACACGCTCGGCAACCTGCTGGTTCTCTCGGAACACATGGGTTGACTGAAGCAGCCGATCCACAAGCGTGGTCTTGCCGTGGTCGACGTGGGCGATGATGGCGATGTTACGGACGTCGGTGACGCGCATGATGCTCCAAGGTCGAGTGGGATAGGAAGTGCGGGGCGGGCCGGAGCCGACCCCGCATGATGTTCAGTAGCGTTCGACTAGCGTCGACCGATGCGGCGATTCCCGCCGCGACGACCCATGACCCCGCTAGAGAAGACAGCACGGGACTTGGTGTTCACGGTACGGTCCGCCATCGGAACCACGCGCTCCTTGTACTCGAAGCCGTGGTGGTCCTCACACACGAGCACCTCGCCAAGAGCGCGTTCGATCTCGTGCAGCACGCTCGTCTCCTCGGCAGCGAGGAAGCTGATGGCGCTGCCCTCAGCGCCAGCGCGGGCGGTGCGGCCGATACGGTGGACGTAATCCTCCGCAGTGTTCGGCATGTCGTAG
>CAZGNF010000105.1:0-5278 GCA_964527045.1 uncultured Coriobacteriaceae bacterium | reverse complement strand
GACGTGCGAGATCTCGTCGACGTCGATGCCGCGGGCCACAACGTCGGTCGCGACGAGCACGCGCGTTCCGCCGCGCTTGAACCCATCGAGCGCCTTCTGGCGCTGCGACTGGCTGCGGTCGCCGTGAATGGCCGCTGCCGAAACGCCCGCCTTCTCAAGGATGCGATGGACGCGATCCGCGCGATGCTTGGTGCGCGTGAAGACGAGCACCCGGTTGAGGTGGCCGCCCTTGAGAAGCTCGACCAGCAGGTCGGCCTTCTGCATCTGGTTCACGGGGTAGATCGCCTGGCGGATCTTCTCGGCCGGCTTGGTGGTCGGCGAGGTCTCGATGTGCACCGGGTCTTTGAGCGTGGCACCAGCGATGCGCACGACGTCCGAGGACATCGTCGCCGAGAACAGCAGGTTCTGCCGCTCGGTCGGAAGCAGCGCAAGGATGCGACGAACATCCGGCCAGAAGCCCATGTCGAGCATGCGGTCCGCCTCGTCGAGGACGAGGATCTTCACGTTCTTGAGGTTGATCGATCCACGGTTGTGGATATCAAGCAGGCGGCCCGGCGTCGCGATGACGAGGTCTACGCCCTTGCGCAACTTCTGGAGCTGCGGCTCGTAGCCAACGCCGCCGTAGATGACCACGCTGCGGTGACCGGTGAACTTCGACGCCTGAACGGCGACTTCACTGATCTGCTGCGCAAGCTCACGGGTGGGGGTGACGACGAGCGCCTGGATGCCCTTGCGGGGCTCGATGCGCTGCAGCAGCGGCAGCACGAATGCGGCCGTCTTGCCGGTGCCCGTCTGCGCGCAGCCGACCACGTCGCGGCCTGCCAGGACGTGCGGAATCGATTCGTTCTGGATCGGGGTGGGGATGGTGTATCCCATTGCGGCCACGCCCTGAAGAAGGCGCGGCTCAAGGCCGAGCGTTTCGAAGCTCAATTGTTCTCCTGTACCGGGCGCTTCCACGCGCCACCGTTGCAGACGCAGCTGATCCCACACGTCTGCGAACCTACACAGCACAGGACAACCGAGTCTTAGATTTGGATTGCTGGCGGATTATAGCAGGTAACGAGCCAAATGCCGAATCAGGGCAGCGAACAGGTGTTCCTCACGGTAACCGGACGCTTCTGAGGGCGGGTAACGGCAAGCGTCGCGAGGTCGTCTACTGACGCGCCGAGTTCACGAGCAGCGCAAGCGTGACAACGATAGCCATCGCTGTCAGGCAGGCCACCGTCGGCGATCCGGTGCTTCCGGCGTACATCACTGCGACGATGGTGATGGTGGCTGTGATGCCGTACCCGATGGGGTTGCGCATGCCCCCGGTGACAAGCCGCTCCAGCGCCGCACAGAGAACGACCGCTACGCCGAGAAGCACGCTCAGCGCGGCAAGAGCCAGCCCGGCATCGGTGCCGCCGCGAAACACAGCCGCCACACCGATCGATGACGCGGCCATCAATGCCAAGACAGGCACCGAGTCCACAAGGACGAGCTGCAGGTTGCCGAACGGCAGCATCTCCCGCAACGAGGGTCGATCGGCGTCTTGGCCGAACACGTGAAGCAGCTGCCGATATGGCCCCACCACGAATACGAACACCGCCGGGAAGTACGCGAGGAACCGATGCGGCGAGAGTGCGAATCCGGCCACGTACGGCACTATGGCGGCACCCCAGATGAGAGGCGTTACGAGTGACCCGGGCTGACGGACGTGCGAGACACATGCACGCGCGATCAGCGCGAGCGATCCAGACCCGGATGGCATCTGCCAGCGAGGTTGTCGCAAGCTCAGGCGTTTGCGTCGGACGATGTCCGCATACGCGACGGGATCGTAGACCTGAAGCGGCCGGAACACCTGCAGCTGGGCGAAGAGCGCGCTCTCCTCGATGACCGCCACCATGTCCATGCGCGTGGCCGAGACAAGCAGCGCCGCAACACCGATGCCGATGAACGCCACAGACGCGATCACATATCCGACTCCGGCTTCGTCAAGCGGCGAACGGGCAAGCACCCCGGTCCACCGGGATGTCACAAGCACGAACCCCAGCGCGGCTGCAGCCACTGGCGCGGCGATCCAGGTTCCCGCTGGCCAGGGATGATGCGTGAACCTGACACGAGCCAGCCCCGCCGCCCAGGACACGAGCAGCACAGCCACCGTCACGAGCGCGGCCATCGCCGCCGAAGCCCATGGGGTGTTCGCTCCGGCGCCGGCGCCCACGGCGATGCTGCCCACCAGATACCCGAGCGGCCCTGCGATGAGTGCAGCGGGCACCGCCTCGCGCACCGCGCTTGAGAGTGCGACCGCCCTCGTGTCGAGCGCCGAGGCACCCACATACGCGACGTCCGCGAAGGTGAGCTTCACCGGCGAAGACCTCAGAGCGCGAGCGCCCAAGATCGCCAGGAGCGTGCTCGGCAGCAGGAGCGCTGCAAGCGTCAACGCGCTCAGCGCCGCCGGTCCTGCATCCGCGCCGATGCCCCGCGCGCCGTCGGCCGCAATACCCATCATCATCGCGAACCATCCGCCGAACAGAAGAACCAAGTAGAACTCATAGGCACGCTCGGTGATCGATGCCTCCTGCAGGTTCGCGCCCGTGAGCGCCGCCCAGTACTGCGCGCGCCCTCGGAGGTGACGCCACCGCAGCCACAACAGCAGCGCGAGATCACGCATCATGGGACGGCTCCGCGGCATCGATGGCCGAGACGAGAATGGCATCCAGTGAAGCGGCGAACCGCTCGGCACCGTCGGTCCGGCAATCGCCCTCGCTGATGATCGCGCCATTGTCGAGCACGTAGTAGCGGTCGGGCGCCTCGCCGGCCGGGAACTGATGGCTGCTCAGCAGGATTGCGCTGCCCGCGTTGGCAAGCGCCCTCAGCTCCTCCCAGAGCTCCCCCGCCGAGACGGGGTCGATGGGACCGAATGGCTCGTCAAGCAGCAACACACGTGGACGCAGCGCAAGCGCCATCACAAGTGCGAGCTTGTAGCGCATGCCGCGAGAAAATGTCGACGGATAAGCACTCGATGCCCGACCCAAACCGAACGCTTCAAGTAAGCGCTCTGCTTCCGAGGTGCGCTCCTCCAACCGATTGGCGCGCAAAACGAAGCGGATATGCTCCCGCGCGGTCAGGTCGTCGTAGAACGCTGGCGTGTCGGTCACGAGCACGAGATCCCGACGCAGGCTCCGCTCCGCCTCTCGCAGCTGTTGCCCGAGCGCCTCGACACGGCCTTCGGTCGGCGCACTCCACCCGGCGGCACAGCGCAGCAACGTGGACTTGCCGGCGCCATTGCGTCCGACGAGCGCCACGATCTCACCGGCGGCGAGTTCGAGGTTCACCTTCCAGAGCACCGGCTCCTTCGCGTACGTGAACGTCACGTCGCTCAAGACGAGCACGCTCTTCTCGGGCACTGCCTCACGCTCGCTTTCGCATCGAAGTCCGGAACCGCTCAACAGACGCGTGCCCCATGCTATCGCTTTTACGGGCTCGCGCCGAAGCGACGTGCGGGAAGTGGGCGGCAACGGTCCGGTTTCAGCCGAGGCGCGCTGCGGTGTTCGCAGGCAGAATGTGAGTATGAGCAGCCGAGCAACTCACACAGCATCGCCCCATCGCCTGACGACGTGGCTTACCCTGCTTGCGTTGGTGATCCTGCTCGGCCTGGTGATCACGCGCTGGCTGCCCAGTGACAAGGCCCCTGCTAGTGAGCTCATGCGCACCGCGATGCGGGTGCTTGCGGGTCGCGAGCTTCCGTCGACACCGCCGCCGCAGGCGCCCGCGAACCCCTCAACCGAGCGCGAGCACCTCATCGCCGAGGCTTTCAAGCTGCAAGGAATTCCATACGTGTGGGGCGCCAAGGGGCCGGAGAACTACGACTGCAGCGGATTCACCAGGGCGGCGTACGATGCCATCGGCGTGCACCTTCCAGACGGCTCGTTCAACCAGGCGAAGGGCGAACGGCCCCTCGAAGACCCGACCCTCCTCACCGCTGGCGACCTGCTGTTCTATCGCTGGAGCGAGGACGCAGGCGTCTCTCACGTGACGCTCTACGCCGGAGATGGCTGGGTGATCGGCACCGGCAGTCCGGGCCAGCCCAAGGAAGTCGTGCTCTATCCGCTCTCGGACGACCTCGTTGATGATGGGCGCGTCATCACCTACCGCCACATCGTGCTCGCTGACGAGTAGCGCCGGCACGCGCTACGGAATAAGCGAGCGGATGTACAACCCGTAGCAGACCAGAAGCCCGAGGCCCTCCCACCGGTTGAGGACCCAGCCGCGCCACAGCAGTGGCAGGAGCACGATCGCGCTGCCAACCATCACGCCGAGGTCCAACAGACGAAGACCCTGCACGTCGAACGGACGGATCACCGCAGCCACGCCAAGCACCGCCAGGATATTGAGCACGTTCGACCCGATGACATTGCCAAACGCGACATCAGCCTCGCCGCGGAGCGCGGACGTGACCGACGTGGCCATCTCGGGCAGGCTCGTACCGATCGCGATGACGGTCAGCCCGACGACCACCTGGCTGATACCCATCGATGCTGCGACCGCGACGGCGCCCTTGAGCAGCAGATTCGCGCCAACGAGCAGCGCCGCGAGTCCTGCCGAGACGAGCGCGACGTCGACCCACACCGGTCGCTTCGGCGGCGTGAGTGCTTCGTCGAACTCCGACTCGACCGAGTGGCGCTCACCGCCGCTGGCAGCGACGTACGACAGAATCGTATACGCGACGGCACCGAGCACGAGCACAACACCCTCAGCACGACTCATGCGCCCGTCGAAGAGCATGGCCGCAAGTATCAGCGTGACGCCGATCATCAGCGGCACTTCTCGGCGGACGATCTCCGAGCGAACCCGCATCGGCCTCACGAGCGCTGCAAGTCCTAGGACAAGCGCGACATTGCTGATATTGGAGCCGACGACGTTGCCGAGCGCTATGCCGCTATTGCCGTCGACGGCGGCTCGCACGCTCAGCGCGAGTTCAGGGCTACCCGTGCCGAACGCCACCACCGTCAGCCCGATCACGAGAGCCGAGATCCCGAGCCGAAGCGCCAGCCCGGTGCTGCCACGAACGAGCCCCTCCGCCCCAAGGGCAAGGAGCACGAGGCCACCGATGATGTAAGCCGCATTCAGCATGCGACCAGTATCGCAGATGCGTTTGCGTGCAATCCCGAGGAAAGACAGAGCCGGGCAGCCCGTGAGGACTGCCCGGCTCGGAAGCGCTTGCTAAGAGCTCGCCTTAGAGGGCGCGCACCTGGGTCGCCTGCTTCTTGCCGTTCTGGCCAGTGGCTTCCGTGAA
>CAZGNF010000104.1:0-7843 GCA_964527045.1 uncultured Coriobacteriaceae bacterium | reverse complement strand
GCCATGTGCTGAAGCTCGTGGGCAAGGACTCCTCGGATATGGATGCGGTTCCGGCTGGCGACATCGCTGTCCTCCCGAAGCTGACCGAGACCCTCACAAACGACACGCTTTCGGCGAAGGGCGAGATCGCCTTCAAGCCGCTGCCCACACCGGAGCCGCTCTATCCGGTCTCGATCGTCGCCAAGACCAAGGCTGACGAAGACAAGCTGGGCTCGGCGCTCAAGTCGATCGTGGACGAAGACCCGCTGCTCACCATGCGCAGGGACGAAGAGACGCATCAGACGGTGCTCTCGGCGCTCGGCGATACGGCGATCGACGTCGTTCTCAGCCGGCTGCACGAGCGCTTCCATGTGGAGGCCGAGCTGCAGGATCTGCGCATCCCCTACCGCGAGACCATCCGCAAGACAGCGCAGGCGCAGGGCCGCCACAAGAAGCAGACCGGCGGCAGCGGCCAGTTCGGTGACTGCTGGCTGCGCGTCGAGCCAAACCCCGGCAAGGGGTACGAGTTCCTTGACGAGATCGTGGGCGGTCGTATTCCCCGGCAGTACATCCCTGCTGTGGACAAGGGCATCCAGGATACGATGGTGCACGGCGTGCTCGCCGGCTATCCCATGAACGACGTGAAGGTGGCTGTCTACGACGGTTCCTACCACGCGGTCGACTCCTCGGAAATGGCATTCCGCACGGCCGCACGTATCGGCTTCAAAGCCGCAGCCGAGAAGGCCGACATGGTGCTTCTCGAGCCGATCGCAACGCTCGTGATCGAGGTCCCTGAGGCATACGCTGGCGCGATCATGGGAGACATGTCTTCCCGTCGCGGCCGCATCCTCGGCATGGAGCCGACCGAGGACGGCGGGCAGAAGATTCGCGCCCAGGTGCCCTACGCCGAGGTGCTGCACTACTCGCCGCTGCTTCGCTCGCTCTCAAGCGGCACCGGTTCGTACACCATCTCCATCGACTCCTACGAGGACGTCCCTCGCGAGATGGCGGCCAAGATCATCGAGCAGCATGAAAAGGAAAAGGCCGAGGAGCACTAGCTCACAGCAGCCAACAGCGAAGGCCCGGTCACTGTGACCGGGCCTTCGTTATTTTCAGGTGGTGCCCCCTGCAGGATTCGAACCTGCGACCTTCTGCTCCGGAGGCAGACGCTCTATCCCCTGAGCTAAGGAGGCAACTGCGGGCTCCGGCGAGCCGCCCGAGAACAGTAGCATACAAGGTGAGGCGTTTCCAACCCGAGACGCACTCGCTATTCTTAGGCGAAGAGACGCACTCCGCACGCGCACAGAAGACACGGTCCATCGACTCGAGGAGTCCGGATGTCTCTCGGCCGCACGCTCGTCATCATCAACCCGGAGGCGAAGCACGGTGAGACCGCCGCGCTGATTCCCGTCGTGGAGCAGCTCCTGGGCAGCATTCCGCACGATTCCCAGATCACGACCCACACCGGACATGCCGCTGAGCTGGCGGCTGCGGCTGGCGACTACGACGTCGTCGTCGCCGTCGGCGGCGACGGCACGGTCCACGAGGTGCTCAACGGCCTGATGTCGCACCCAGCAGAGACCCGCCCGGCGCTGGGGCTGCTGCCCACCGGCTCGGGGAACGACACTCGGCGCACGCTTGGTGTGCCGACGGAGCTCGCTGAGGCCGCGGTCGTGCTCGGCACTGGCGAACGCAAGAGGTTCGACGTGGGCGTGTGCAACGGCGTGTACTTCAACAACAGCTTCGCGGCCGGCCTCGACGCCAAAGTCACCGCAACGGCAGTCGAGTACAAGGTCACGACGAAACGCTCCGGACTGTGGCTCTACCTGACGGCGCTCCTGCATGTGCTCTTCCACGACCTTGAGAGCTTCCCGGTGAGGATCTCGTTCGACGGCCTGGCCTCCGCCGACTACGACACGCTGATCATTGCGGTGACCCAGGGACGCACGTACGGCGGCGGCTTCTTCATCACACCCGATGCGGTCCCGGACGATGGTGTCTTCGATGTCTGTATGATCGACCCGCTGTCGCTGCCGCAGGCGCTCATGCGCCTCCCCTTCGTCATCATGGGCAAGCACACGAAGATGAAGCCGGTACATATGTCTCGCCACACCTCGATCGCTGTGGAGTGCGACCGTCCGATGCCCGCTCAGATCGACGGCGAGGTGCTCTTCGAGCCGCGTTACGAGATCGAGATGCTGCCTGCAGCGATCGAGTGCATCGTACCAAGGGCGCCACGATGAGCCCTGTCGTCACGGTCGGCATCGTCGCGTGCGCAGCGTATCTGATCGGGTCGCTCCCCTTCGCGTACACGATCGTCCGCGCCGTCACCGGAGAGGACATAACCGATCACGGCACCGGGAACATCGGTGCGATGAACGTGCGACGAACGACCGGCTCCTGGGTGTGGTTCGTCGTCGCCATGTCCGCCGACATCCTGAAAGGGTTCGTTCCGGTGCTTCTGGCGAGCTCTGCTGTCCACGCACTCGGCGGCGCTGACGCTCTCATTGTCCCCGCGCGCCAGGCCGCTATCGCGGGCACGGTGCTCGGACACAACTACTCCCTGTGGATGGCGATCAAGAAGCATCGCTTCACACGCACAGGAAAGGGTCTTGCCACCGGCGGTGGCGCGCTGCTCGCATACGACTGGCGATATGCGGTGACCGTCGTCATCATCGGCTTGATCTTCATCGCGATAACCAAGTACATGATGGCCGGTCAGGTCGCCGGAGCGCTCTCGCTGCCCGTCGTCGCTCTCGTTCTGCGATCGCCGGACTGGCCGTTCGCCCTGGCGATGGGACTTGTCGTATATGCCGCACACCACAAACGCTTCATAGGCATGCTGCAGGGCCGAGAACCGAAACTCTACATCGCGGACCGAATGGGTCCGAGGGGCTGATCACGCAGGAAGGCCGGGCATGATGCCCGGCCTTCTTCATGCTGCTCTTGCGCTGTACTAGGACAGCGCGATGGCCTCGTTGGGGCACACATCCTGGCAGGTACCGCACTCGGTGCAGTCGTCAGGACGGGCGAGGACCGCGACGTCCTCAAGATCGAGCGCGCTCGTGGGGCACTCGTCGACGCAGATACCACACGCAGTACACAGATCGGGATCGACAACAGGCTTGCCCATGCTTCGGGTCCTTTCGCTCGGCACACGGCACGTCGCCGTGTCAGATTCCGCACCATAATACACCGGGACGGAGTATCGGCCATCCACCTGTCATCTGACCTTGTCTGCAACCTCAAGTGGATCCCAGAGACAGAACGGATACGTCCGGTCCGTCAGCACTTCACCTGCGTCCCGGAGCGTCTTGAGCTCGGCCAGTTCCGCCTCGGTTTCGCGGATGAATGGCGACATCAGCTCCGCCATCTCGGCGTTGACCGAACGGATGCGTGCGCCGATCGACTTCTTGTCCGCATCCGGCGAGGCAATCGCCAGAACGAGCTCGCACTTCTCGGCTGCAAGGGATGTCACCCGATCGCGCTCGGCTATGCTCTCGAACTCCATCTCGCCGAGCAATTGGTCCGGGTTGTGCGTCAGCCGGTTCAGTCGCTGCTCGACCTCCGCAACTTCCTCGGCCGTCACATCGTGCGCGCCGAGCGGTAGATAGAGCGTCATCGACGCGACCACGAAGCGCGGCGGCTCGATCCCGAAGAAGCGCGCGATGACTCCGTCGGTCACCTGATCGTATCGTCCGCCACCGACGCCGTGGATGAAGAGATCGGCTACGAAGATGCGCTCGTACATCGTGAGCGCAAGCGCCTTTGGGGCAAGAATGAGATTCGCGGCCGTCAATCGCGCGAATGCCTCGTATGGGTCGGCGTGCAACTCCACCAGGACGCTGCCGTTCGCCATCAGCGCGGGCGTGGCGCCGGTCCGAACCCACACAGTCCGTCTGCGACCGTCCACGATCGACCACAGCGGCATCTCGATGGTTTCGGAGGTGACGCCCAGATCTGGGAACGGCTGCGCAGCAGAACGCGTTCCAGTGCGCTCCCGAAACGCAGCGAGTTCGCTGTTGTAAGCCTCGGCAAAATCGGCCGCCTGCAGCGCGAGGTGCGTCACGAAGCGCGAGAAGGAAGGGGTGCTCGACTGTTTCAGCAGCGGCAGCTCCAGATACGTACTGCCGGCTGGAGCCTCATATCGTCGGCGGGCGACCGTGATAGCAGACGCAAGGTCATCATTCTCGGCGCTTGCCGAGACGAGAGCGTCGCAGAAGCCGTCGAAGTGACGGATGAGCGCCGGCGCCGGAAGGGTAGCAAGTGCGTCCCGCCCGGCTTCACGAAATGCATCGAGCGCTGCAGGATCAGGCGACGGCGTGCACGCATAGCAGCCGTCGGGTCCGGCTTGCGCAAGCACGGCGGCGCAACGACCGACGCCGGTCTTGAAGCACGGTGTCCGTAACTCAACGCGGTCGAACCCATCCGAGTCCACGACGATGTCGACCGCAGTCGCACCGGTCTCGTCGGCAAGACGCTGAAGCAAGAAGTCCTTCACCCAGATTCCGGGGTGATACAGCTCGGGCTGGTGGCCCGTCATGACGATGAGCCCGCCCGGGTCACCGCCAGTCATGACCGGTACACGCATCCCCGCCGAGAAGGCCTCGGCCGCGGCGATCGCTTCGGCACGCGCGGCATCGCGGAGTTCATGCAGGGGTACGCCCGCGATCGCCCCGGTCCACGAAGCGGCGCGTTCGGCGTTCGCAGACGTAAGGTGCGCCCAATTGCCGTAGTCGGGCTCAGTAAGGACCTCGCCATGTCCGACCGGCGTATGTCGTCGTACGCGCATACCGCTACACCAGATCCCGGACGCTGGCGATGCCGATCTCCTCCGGCGAAAAGAACGGCTCACCCGCCGGGGCACCAACGAGGCTTCCCCAGTAGCGGGCTCGCGTCTCCATCGTCCCGATGATCGCAGCGTTGCGCTCGTTGGCCTCGAATTGGGACCGATACGAACGAAGCGCCTCCAGCTTGCACGCGAGGTCCGCATCCTCGGCCGCCACGACGAATGATGGCTTGATGTGCAACGCAAGGTGAACCGCGATGTAGTGGTAGAGACGCGCGGGATAGTGCGGCTCCCCCAGCATGTCGGTCTTGGTGAACTTCGCGTAGAACCGGGCACCCACGGCGATCGCTGACGCGGCGATATGGTCGGGATGCGCATCGCTTGGGTACGGAGCGAACATGAGCCGCGGCCGGAGCTCGCGTAGCACCTCGGCAAGTTCGGTGCGTGCTTCAACCGAGTCGAACAGGTACCGGTTCGGCATGCTGAGCGTGCGACGCGTCACGCCGAGAACCGCGGCCGCAGCCGCTGACTCGACTGCACGGGTCTCAGGGGTGCCGTGCGGCGTGGGCTCACCGTTGGTGAGGTCCACGATCGCCACCGACAGCCCCTGGCGGACCATCCCCGCGATGGTGGCGCCCATGCCGATCTCGACATCGTCGGGATGTGCACCGATGCATACGACGTCGACCATCAGACCTCCTCGGAGAGCGCACGGTTCCACACACGCACGTAATAGGCGAGCCGGCGCTCCGGGTCATCGAGATCCTCGCCGAACGAGCGGTCGCCATCGAAGTATATCCGCTCGACCGGCAGCTCAGTCACCGAGAGCCCGGCCTGCCATGCTCGAGCCCAGAGCTCAAGGGGCATCGCGTAGCCGGACTCTGAGAGCGCCAGTCGATCGAGCGCGCTCGCGCGGTACGCCTTGAAACCGCAGAACGCGTCGGTGATACCCCAGTGTGTGACCGCGTTGATCTCGGCGGTCACACGGGCATTGACGGCGCGTCGCTCCTCAGGTGCGACGCCCACGGCCCCGCTCTCGTCCAGGTAACGGCTACCGGAAACGATGTCTGCGTCTACGAGTGCCTCAAGGAACGCCGGGATATGCGCCGGCTCATGTTGCCCATCGCAGTCCATCGTGACCACGCGCTCGGCACCCACGGCTTGCGCCATGTCGAATCCGTCAGCAAGCGACCGACCATAGCCGCGATTCTCCATGTGGCACACGCTGACAATGTCGTGACGCGCGCCGAGGATGTCTTTGGTCCCATCGGTGGAACCGTCATCTACGACGATGATCACGCCATCGAAGACGAGTCTGACCGCTTCGATGACCGATCCAACCGTCGCAGCCTCGTTGTAGACCGGGAGCACGACGACATCACCGCGGTGAGACGTCAGATAGGGTCGTTCAGCGTGCAGCATCTGGCCTGACGATCTCAAACGATGTCGTGACCGTGACCTGCGGTCCGAACATTCCCTTGACCGAACAGTACTTCTCCTCCGAGAGCTCGATCGCGCGCGCCACGGCGGCCTCCGTGACATCCTCACCCGTCACGATGTAGTGCACGTTGATCCGCTCGTAGAAGTGCGGGAACGCTTCCTCGCGCTGCACGCCCTCTACCACCAGCTCAACGCCCGCCGGGTGCTGGCGCTTCTTCTCGAGCACGGATACGACATCCATCGCCGTGCATCCGCCGAGCGCATAAAGAACCAGCTCGACTGGACGAGCGCCGCTGCCCTCGCCTTTGTACGTCGCCGACGCGTCCATGACGACGCCGTGACCAGCCTCGTCCCAACCAACGAACTGTCGTGCGGAGGACCAACGAACGCGAACGGAATCCATGCGCTGCCCCTTTCGTGCGCTCTGGATGCGGGTATGTTCTGTGGGTTTGTACCCGACTACATCTTGCGACCGAGCATCTGCGCAAGTTCGCGGGGCTCTTGCGCCTTCCCCATCGCCTCTTCGAAGGTGATGCGACCGGCCTGGCAGAGCGCCTTCAAGTGCTGGTCAAGCGTCTGCATGCCCATCGAGGCACCACCCTGGATGATCGTCGCCATCTGGTGCGTCTTGCCCTCACGGATGAGGTTGCTGATAGCGGGTACACCCAGCATGATCTCCATGGCCATGACGCGGCTCTTGCCGTCGGTCGACCGCAAGAGCACCTGCGACATAACGCCCTCAAGCGAACCGGAGAGCTGCATGCGCACCTGCTGCTGCTGGTGCGGCGGGAACACGTCGATGATACGGTCGACAGTGGCCGGACCGCCTGTGGTGTGCAGGGTGGCAAGCACGAGGTGGCCCGTCTCGGCGGCGGTGATCGCCGCAGAGATGGTCTCCAGGTCACGCATTTCGCCGACGAGGATGACGTCGGGGTCCTGGCGCAAGACGCGCTTGAGTGCCGAGGCGAACGAATGGGTGTCCTCGCCGACCTCGCGCTGGTTCACGTACGACTGCTTGTTCTTGTGCATGAACTCGATCGGGTCCTCCATCGTGATGATGTGAAGCGATCGCGTCGAGTTGATGTGGTCGATCATCGCGGCCAGCGTCGTCGACTTACCGGATCCCGTCGGACCCGTCACGAGTACAAGGCCACGTGGCCGCTCGGCGAGGAATCGGCAAACCTTCGGGAGTCCAAGATCCTCGATCGTCGGGATCTTGATCGGGATGACGCGGAAGACGGCTCCCATCGAGTTGCGCTGCTGGAAGACGTTCGCGCGGAATCGGGAGAGTCCCGGGATGCTGTAGGCGAAGTCGAGTTCCAGCTCGGTCTCGAATCTCTTGCGCTGCTCCTCGGACAGCAGGCTGAGGATCATCGCCTGCGTGTCGCGCGGCGTCAGGACCTTGCCGCCCTCAAGTGGGAGCAACTCACCGCGCTGCCGGATGCCGGGAGGGCTCCCGACCGCGATATGAAGGTCGGACCCACCGCGATCGATCATGACGCGAAGGAGATCATCGATATGCGGCGCGTCGCTCTTGTCCGGGTTCACCGGCGTCTCGACGCGCGGCGCCTCGTGCGAGGGCGCAGCCTGCGACATGGCGGGTTCAGGTGCAGCCTGCGGTGCGCCGTACCCGGC
>CAZGNF010000103.1:0-7925 GCA_964527045.1 uncultured Coriobacteriaceae bacterium | reverse complement strand
CGTCGAGCGGCCGTCGATGTCGACGAGCACGCCACCCACCATGTAGTGAGCGGCAGGCGCGACGGGCACGAGGTCGCGCGACAGGTCGAAGCCAGCTTCGAGACACGTCTCCCAGATGGTCGGGAACCGCTCGGCGAGGTGTTCCGCGCCGAGGTGTCGCGCGTCGAGCCAGACATTGGGACGGCCGCAGCGCGCCATGACCTTCTCGATCTCGCGGCTAACGACGTCGCGCGGCGCAAGCTCGGCAAGCGGGTGCACGCCGAGCATGAAGCGCTGCTCGTTGCAGTCGAGCAGGTACGCGCCGTCGCCGCGGAGCGCCTCGGTGATGAGGAACTTGGGGCTCGAGGCGCTGTCGAGGGCAGTGGGGTGGAACTGCACGAACTCCATGTCCGCGAGCGCCGCGCCTGCGCGCCATGCAGCGGCCACGCCGTCGCCGGTTGCAATGAGCGGGTTCGTGGTGACGCGATACGCCTGCCCGCAGCCGCCTGTGGCAAGCACCGTCGCACCCGCCCAGACGGCGGTCGGCTCGGTCGCGCCGGCTTCCAGCACAACCGCACCTATGCAGCGGTCATCCTCGGTGAGCAGGTCCACGAGGAACGCGTCCTCGAGCAGCTCGATAGCGTCGCTTCGCCTCACGATGGCGGAAAGCGTGTCCTGGACCTCGGCACCGGTGGCGTCACCCGAGTGCAGCACGCGCGGGAGCGAATGCCCGCCCTCGCGTGCGAGCTCGACGCGCCCGTCCGCCGAGCGGTCGAAGGCCACGCCCAGCGAGACGAGCTCGGCGAGCGCGTCTCCGGCCTCGCCAACGACAGCGCGAACGACGTCCGGCTCGCAGAGACCCTGGCCGACGACGAGCGTGTCCGAGAGGTGCAGCTCCACGGAGTCGGTCTCCCCGACCGCGCCGGCGATGCCGCCCTGCGCGTACCAGGTGTTCGTCTCGGAGACCTCGCCTTTGGTGACGAGCAGAACGCGCGCGAACTGCGACGCCTGCAGCGCCGCCACAAGTCCCGCGATGCCGCTCCCGACGACGAGCACGTCACACTCGCGACTCGCGAGCGTGTCGGTGTCGAAGCCGAGCAGGTAGCGGGGACCGGCGGGGGCGTTCACCCGAGCGCCACCATCCGCTCGACGGCGGCGAGCGCGCGGTGGCGGATCTCCTCGGGCACCGTCACTTCGCCGGTCATGTCGCGGAGACAATCGCGCACCTTGGTAAGCGTGGTGAGTTTCATGTTGGGACAGAGCATCTTGGGCTCCACGTTGTAGAAGCGCTTGCCGGGCGCCGCTTTGGCCAGGCCGTGCAGCAGGCCGGCCTCGGTCACGACCACGAACTCGTCGGCGGGCGAGGTTGCGACGTGCCGGAGCATGCCGCTTGTGGAGAGCACGGCGTCGGCGAGCGCATTCACGTCGGGGCGGCACTCGGGGTGCGTGAGCACCTCGGCGAGCGGGTGGATGTCCATCATCTCGATGACCATCGCCGGCGTGACCGCGTCGTGGATGGGGCAGTAGCCGTCCCACGCGACGATCTCGACCTCGGGCAGCTGCGACGCGACCCAGGCGGCCAGGTTGCGGTCGGGCGCGAAGAGCACCTTCGGGACGCCGAGGGAACGCACGACCTCGACCGCGTTCGCCGAAGTGCAGCAGATGTCGGTCTCGGCTTTCACGTCCGCCGAGGAGTTCACGTACGTCACGAGCGGCAGGCCGGGGTTCTCGGCCTTGAAGGCGCGTGCCTGCTCGGCCGTGATCATGTCGGCCATGGGGCAGCCGGCGCCGGGCTCGGGCAACAGAACGGTGCGCTCGGGTGAGAGGATCTTGGCGGTCTCGGCCATGAAGTGCACGCCCGCGAAGACGATGACCGACGCGTCGGTCTGCGCCGCTTCACGCGAGAGACCGAGCGAATCGCCCACGAACGACGCGGCGTCCTGGACTTCAGGGCGCTGGTAGTTGTGCGCGATGACGACCGCGTCGCGCTCGCGTGCAAGACGCCGGATCTCGGCCTGAAGTGCGGTGATATCCTCGCGCGGCATAATGTCAGGCCCCCAACGTAAGCTGCATGTTGTCGATGAGTCGCGTGGTGCCGAGGCGCGCGGCGATGATCGCTCGCGCCGGGCGGTCGAGCACTGCGGGCTCCACGAGCGTGGCGGGATCCACGACCGCCGCGTAGTCGAGCGCGGCGAGGGGCTCCTCGGCGACGCACTCGCGCATCGCTTCGGCAAGCAGCGCCACATCGCGCTCGCCGCCAAGCGCGAGCGTCTCGGCGGTGCGAAGCGCGCGGTAGAGCACGGTTGCGGCCCGACGCTCGTCGGGAGAAAGGTAGGCGTTGCGGCTGGAGAGAGCGAGGCCGTCGGGCTCGCGAACGATCGGACACGGCACGATGCGGACCGGCAGATCGAGGTCACACACCATGCGCTTGATGATGGTGACTTGCTGGAAGTCCTTCTCGCCGAAGAACGCGAGGTCCGGCAACACGATATTGAAGAGCTTCGATACCACCGTGCACACACCGGCGAAGTGGGTGGGCCGGATGGCGCCCTCCCACAGCGTGCCGAGAGGCCCTGGGGCGATTTCCACCTGAGCGTCGGTTGCGTACATCGACGCGGTCGACGGTGTGAAGAGGAGATCGGCGCCCTCGGCCTTGAGGAGCTGCATGTCGCGATCGAGGTCGCGAGGATACGCTTCGAAGTCCTCGCCGGGGCCGAACTGCGTCGGGTTCACGAAGATGGACACCGCCACATAGTCGGCGCGCTCGCACGCAGCGCGCACGAGCGACAGGTGGCCGTCGTGCAGCGCACCCATCGTGGGCACGAGCGCCACGCGCTTGCCCTCGCGCTTCGCGGCGAGCACGGCCTGACGAACCTCTTCTTTGGAGGCAACGCGCTCCATACCTACTCGTCCTCCCCGGGTGTGAGCGGCAGTGCGGTCTCAAGCTCGCCGATGACCTCGGCGTCAAGGTGCGAGAGGTTCTCCTCGGCGGGAAATGCGCCCGAGCGTACCTCGGCTGTGTACGCGCCGATGGCCGAGCGGATCGCGTCGCCCACGTCGGCGTAGCGCTTCGCGTGCTTGGGCTGGAACGTCCCCATGCCGAGCAGGTCGTGGAAGACCTGCACCTGGCCGTCGCAGCCGCCGCCGGCGCCGATACCGATCGTGGGGATCGAGAGCTCCTCGGAGACGATCGCGGCAAGCTCGGCGGGCACGAGCTCCAGCACGATCGCGAAAGCGCCGGCCGCTTCAAGCGCAAGCGCGTCTTGCACGAGCGCGATGGCCGAGGCGGTCTCGCGGCCCTGCACCTTGAAGCCGCCGAAGACGTTCACGGACTGCGGCGTGAGGCCGATGTGGCCCACCACCGGGATGCCGGCCGCGACCATGCGCTCGACGGTGGGGGCAATCGAGACGCCGCCTTCCAGCTTGACGGCGGTGGCGCCCGCCTCGGCAAGGAAGCGTCCCGCGTTGCGGATGGCCTCTTCAGGCGAGACCTGGAAGCTCAGAAACGGCATGTCGGCGACGATGAGCGCGCGCGAGGTGCCGCGAACGACCGCTGCCGTGTGGCGCAGCATGTCGTCGAGCGTGACCGGCAGCGTGCTCTCGTGCCCGAGCACGACCATGCCGAGCGAATCGCCGACGAGGATCGAGTCCACGCCGGCCTCCTCGGCCAGTCGTGCCGAGGGTGCGTCGTACGCGGTTACCATCACGATGGGATCCCCGGCAGACTTCATCTCGCGCAGGGTTGCGGTGGTGACGCGCGCCTTGGAGCTGGTGGTGGCGCTCATCTGTGGCTCCTTCCCGGCAGTCCCGGCCCCGAACGCGGGGTCCAGGCAGCCCTTAACGGGTGGGTGTTGGATTATAGCACCGCAGTGCGTCGACCGTGCCCATATCCAGGTCAGATGGCCCGAACCACACACGCGCCCGAAATCGCGCGTGCAAGGCGCTTATCTGCCGTGACCAATTCACAGCCGAGCGTCGCGGCCAGAGCAGCGTATGCGGCATCGAATGTGGAAAGTCCGTACTCGACGACAAGGTCGGCTGTCCGGACCATCAGCGCTCTGTCGGGCGCGACGAACAGGATGTCGGTCTCGAAGAGAGCCGTCATAGCGTCGGGCAGCGCGGGCGCCGGGCGGCCAGGCCGCCGCAGGACATTCAGCACCTCGTGCGCAAGGAGCGCCGGTGCAATCAGCCGCACGTCCCCCCTGCTGTGCCGCGCGAGCAGCTTGTCGGCGGCTTCCACACTCGCCTCATCGTCGACGATGAACCACTTCACGGCCACACTCGCATCCACCACGACACATGGAGCTTCATTCTCCACGACGCGTCTCCTCCGCCTCACGAGCCTCGGCGAGCAGCGTAGGCGTGTCGGTGGGAGTCAGCCCCAGCTCCGCGCCGATGCTCTTCATGCGCCGGGCGGCAGCCTGCCCGCGCAGGCGGCGCTTCTCGGCATCCCGATCGCTTCGAGAGCGCGCGACGTAGGTCACCGAAGCCTCCTGGATGAGGCCGCTGCGGGTGATGCCGAGGGCGGTGGCCTCGGCATCGATCTGCTCGAGCAACTCCTGCGGCATGGATATGTTGAGCTTCGTCATGACGTACCCCCGGTGGAGAATCGTTTTCTCCACCATGGTATCACGCGCTGGCTACTGCCCTGGCAGCGCATCGGCAACCTTCAGGATCTCGACGCCTTCGAACGACCCGAGCTCCAAGAGGTGCCGGTCGCCCGAGACGATCGCGTCCGCGGCACCCTCGATCGCGCATTCGAGTACCCGGTTGTCGGCGTCGTCGGCAATCACCTGCACTCGCGCTACGGGTCGGACGATTTCGGCGATGCGGCAGATCTGCCCTATCGTTTCGCGCACATGCACATCGTCGAAGCCGAGTACGTCGTACAGTTTGTCGGCCACCTCTGCGAGAATCGCTGGCGACACGAGAAGTTCGAACTCACCCTCGATGATTGCGCGCATCAGCGCTGCGGGCTTGCCGTCGAAGCCGTACGCGGAGATGTAGACGTTCGTGTCGAGGACGAGCCTACGCGCCACGGGACTCATGGATCAGGCGCTCCACATCCTCTTCAGTGCGGATGCTGCGGTCCAGGGCGCGTTGGCGACCGTAGGTGGCCAGCTCCTCGAACGCCTCCAGCTCATGCTCGCGCTTATAGACGCGAACCATCTCGCGGAATAGCTGGCTCTTGCTCACACCTTCGGTCTGCGCCATGCGCTCTACATCGGCTGCAAGCTCCGGCGTTACCGAGAACCCGATCGTCGTGGCAGTGCGTCCCATCGCTGAACCGTCCGTTTCAAACCGTTTACAACGTCGGCTTCAGCGTACCGCGCCGGGTCTCGGCAAGCAAGTCCTACTGCCCGCGCGTCTTCGCCTCCGCGAGCACCTGGCGTGCCTGTTGCGCCAAAGCCCGCGGCACCATGAGGCGGACGCGCTCGGGAATCGCGTAGTACGGCGCGCCAGGCGAGCCGAAGATGGGCGGCGGGTCGATGACTGCGGTGATGCCTGCCGAGTGCAGAACGCCGAGGTGCACCTGCAGCTCCATCACGTTCGTGTGGCTCGTGAGCAGGCCCTGCGTGGCGCTCTCAAGCGTCACCCACGGCGCGTCATCGTCTTCAGGTGCTCCGTCGACTGCCGGCACGAACTCACCCGGGAACTCCAGCGGCTCCGGCGCGTCGGCCGCATCTACCGAGGTGACCGTCACACGCGAGAAGCCGGGAACCGCGCCGAGTACGCCGGTGATGGGTCCGAGCGTCGCCCGCACGCGCTGCACCGGCGAGCCGTCGGGCATCTTCACGTCCGGGTCGACCTCGAGCAGCGGCACGACTACGAACGCGCGCTCAAGCATGCGCGGATGCGGGATCGTCAGGTCGGAGCGCGCCCACTCCTCATCGCCGAAGAGCAGCAGGTCCAGATCTATGACGCGCGGCCCGTTCAGCTCCGCACGCACCCTGCCGAGCGACTCCTCGATGTCCTGGAGCGCCGAGAGCAGCTGGTCCGCGCGCATCTCGGTCGAGATGACGGCGACCGCATTCGCGTACACGGGCTGCTCGACGCCGCCCCACGGCTCGGACTCATAGACGCGTGAGACCGCAAGACCCTCGGTGTCAGGCAGCTCACCGATCGCGCTGAGCGCGGCGGCGAGATTCCCCGAGCGGTCCCCCAGGTTGGAGCCAAGCCCGATGTACGCCAACGTCCGATGTCGCTGTTCCTCAAGCCGAGGCCAGCTCAGCAGATTGCGCCAACCGGCAGGCGACTCGGCGTGACTCGTCGTCACCGGAATCACGGGCGCTCCGGGACCGCGGACGGCGGCCTCGGCTGCGGCAAGCGCCTCGGGGTCGTCGTACTCAGGCTCCTCCCAGAACGGCGCGGGCTCGTCGTCCCACGACTCGTCATCGTCGGACAGGGATACCTCGGGTGCAACGCCCGGCTCGGCCCATGTCAACTTCACGCCTGCTGGTGATTCCTCACCGAGCACCGCACGAGCAGCGGCCAGGTCGGCCGCGACCACCAGGAGCGTGAAGCGCGGGTTGTTGACGACGCCGATGATGCTCATCGTCCCAAGACGCGGGTCGTGCGGGTCCCAGAGTGCCTCGATGCCGGCGGCGGCGAGTTCCTCGGCAACAGCCGAGAGCATCACTGGATCTCCGGCGTCCTCGGCAACCACCACCCACTCGGGCGTGTCTTCCCATCCGCTCACGCGCGCTCCCCCTCGATCGCCTGCCACGTGCGGAGAACCCGCACGGTCTCGTACACATCATGTACACGCACCACGTCGGCCCCATGCGACGCACACCATGCCGCGATCGCCAGGCTCCCTTCAAGCCGACGCTTCGGATCCGGCTCGGCAAGCACCATGCCGATAAGCGACTTGCGAGATGCACCCACAAGCAGCGGATAGCCAAGTGCCGCAAGCTCCGGCAGCCGGCGCAGCAGCTCAAGGTTGTGTTCGAGCGACTTGCCGAAGCCGATGCCCGGGTCGATGCAGATGCGCTCCCGGGCCACACCCAGCTCCTCAAGCGTGCGCGCCCGACCGAGCAGGTACTGGCCGACCTCGTCGACGACGTCAGCGTAGCGAGGCTCGGCCTGCATGGTCTTCGGCTCCCCGAGCATGTGCATAACGACAAGGCCCACGTCGGACTCGAGCGCGACACGCACCATCTCGGTATCCCGGAAGCCGGAGACGTCGTTCACGATGCTCGCCCCGGCCTCGACAGCCGCGCGCGCAACGTTCGCGTGGCGGGTATCGACCGAGACCGGTACGCCGAAGTCGCGCGCCAGGGCGGCTACAACCGGTCGTACGCGGACAATCTCCTCGGCAGGTGGGACTTCATCGGAGCCAGGACGGGTCGACTCGCCGCCCACGTCGATGATGGCGGCGCCGTCGGCCACCATCTGCCGACCGTGTTCGACTGCTGATAGCGGATCGTCGAACTCGCCGCCATCGGAGAACGAGTCGGGGGTGACGTTCAAAACGCCCATGACGAGCGTGTTCGAGAGCGATAGTTCGAAACGACCGCAGCGCCAGACGTGGCTCACGCTACGCTCCCTTGATGAGCGACATCGCCTCGGCACGCGTTGCAATGTTGGTGGCGAAGATGCCGCGCACCGCGCTTGTCGTGGTGATCGCACCCGGCTTCTGCACGCCGCGCATCGACATGCAGAGGTGCTCGGCTTCGATGACGACCATCACGCCTTGCGGCGCGAGGTGCTGCACGATCGTGTCGGCGACCTGCGACGTGAGCCGCTCCTGGACCTGCGGCCGCTTCGCGAACACGTCGACCACGCGTGCCAGCTTAGAGAGTCCGCAGATGCGTCCGTCCTTGCCGGGAATGTACGCCACGTGGGCGCGACCGATGAACGGCAGCAGGTGGTGCTCGCACACCGAGTAGAGCGGGATGTCGCGCACGAGCACCATCTCCTGATGGCCCTCGTTGAAGGTGACG
>CAZGNF010000102.1:0-7930 GCA_964527045.1 uncultured Coriobacteriaceae bacterium | reverse complement strand
GCCAAGGGTAGGACGATCTCACGTGACGGCGCTGAGGCGCTGGTGCGTGCGGTCGGCAAAGACCTCCGCCGCCTCGACAGCGAGGCCGACAAGGTCATCGCCTACGCGGGCGAGAAGCAGCAACTTGAGCGCGGGGACGTGGAAGCCGTCGTCGTGCAGTCAGCGCCGACGTCCATCTTCGAGTTCCTTGATGCGCTTGGTGCGCGTGACGCGGCCTCGGCCCTGGGGTTGCTCGGCGACCTTGTCGACAGCGGCGAGAGTCTGCCCGGCATCCAGGCGATGTCGCTGCGGCACCTTCGCTCGCTCATCGGCGTCGTTTCGCTGCGGGATCGAGGACTCGGCAGTGGCGAATGCGCACGCACGCTGAAGCTTGCCGACTGGCAGTACCGGAATCTCTCGCGCCAGGCAGAGCGTTTCCGTGCCGAGGAGCTGATTGCTGCCCTCGGCAGAGCTGCGGAGGGGGACGCCAAAATGAAAACGAGCCAGGGAGATCCCCGGCTCGTGTTCGAACGCTGGGTGGTGTCGGTGTGCGACCGTAGTGGTCACACCGTCACCGGAAGAGCCTAGCCCTCGAGCGAGCTGGCCTTCTTGAGCACGCCAGACTTGCGGTTGGCGGCCTGGTTCTTGTGGATGATGCCCTTGCTGGCTGCCACGTCGAGCGCCTTGCTCGCCTTGTTGGCAGCCTCAACGGCCGCAGCCTTGTCGCCTGCGTCGACGGCCTCGTTGACACGCTTGACAGCGGTCTTGAGAGCCGACTTCTCGGCCTTGTTACGGATGCGCGCCTTCTCGTTGGTCAGCACGCGCTTCTTCTGGCTCTTGATATTCGCCACGTTCTCAGGTCCCTCCAGATTCGGATGATGCCCGTCGCAGTGGGGTGCAGACGAACCCTGAGATACTAACACACGGCATCGGGCGTCGCCAACACTCTTCAGAAAGAACCAACCTGACCATGTCGACGCTGCTCGTGTGTGAAGCCGCGACCACCTCGATCGAGCGTCCCGAGCACGGGTATCGACTTGAGCAGAACCTCACGCCACTCGTCGACGGGATCGGAGTCGTAGGTGATCCCGCATCCGGTGCCCCACACCACACGCCCTGCCGAGCGCCACTCCATCGTGCGTATCAGCACAGAGGAGTCGATCTGCCCGGCGAGGGCGACGACGAGGGCGCCGCAATAGGCGCCGCGAGGTGATGACTCAAGGTCGTCGATGAAGCGCATGGCCGCTCGTTTTGGTGCACCGGTGATCGAGCCACACGGGAAGAGCGAGGCGAGGATCTGTGCAAACGTTGCGTCCGGCTTGACGATGCCGTGCACGCCCGAGACGAGTTGGTGGCAGTACGGCGTGGTCTCCGTGAGCATCAGGGGATCGACGCGGACCGTCCCGGGGACAGCGACACGGCCGATGTCGTTGCGGATCAGGTCCACGATCATGACGTGCTCGGCCTGCTCCTTGGGATCTGCTGCTAATGCCGTTCTGAGCGCGGCGTCGACCTCGCCGAGCGGATCACGGGGTCGCGTACCCTTGATGGGGCGCACGTCGATGTGGGTCTCGCCTCCGCGAAGTCGAAGCCTGAGGAAGCGCTCTGGCGACGCCGACGCGATCGTGGGCGTGTGAGCATCGAGCGAGCCGAAGAACGCTGACATCGTGCCTTGCGCGCGAGCGTGGAGTTCCACGAACGAGTCCCAGGGCGTCGCCACCGGAGTCCCGGCGATCCTGGTCGTGAGGTTGAGCACGTAGACGTCGCCTCGCGCGATCCGGTCCCGTGTGGCCTCCACGGCACCTTCATACGTGACTGCCGAGAAGTCGTGACTAGTCTCGGCCAGGAGCGCACCTTCGATGCGTTGCGCGCCCGGCGTGTTCTCGATCGCGTGGCACGTGTCGTAGTGCATGACGAATGCCTCACCTTCGTAGGTGAGAAGCGCGGCAGTGAGCTCGTCTCCCGTCGAATGAAACGTCGCTTCCAGTCGCGCTGCGGCAGCCCCGCTCGTGGAGCGCTCAAGACCTGTGGAGGTGCCGTGCGCCAGCAGCATGCGACCGTCGAACCAGCCGTCCGGCGTCCCGGGTGCGAGCACGAGAATCTGGTCGTCAGCGGACACGCCTGGAGACACGAACGTGAAGGGAGTTTCGGCCACGCGGCAACGCTCCTTTCGGAGATGCCGCTGGGTGCCGTGTGGCTAGACATGCGAGCGGTGCATATCGTAACGCACGTCCTTCGACATGCGAACCCGCTCCCTGCTATCCTTACGCTCCGATGACTGACCCCGCACTCATACGAAACTTCTCGATCATCGCGCACATCGACCACGGTAAGTCCACGCTGGCCGATCGCATGCTCGAGCTGACGAACACCATCGCTGATCGCGACATGATGGAGCAGGTGCTCGACTCGATGGATATCGAGCGCGAGCGCGGCATCACCATCAAAGCGCAGGCGGTGCGTGTGTACTTCGAGGCGTCCGATGGTCAGACGTACCAGCTCAACCTCATCGATACCCCGGGCCATGTCGACTTCACCTACGAGGTCTCGCGGTCGCTGGCGGCGTGCGAGGGCGTGCTCCTTGTCGTTGACGCGACGCAGGGCGTCGAGGCGCAGACGGTCGCCAACGCGCAGCTCGCCATGAACGCACATCTGGAGATCGTGCCGCTCATCAACAAGATTGATCTGCCGGCAGCCGATCCCGAGCGCGTCCGTCACGAGATCGAAGAGGGTCTCGCGATCCCCGCCGATGAAGCCGTGCTCACGAGCGGCAAGACGGGACTGGGCGTACGTGAAGCGCTCGAGGCGGTCGTCAAGCACGTGCCGCATCCGGTGGGCAATCCGGACGCACCGCTCAAGGCGCTCATCTTCGACTCGTACTTCGATGCGTATCGCGGCGTCGTCGCGCTCATCCGCATCGTCGATGGTCATGTTCGCAAGGGCATGAAGGTGCGCATGCTCGCCACGCAGACGGTCACTGATGTTGAAGAAGTGGGCGTTCGCCGTCCCGCGAACCTGCCGGTCGACGAACTCGGCGTGGGCGAGGTCGGGTACCTGATAACAGGTCTCAAGGACCCGTCGCTTGTCAAAGTCGGCGACACGGTCACCCTGTCGAAGCATGGAACCGAGGACCCGCTTCCCGGCTACCGGGAAGTGAAGCCGATGGTGTACACCGGCCTCTTTCCGATCGACGGCGACCAGTATCCCGAACTGCGCGATGCGCTCGATAGGTTGCAGCTCAACGACCCGGCGCTCATCTACGATCCCGAGAGCAGCCACGCGCTTGGCTTTGGCTTCCGCGTGGGATTCCTCGGCTTGCTGCATATGGAGGTCGTCAAGGAGCGCCTTGAGCGCGAATTCGACCTCGACCTGCTCGCCACGGCACCCTCGGTTGAGTACCACATCTTCCGCACCAACGGCACGAGCGAGTTCATCCACTCGCCGCAGGACATGCCCGACCCGGGCACGATCGACCACATCGAAGAGCCGTATCTCAAGGTGACGGTCCTCGTGCCGCCCGACTACGTCGGTCCGGTCATGGAGCTTGCCGAGGGACACAGAGCGAGCTTCAAGGACATGCAGTACCTCTCGAAGACGACCGTGGAGATGCACTACGAGATGCCGCTCTCGGAACTCATCATGGACTACTTCGACCAGCTCAAGAGCCGCACGAAGGGCTACGCGAGCATGGATTACGAGTACATCGGCTACCGGACGAGTGAGCTCGTGAAGCTCGACGTGCTGCTCGCCACCAAGATCGTGGACGCGCTCAGCTTCATCGTGCATAAGGACAAGGCGTACGCCCGCGGCAAGGTGCTCACCGAGAAGCTCCGCGAGATCATCCCGCGGCAGATGTTCGAGGTGCCGATCCAGGCCGCCATCGGCGGGCGCATCATCGCCCGGGAAACGGTGAAGGCCAAGCGCAAGGACGTGCTCGCCAAGTGCTACGGTGGTGACATCACGCGCAAGCGCAAGCTTCTCGAGAAGCAGAAGAAGGGCAAGAAGCGCATGAAGAACGTCGGCAACATCGAAGTCCCGCAGGAAGCCTTCATGGCGATCCTCAAGGTCGATGAGTAGCCCCGACGACATCCCCGCGCTGCCCGAGCATCTCTACGTGCACGTACCGCTCTGCCGCACCAAGTGCGCATACTGCGACTTCTTCTCGGTGGCCGAGACCGACCTTCCGCTTTCGGTCGATGCGCTCACAAGCGCGCTTGTGAACCAGACGCTCGCCTGGGGTGAGCGGGGGCTCGCGATCTCACCGCTCCAGACGCTCTATATCGGCGGAGGAACTCCTTCGATGCTCGGGCCTGCGCTTGCGGGTCTGGTGGATGCGATCGCCACACACGTCGGACTCGCAACCGGCGCCGAGGTGACCGTGGAGGCGAATCCCGACTCGCTCGACGACTCGCTCGTCGCGCTCCTTGCCGAGGCGGGCGTTACCCGCGTCAGTCTCGGCGTGCAGAGCTTCCACGACGACGTCCTGCGCACCCTCGGACGCACGCACGACGCCACGCGCGCGATAGCCGCGGCGCGTGCCGTCCGCGACTGGAACCTCGCGCTCTCTATCGATCTTATGTGCGGCATTCCCGGGCAGAGCATGGGTTCGTGGCTTGCGAGCGTAGAGCACGCCATCGCCACCAGCGCCGAGCACGTCTCGGTGTACCCGCTCTCGCTTGAGTCGGGAACGCCGCTTGCCGCCGAGATGCTTCTCGGACGGTTCGCCGAGCCTGATCCGGACATCGCTGCCGACATGATGCTCGCGGCCAACGAGGTGCTGGCGCGTGAGGGTTTCGCGCGCTACGAAGTCGCCAACTACGCGAAGCCCGGCGCACAGTCGCGTCATAACACCGCGTACTGGACGGGTCGCGAGTACCTGGGTGTGGGGCCGGGTTCGCACGGAATGCTCACGGCTGGTAGCGCCCGTGCAGCAGGGTTCATCATCCCGGAGGGTGCCGCGCGCGTGCGCTACGCGATCGCCTGCGACCTGCAGGCAGGTCTGCAACCGGTGTCACGCGTGGATGTAGAGATGCTGAGCATGGATGAGGCCGCACGGGAGGACGTGATGCTCGGGCTGCGCCTCACACGCGGCGTGGACATCGCGCTGGTCGAGCGCGCCGGTGTAGAGGGCGTGCTCCAGCGCCTCGCAGGGGTGGGGCTCGTCGAGCGGAGCGGCGGACGCTGGCGGCTCACCGAGGGCGGCTGGCTGCTCGGCAACGAGGTATTCGGCGACGTATGGGCAGGGGAGTAGGCGCGAGACCTACGGCAGCTGCGCCGTCGGGTGGCAGTTGAGGCAGAGGTCGTCGTTGTACGACACAGCCGTCGCCTCCACGAGCATGCGGTAGTTGCTGGTCTCGTGCGGGAAGTTCTGGAACCGCGGGTTGCTCGATGTCTCCACACCGTCCGGCATCGTCACCAGGAACGGCGTCACGAGCGCCTGGTTGCCGGCAGCAGACAGACTCCCGAGACTGCGTGCATCTTCGTGGCACTGCTGGCAGATCGGCGCATGGCCCGCCTGCTGGGGCGTTCTCGGATACGGCATCAGGTATCCCTGGTTCGAGAAGCCGAGCGTCTGGTTCGCCACGGTCGTTCCGGTCCACGCACCGCTCACATCGAGGCGCGCGACGCGGTTGTAGACGAACGGCGTCGTGGTGGTGGCCGTGGAGTCCGCCGGGTGATTGTGAACCGTGCTCAGTGCCGAGGAGCGACCCTGGTGGCATGCGAGGCACCAGTCCGAGCCGTACTCGGTCGTGGCTGTCGTGGTGTTGCCGGGACGCTGCTTGAGCAGGCGCGTCTTGACGAGCGGCAGGCGGGACGTGGAGTTCGCGATGCGATACCGATCCCCCTGGAACGCGGCAACGACCGAAGAACCGTGCGGAGAGTGGCAGTCGGAACAGGTGAGCGTGCCGTCGGAACCGGCGAACTCCATCGTGGCGGATCCACCGGTTGCCGCGTCACCGCCGGGGACAACGGTGGTGGACTCCACGGAGTGCCCGCCGGCTACGGTAAGCCCGCGCGCGGTGATGGTTCCGTACACGCCGCGACCGCCGGTACCGTCATGGCACGACTCGCACGATGCCTCGATGGTGGCTCCCGAAAGAAGCAACTGCGCGCCTGCGGGGGCGGCGTGCACGGTATGGCAGCCCTTGCACTTGTAGGTGGTGGTGGTGTACCCGCCGTGCACACCGATCGCAGTCGGTCCGTGGAAGATCGAGTAGCCGAACGGATTGTGACAGCGGCCGCAGGTCGCTTCGTCGGCGGTCGGAGGAATGGTCGAGGTGGACTCGTCGTACGCGAACGCGAGTGTTGCACCCGACAGCAGGATGGTCATCCCGAGTACGAGTGTGCAGACGCTCCGTGTGAACCGGCCCATGGGTCCCCCTCTAGCAAGCTTGCTTAAGTATGTGCGCGTGAGCAGTATCGCAAGGCAAGGGGTCGAGCGCAATCCCCAGAGCGGCGCTGGCGTGATACCATTCTTTGGCACTCTCAATCGCCGAGTGCCAACGTAGGAGTATTCGCATGCTGAACGAACGCAGGCGCGCCGTCTTGGCCGCGCTCGTCGACGAATATGTGAGCACCACCCAGCCGGTCGGCTCCAAGGTCCTTGTGGAGCGGCATCGTCTGGGCTGCTCGCCCGCGACCGTTCGCTCGGAGCTGGCAGCGCTCGAAGAGTCCGGTTTCGTGCGCTCGCCGCACGTCTCGGCGGGGCGCGTGCCCACCGACATCGGCTATCGCGCGTTCGTCGACGACGTCCACGAGCGCATCGGCGCCCTCGGCCTCTCTGCCGAAGAGGTCGGCAGCATCCACACCGCGTACGACGCGCTCGAGCACGAGATGGCCGACGTCATGCGCGAGACCTCGGTCTTGCTGTCGCGTTTCACCAACTACGTCGCCGTCGTGGCGGCTCCCGCCCTCAGGCGCGCCCGGATCCGTCGCGTCTCGGTCGTCCCGCTTGCCGAGCGGCGCGCGCTCGTTGTGGTGGTCACGGACTCGGGGCAGGTCGCTAACCGAACGCTCGACTTGCACGTCTCGGCGACCGACGCGATGCTCGCCGAAGTGGAGCGCTATCTCACCGCGATCCTCGAGGACAAGGTTGGCGATCAGGTGGTGGGCATCCGCGACGACGCCTCCTCGGCAGGTGACGCGTTCGCCCTCGTGACGCTGCAGGTGCTCGATGAAGTCGTCGACTGCCTCAAGGAAGCCGATGAGGACCGCGTCGTGACCGGTGGCGTGGCCGCGCTGCTCGCGCAGCCCGAACTCGCCGACCCTGGCGTCGCGCGGCCTGTGGTGGCGCTTCTCGAAGACGGCCTCACGATGCTCAAGGTCCTCTCGGACGTGATGCAATCCGGTGGCGTTGCGGTGCGCATCGGCCACGAGAATCCGGTGGACGCCCTGGGCGCGATGAGCTTCGTCGCAAGCCCGTATGGCAGTGCCGACCGCACCGGCGTCATCGGTGTCATCGGCCCTACCCGCATGAACTACCCCCGCGCGATCACCACGGTGAAGACCGTGGCCGAATCGCTGACTGACGTGCTCGGATAGGTTAAGGAGAACCGTGGCTTCCACCGACTACTACGAGGTGCTTGGCGTCGACCGTGGCGCATCCGCCGAGGAGATCAAGAAGGCGTTCCGCAAGAAGGCTCGCGAGACGCACCCCGACGTCTCCGACGGCGATGGTGCCGAGGAGGAGTTCAAGCGCATCAACGAGGCCTATGAGGTCCTCTCGGACGACCAGAAGCGCTCCAACTACGACCAGTACGGGACAGCCGACCCCCGTCAGGCCGGCTACGGCGACATGGGGGACGTCTTCGGCGGGTTCGAGGACATCTTCTCGGTGTTCATGGGCGGCATGGGCGGCATGGGTCAGCAGCGCGTGCGGCTGGAAGGTCGCGACATGCGCGGGCAGACCGTCGTCACGCTGCAGGAGGCCGCGACGGGCGTTGAGAAGGAC
>CAZGNF010000101.1:2998-7937 GCA_964527045.1 uncultured Coriobacteriaceae bacterium | reverse complement strand
GTGCCGGGCCGTGCGGCGCTGCCACTCGGTGGCATCGATATGACGGTGCGGCGCAACGCCTTTGGCCGTCAGGTCGACTCCTTCGAGGGGGACGTCGACTTCGTCGGTCTCGACACCCCGGTGCATGCGGTGTTCATCCGGGCGCCGTGGATTGAGACCGTGGGCGAGGGTATCGAGGTTCTTGCGCGTCACGACGGCCATATCGTTGCGGCGCGTCAGGGCGACCTGATGGCGACAACGTTTCATCCTGAATTGACCGGTGATCCGCGGGTGCACCGGTACTTCCTCGACTCCGTCGTTGGAGCATAGGCAGCGCGAAAGGAAGCATCATGTCCGGACATTCAAAGTGGGCGACCACGAAGCATCGCAAGGCCGCACAGGACAAGAAGCGCAGCGCGCTGTTCTCCAAGCTCTCGCGAATCGTGTATGTTGCGGCCAAGACCGGCGGGCCTGATCCGGCGAACAACGCGTCGCTGACGGCCGCGATCGAGAAGGCCCGGTCGTACAGCCTGCCGAAGGACAAGATCGATGCGGCCATCAAGAAAGCCGCTGGCGCCGGCGAGGGCGAGCAGTACGAAGAGATCGTTTACGAGGGTTACGGCTCCAGCGGCGTCGCGATCTACGTCGAGGCACTCACCGATAACCGCAATCGCACTGCAGCCGATGTCCGCTCGGCATTCACTCGCGCAGGCGGGAACCTTGCAGCGACCGGCGCGGTCGCCTTCCAGTTCGCCCGGACCGGCGAGATCCTGGTCGACAAGGCAGGCGCGCCTGACGAAGAAGATCTGCTCATGCTGGTAGCCGACGCCGGCGGCGAAGACATCGAAGACACCGAGGACGAGTTCGTCGTCGTGACTGCGCCGTCCGAGGTCATGAAGGTCAAGGATGCGCTGGTTGCGGCCGGAGTCGTGGTCAAGGGTGCCGAGCTCACGATGCGCCCGCTGACGCCGGTGGCTGTAACAGTGGAGACTGCCAAGAAGGTCATGCGCCTTGTCGATGTCCTTGAGGACAACGACGATGTGCAGGAGGTCTACCACAACATGGAGCTGACCGAGGAGATTGCAGCAGCGCTCGACGAGTAGTTCCTTCACGCTGTCAGTACGTGGTGCTATCCTGAACATATGTTCGATTCACCACGTGGGGAGAGGGAGCGTGCGTTGATCATCCTCGGCATCGACCCTGGTCTCGCGAACACAGGATGGGGCGTCATCGAGACGTCCGGTTCGCGTTTCAGGTGCGTGGCCTACGGTTGCGTCTCGACCGAGGGAACGATGCCCCTGCCTGCTCGGCTGGCTCGAATCCACGAGTCCCTGTGTGGCGTGGTCGCAAAGTACCGCCCCGCCGAGGCAGCGGTCGAGAACGTCTACTTCTCAAACAACGCACGATCGGCGTTTGCCACCGGGCAGGCGAGAGGCGTGGCCATTCTTGCCGCGCACGGCATGCCGCTCGGGGAGTACGGACCTGGCGAGATCAAACTGGCGGTCGTTGGCGCCGGGGACGCGGACAAACATCAGGTGCAGTACATGGTGCGCGTGGTGCTCGGCCTGAAGGACGAACCCAAGCCGGATCATGCGGCCGACGCTTTAGCCGCGGCCATCTGTCACGCCAACGCACGCACCGGTGCCGCGCTCGCAAGGGCGGCGCTGTGATCGCCTTCGTGACAGGTCGAATCGCCGAGAAGGGCGCAGCGCATGTCGTCCTCGATGTCGGTGGCGTCGGCCTGCACATCGCGATGTCGACCGGTTCGCTCGCGGCGCTGCCTGCTGAAGGTGACTCGGTCACAGTTCGCACCCATCTTCAGGTACGCGAGGACGAACTCTCGCTCTACGGCTTTGAGAGCGCCGACGAGAAGTCGCTCTTCGAGAAGCTCATCACGGTCAGTGGTGTCGGCCCCCGGGTCGCACTGTCCGCACTCTCCTCGTTCCGCCCTGCAGCATTCGCCGAGGCAGTTGCGCGCGAGGATGTGGCGCTGCTTAGTTCCATCTCAGGTGTGGGGAAGAAGACCGCCCAGCGCATCATCATCGAGCTGAAGGACAAGCTCGGTGTGCCGGATCTTGCGGGGTCCGCGTCAGGCGTGGGGGCGAGCATGCACGCGGAGGCACGGGATGCGCTGCTCGGCATGGGCTTTTCGGCAGCGGAAGTAGCGACGGCTCTCGACAAGTACGATGGTGCCTCCGATGACAGCCAGGCGCTGCTGAAGCACGCGCTCCGCCGCCTTGGGGGAGGTGTCTCGTGAGCACCGTGTGGGAAGACGACTCCTGGACCCCGCCCGAGAGCGAGCGGCTTGTCTCGGCGGAGCACACCGAGGACGACCTGGAAATCGATAGAAGCCTCCGTCCGAAGCGCCTGCAGGAGTACCTGGGGCAGACGCGCGTCAAGGAGAACCTCGGCGTGCTGATCGATGCAGCGCGAGCCCGCGATGAGGCGCTCGATCACATCTTGCTCTCGGGACCGCCGGGGCTGGGCAAGACGACGCTTGCGGGCGTCGTTGCGGCCGAGCTCGGGGTGCAGCTGAAGACGACCAGCGGCCCGGCCATCGAGCGCGCAGGTGATCTTGCTGCGATTCTGACGAACCTCGAAGAGCGTGACGTGCTCTTCATCGATGAGATTCACCGGCTTAACCGCGCGGTGGAGGAGGTTCTCTACCCGGCCATGGAGGACTTCGCACTCGACATCATCATCGGGAAGGGCCCGGCCGCACGATCGTTGCGCCTCGATCTGCCGCGCTTCACGCTCATCGGCGCGACGACACGCACCGGGCTGCTCACCGGCCCGCTGCGCGACAGATTCGGGATGGCGTTTCGGCTCGACTACTACACGCCCACCGAGCTCTCGGAGATCGTGCGGCGCTCGGCGGCGATTCTCGGCGTTCCCGTGACCGATGATGGCGCGAATGAGATATCGCGCCGCTCGCGAGGCACCCCTCGGCTGGCGAACCGGTTGCTCAAGCGTGTGCGTGACTATGCGCAGGTTCGACACGACGGCCAGATCACAGAGGACATCGCTGCAGAGGCGCTCGCGTTCTTCGAGGTAGACCATGTCGGGCTCGACCGTATGGACCTTGCAATCCTGGAGACGCTGACTACCAAGTTCGGCGGGCGAGCGGTCGGACTCAACACGCTTGCAGCGGCGGTGAGCGAGGAGACCGATACCCTCGAGGACGTGTACGAGCCGTATCTGCTGCAGCTTGGACTGATCATACGCACGCCAAAGGGTCGTCAGGCGACGGCGAGGGCGTATGTGCATCTCGGGCTCGCGGCGCCGGCCGACGAGTCGTCACAGGGAGGCCTGTTCTAGGTCATGGGCACTGCGAAGCAGCCACGCGCCATCACGTCGCAGCCGCTGTGGGTCCGTGTCGATCAGAACCGGGTAAAGCTTGGGGTGTTCGTCGCGCTGTTCGTCACCGGGTCTGCGCTCCTGCTCGCGACGGCCTTCATCTACGTGCCCGGAGGCCTCATCGGCCTGGCGCTTTGGTTCGCCGAGGCGACTGACATGGCGATGTACTGGACGGGCCTGCTGAAGGTCTTCCTGATCGGCCTCGCCCTGCTGCTTGCAGCAGGCGCGCTTGCCTCGGCGGTACAGCTTGCAAACGCCGAGGATTGGGTGCGCAACCGCTTCGGCGGGAGCGACCTTGAGCCGAAAGCGGCCGAGACGCTCTCGAGCGCGCTTGGCGACATGGCGATCGCCGCGGGTCTGTCTGCACCGCCGCGGCTCATGCTGCTCGACTCCGACAGCGTGAACGCGTGCGCGATTGGCATCAGTCGCTCGCGGCCGGTGATCGGCGTGACGCGGGGCTTGCTCGCCGCTCTCGACACCGACCAGCAGCGTGCAGTGCTGGCGACGCTTGTCGCGCGCATTCGTGGAGGCGATATCCTTATCGGCACAGCCATGGCGGCGCTCATGGGGCCGCTCAAGGCGGTCCGCGAATCGCGGCATGCGGCTGGTGGCGCCGCACTGGGTTGCGCGGATGCCGGGTGTTCCGACCCGAGCTGTCTGGGTGATGGCTGCGGTGACGGTTGCGGGTCGCTCTTCGATGGACTTGGGGACTCGGATGCTGCCGGAGGGTGCCTTGCGGCAATCGGACTTGCGATCTTCGCAGCAATCGTGATCGCGCTGACGTACGCCGCGGTTGTGACTGCAGGATGGATCGTCACGATCTGGGGTCGGGCGATCCATAGAACGGGGCACGAGAAGGCGGACGCGGAAGGCATGTTGCTGCTCAAAGACCCCTCGCCGATGCTGTCGGCGTTGCGAATCGCCATCACGTCATCGAACGTGGTTGCAGACGGCGACGCGTCGTACGACGGCATCTTCTACGTGTCGACCAGCGGAAAGCCAGCTGTCGATCGGACCGAGCGGCGGCGCTTCGACCGGCTCCGAGAGGTGCTGGGCACCGAGGGACTTGCAGCTGGCCCGGTCTAGACTCATCGCTCGACCTCGAAGTGCATCGGTACGGGGAAATCTGCGCGGAGGGTGTCGCTCCGAAGGCCCCGCGAGGAGCATACTGGTTCTCAGGGAATCAGCGCCGTCTGAGCGTGCGCACGTCGTGGCCACGATCATGTGACCAGGTCTGAGGGGGGAAGGTCCGATGTCGAGTCGTTCTCATTTGTCACGTCGGTGGTGGAGCATCCTGCTCTGTGTCGCGCTCGTCGTGAGCCTGAGCGGGTTCACGACGGCCGTAGGTGCGCCTACAGTGCCAGCCGCAATGCCCAAGGCGGCAGGTGCGACGGTGACGTCGGGTTCCGGCGATATCGCGAGTTCGAAGATGGACTCGCGGTTGAGCGACATCGTTTCGGGCGCCAAGGACACTGCGTCAAAGGCGAAGTACATCGACGTCGCGGTCCTGGTCGCGAAGGGCCAGAGCGCTCCGAAGGGTCTCGAGCGAGGCGTCAAGATCAAGCTGAGGGCAGACACCGCCAATGACCTTTGGGCAGGCCGG
>CAZGNF010000101.1:0-2988 GCA_964527045.1 uncultured Coriobacteriaceae bacterium | reverse complement strand
GGTCGTGTCAAGGCCGGTAATCTCGTGAAGATGGCCTCCGAGAAGCAGGTCACGCAGGTGTTCGAGAATGGTCGCAGGGAGGCACCGCCCATCCCTGACGAACCGATCGTGAGTGCCTCGACGCGACGTACGGCCGCACTCGAGGCGAAGCAGCGCCTGGATGACGCTCGTTCGGCAGGCGTGCTCGACACATTCGCGGCTCAGTTCGACGATGCCACCGCAATCAAGCTCCCCGGCCTCGACGACGGTGCGGCCACCGGATGGTGGGACATCGGCGCATCCGGCCACGATTCCGCCGGGGCCTGGGCACAAGGTTATGACGGTACCGGTGTCCGCGTGGCAGTGGCCGACGACAGCGTCGATTTCGCGCATCCGGACTTGATGGGTACCCAGGCGGTCGTATCCGATCCATCGTCCCCTTACTACGGCTGGCCCGAGGCGCTCGATCCATTCTCGACGCTGCTCTACGCGTATGACGCGATCTACGGGACGACATATGTTGAAGACGGGCAATCGTGGTTCACCGACAGCTCCGCTACCGTGACCGAGGCATCACCGGTCTTCGGCGGTTCATCCGACTGGACCTTGAGCGGTACGAGCATGTCGGGAACCTACCACATGGGCTACCTGTGGGATGAGAACCTCGACGCCTGGTGGTGGGGGTACCCCGCGGTGCTCGTCGTCGATGAGAACGCCGCTGGTGTTTACGACACGGTGTACGTCGATCTCGACATGGACCATGACTTCACGAATGACAAGCCGTGCACCAAAGCCGATCCGATCTCATACCTCGACTTCTGGGACAGCGAAGCTGACACCATGGGGCAGGATGGGTATGCGGATCTCTCGGGCGGGATGGTGTATTGGATCGCGGACGGCGCGAATCAGCCCCCCGGATACGATTTCATGATCGGCGCGCCGGTAACTGCGCCGCAGTCGGGCTGCATGGTGAGCTTCATGGGTGCGCTCGATTTCGACTCGAACCACGGCACGCTCTGCGCATCCAATGTGGTCGGGCAGGGCATGACAGATGGTCCGTCCGACGCGATCGTAGACGGTGGCTCATATCCGGCGTTCAAGACGCCCGTGGGCGAAGGCGCAGGAATCGTCCAGGGCGCGGCGCGCGACGCGGACCTCGTCGCGATGTCGGACATCTACTGGAACCACTTCTCGTCCACATTGGTCGCGTACGACTATGCTGCCTTCGGCCTTGATGAGATGCCAGGCACAGCGGACGACATCCAGTGCGTTTCGAACAGCTACGGCGAGTCCGATGACGATGCCGACGAGTGGGACTATCGCTCCCGCTACATCACGCTCCTCAACACCGAGGTGAATCCGGAGGTCACGTATCTCTTCTCGACGGGGAATGGTGCACCAGGGTACGGTACGAGCGCACCGCCAACGCCAGCGACTGGCATTGGGATCGGTGCATCGACCCAGATGGGTGCATGCGGCGGGTGGGATTCGATCCTCGACGCCGACCAGGTCAACGTGGGGGACGTGATTCCGTGGTCGAACCGCGGTCCGTCTGCTGCCGGGCACATGGGTCCAGCCGTTGTCGCCGATGGGGCCTATTCCTCGGGTGCGCTTGCGCTCAATCAAGGTGCGGGTGATGGGTGGCGCTCGTGGGAGGTCTGGGGCGGAACGAGCCGGTCGTGTCCTGTGGCTACCGGCAACCTGGCGCTCGTATTCGAGGCCTACAAGGATGCGAACGGATCATGGCCCGCGTGGAACACGGCTCGTGATCTACTGATGAACGGCGCAACCGACCTGAACTACGACACGCTTACGCAGGGCGCCGGCATGATCGATGCGTCCCGCTCGGTCTCGCTTGCGGCGGGTACGGCCGGCCTCGCGGTCTCTCCGGCCGCGTGGTACCCCGGCGACTACCGAGGCGAGCAGCTGGTCTCGTACGTGAATCTCGTGCAGCCAGGCGACACGTTCAACGATCATCTGACGGTCACGAATACCGGCAGCGCTGCGGCGGATGTCGTCATCAGCGACTCATGGTTGCAGCTGGACAGTGTCGAAACGACCACCATCACGCTGACCGGCCCCAGCGAGTCCGCGTACAACTTCAATCGGCCTGACGCGCTGCGAGACATCACTGCGCTCGTGGATGCAGCGGATGCCGACCTCATGGTCATCAAGGCGGACGAGCCATTCGCGCAGTTCGCCCCGACCGGTGCGTTCAGCACGAGTTCCACGTCGCACAACGCGACCCGACTCCTGGTCTACAACTGGAAGGACCAGAACGAGAACGGCCGTCTGTGGACCGACTCGAATACGAACGGTTTTGTGAACGCCGGAGAGATCGACGCGGGCGAGTACATGCGCTTCACGTACGCCAACAACTTCGCCGATAGCCAGCAGGTGCGCGTTCAGCGTCCACAGGACCGGAAGCTCGACGGTGTCTTCCTCGGCCTTCAGCACAGCAGCAGGGCAACCGTCTCTCCGACAGTCGTCGTGCAAGTTCGTATCGAGTTCTGGTCGCGCGCGGATCAGCCGTGGCTCTCTGCGGGCGCCACAGACTTCGCGCTTGAGGCTGGCGCATCGCAGGACGTGCCACTCAGCCTCGTCGTGCCGAGCGACGCGCCGGTTGGCATCTACGAGGGCGAGTACCGCATCGACGACGGCTCCGTTGTGACCGTTGTGCCCGTGCACGTGAACGTGGCCGCGTCAGGCACGAACTTCGAGTTCGGTGACGTCGCCGGAGCGCCGGAGACCCTCATGCCGAACGGCAAGGTGTTCGGCTATCAGGACTGGGGGTGGCGCGCCGAATCGGGCGACTGGCGCTTCTTCATGACCGACGTGAAGGATCCGCTTCCCGAAGGCGCGGTCTGGCTCGTGCACACCGACTGGCCAGATGTGGGGGCATCGACCGATATGCAGGCCGACAACGACACCCTGCTCTTCGGAACGGCGCTCGATGAGTTCTCCGATGCGCTCCCGGAGACGTTCGGGCCTGGCACGCTAGCATACATG
>CAZGNF010000100.1:0-8350 GCA_964527045.1 uncultured Coriobacteriaceae bacterium | reverse complement strand
GCGCTTATCCGCCCCGTGGAGAGTATCAGCTCATTGTGGAATCGGTTGAACCGCAGCCCAACGACGCCGGTGTATCGCCGTCGACCGCCATCACGGCTACGTTCGACGCTGCCGTATCGTCCGGTTCGGTGAGCGAGCAGTCCTCGAAGAACTCACGCCATTCAAGCGCGCCGAGGAAGCGGATGCTCGTTATCGCGTTCGCCACAGAGACCTGATCGGCCGCCTGGGTCTGGTGCTCCGCCAGCGTGAGCTGCTCGAAGGACTCGCCGCTTCGGGCCACCGCCGCCTCCAGCCAGGCGACCGCCGGCTCCACCGCCGGATCCTGGTCCTGCAGCCGCCCCGTGAGCCGGATAAGGAACGTGGGGCTGGAGCTCACCTTCGTTCGCGCCATCGCGTCAACAACGGCACCGACGTCTCCACCGGTCTTCTGCGCGGCCTCAAGTAGGCGATTCGCCCAGGTGTCGGCAGCGACACTGGCATCGTGCGACTCGAGTACATGCAGCGCCAGTCGGCGGAGGCCTTCGACCAGGCACACCCTGAGCATGATAGGGACGGCCCAGACCTCGCCGATCGTCAGCGGCGAGATGTCCTGGAACGCCATGACGAAGCGCTCAAGATGCTCGCGATCGAGTCTGGCATCCGTGGCAGTGACGAGCAGCGCAACCGCTTCGAAGACTCTCGGGTAGTCTCTGAGCTCACCTTCGAGGAGCCGGGGCAGTTCGGCGCCGTAGTCGTCGGGAAGGTCGTCTCGGACCGTGCGGATCTGCTCTTCAACGAGGTAGAAGTTGTCGAGCAGCCACTCGGCGGATACCGATACGGGAATCTGCTTGCGCACCGCAAGCGCAAGGCTCGTATAGACCGCGCTGAGCGATTCCTCGGCCCGCTCGATGAGCGGAAGAAGGGGCGTAGCGCGAAGCATCTCGGCCGAGGTCCACGGCTGGGTCGATGCGAGTTCACGGGCGGCATCGGCCAGCCGCTCGGCGCTCAGAAGCTCTCCGCGCAGAGGATTGTCGCCGGAGGGAATGACCCAGCGTTGAGAAGAATCAGCTTGTGCCATGTCCACGCTCTCGGTCCGACGTTCAGCCCCGCGCGCCCGGTCGCAGCGGAAGGGCCCCCAAAGAATCATTGTGCCACGAAACCGGTTGGCCAATGCCCCCTTCTCACGGCACGAACCTTGCTTCATGATACCTGGCAGGGTATATCTGCACCTTTGAGGAGGTACATGTGCATCTCTTGAAGCGTGACCAACTCCGCGGTGTGCGCATCGTGGGCGTGGCCGCCGCGCTTGTCTCTATCGTCGCCGTGCTTGCTCTGGCCGGTTGCAGCAGCGAGCTCCCGGCCGCCGGAAACGTCGACAACAAGGCCGCGAAGACGTTGGAGGACAAGGGCGTTCGCATCATCGATGTTCGCACCGCGTCGGAGTTCGAGGCCGGGCATATCCCGGAGGCCGAGAATGTCCCGCTCGATCAGCTGAGCGCCGCGATGGGCTCATGGGATCCTGCGAAGCCGATTCTCGTGTACTGCGCGTCGGGTGAGCGATCGGCTGAGGCGATGCGGATGCTGGTTTCGGCCGGTTTCGCGTCAGTCTTCAACCTGCAAAACGGGATCATCGCGTGGGATGGTGATGTCACGTCGGGTCCGGGCACCGTAGTCGCCGGGTCACTCGCGCCCTCCGCGAGCGGTCTGCCGGTACTCTATGAGTTCTACACCGATTGGTGACCCTCGTGCCAATCGATGAAGCCCGTGGTCGACGGGCTCAAGAAGGAGTATGAGGGCAAGGTCGAGTTCAAGCTCTACGACGTCGAGAAGGACGCGGAGGGCGCTAACCTCGCGAACCAGCTCGGCGCGAAGTTTGTTCCGACATTCGAGTTCGTGAACGCCGACGGTTCCATCAACAAGGAGATCGTGGGCGAGGTCAGCGAGGCGCAATTGCGCCAGCAACTGGACGCACTCAAGTAGCGAGCACCGAGCGTGAACTACCATGTCGCCGGCGAGAGAGCCTCCTCTCGCCGGCGACGTTTGTGTGTAAGACGCGCAGCGCGGGTATAGCAATCGTAGTGGAGACGAGAACGTCTCCGCGAACCGATGTACGCATCGGAGGTGACGCCGCTCTGAGGACGATGGAATCCCAGGTTTCAGCCGGGGTGGCAGAGGAAGGTTCCCGCTCAGCTGTTGTATGAGTTCAGTTCGTGATCGTGTCAGGCCGTCGGAAGACGGTACCTCGTAGATGGTTATGAGTGATCGAAGGGGCACGGCCGAACGGGACATCGGGCATAAGCCTCTGGAATTTCCGGGAGTGCGGCCGAGAGGGACCACTCACTTGGCCAAGTATCTCCCTAGGATGGCCCTGTGGAGGGGCGACTTGGGCGGTGCGAAGGCCTCCCCGGCTACCGAGAATCGCGAGGGCGGATGCGAATGCATCCGCCCTCGTTGCGTCCCCTCGACACGCGGAAGGCCCGCCGGGGAGGGGCGGGCCTTCCGGAAGTACGCGAGTACGTGCGGCTAGACCGCTTCGGTGCCGGTCTCGCCGGTGCGGATGCGTACGATGTCCTCAACCGGACTCACGAAGATCTTGCCGTCACCGATCATGCCGGTGCGGGCCGCCTCGCTGATGACCCGAAGCGCGTCTGCGACCTCATGGTCGTGCAGGACTGCCATGACCATCACCTTCGGAAGAAGGTCGATCGAGTACTCCTGGCCGCGCCACTGCTGGGTGATGCCCTTCTGGATGCCGTGACCCTTGACCTCCGTCACGGTGAGTCCCGCATGGCCCAGACCGACGAGTGCTTCTTTCACGGCCTCGAGCCGTTCCGGGCGGACGATCGCCTCTACTTTCTTCATCTATGCCTCACTCCCAACAGAGACCTCGGGGAACGCACCCGCGCTCATCGCACCGCTTCCTGCGAAGTCGGGGTAGGCGAGCACGCCCATCTCGGTGGCATCGAGACCGGCGATCTCGTCGGCCTCGCTCGAACGAAGACCGGTGGTCTTCGCCTGGATCTTGAAGAACACGTACATCGTGCCGAACGCCCATGCAGCCACGACCACGCACGCGATGAGCTGTGCCACGAGCTGACCGCCGTCGCCGTAGAACAGGCCCGTGACCGCACCATCCACGCCGTTCCAGCCGCCGCCATAGGTTCCGTCGGCGAACAGGCCGAGGGCGATCATGCCCCAAAGGCCGTTCACGCCGTGCACCGAGACCGCGCCGACCGGGTCATCGACCTTGACCACACGCTCCCAGAAGATGACCGAGCCGACAACCAGCAGACCGGCGATGATGCCGATGATGACCGACGCCCACGGAGTGACGAACGCACACGGGGCGGTGATGGCCACGAGACCGGCGAGCATGCCGTTTGCCGACATCGAGGGGTCGGGGTGGCCCCAGAGCTTCCATACCAGGAACATCGCCGCGAGGCAGCCGGCCGAACCGGCGAGGATCGTGTTCGCGATGATGACTGTGAAGCGCAGGTCTCCGGCGGAGAGCGTGCTCATGCCGTTGAAGCCCATCCAGCCGAACACCAGGATGATCGTGCCAAGGATCGCCATGGGGATGTGGTGACCCGGGATGGCGACGGGAGTGCCGTCGGCCTTGAACTTGCCGATGCGCGGCCCGATGACGATCGCGCCTGCCAGTGCCGAGAAGCCACCCACCGCGTGCACGACGCTCGAGCCGGCGAAGTCGACGACACCGTGGCCGAGTCCCGCGTTCACGCCAAGCTGTGCAAGCCAGCCACCGCCCCAGACCCACATGCCGAAGAGCGGGTACGTGAAGACCGCCATGAACACGCCGAACGGAACGAATGCCGAGAACTTCCAGCGCTCGGCCATGCCGCCGGTGACGATGGTCGCGGCGGTGTCCATGAACACCATCTGGAACAGGAAGAACGCGAACGCGCCAACATCGAGCGTTCCATCACCAAGCGAGCCGAGGAAGAAGCCCTTGGTGCCCGCCACAGCTTGCCCGAAGAGGTGGAAGGCGTTGCCGTCAAGCACGCCCTGTGCTCCGCCGAGGAGACCGATCGGCCCAAAGGAGCCGAACTGAAGCGCGAAGCCGACCGCCCAGTACGCAAGCGCGCCGATCGCGAAGATCACGAAGTTCGTCATCGCAACGTGTGCGGCGTTCTTCCCTCGGCAGAAGCCGGTCTCAACGAGCATGAAGCCCGCCTGCATGAAGAAGATGAGCGCGACGCCGATGATCACGAAGAAGACGTTCATCGAGATGGAGAGATGGCCGACATCGCCGGCGACCTCCTCCAGCGTTGGCGCGCCGGCCGTTGCAGCCGTCACGTTGTCGATGCCGCCGGTTGCGGCACCGGTCGGGTCACCCGCCGCGTACGCGATACCGGTCATAAGAACGACTGCGAGAACCGTGAGGATAAGGGTGCGCACCCCGGCGCGCAGCGCAATATCCCGCCATGTGAGCCGCTCGCAAGCGGCTTTCGTGCGTGACTTCATGAGTCACACCTCCTGTTGTCCGACAACCTCACCGTGGAGAGTGGCGCTACCGCAGATCGCTGATCGCTCGTCGCCGAACCGACCCAAGAACAACCGAGTCGATTCGGCAGACGTCGTTGTCTGCCGGTTGTGCGGACGGGAGCGTCGCCTGTAAACGGCGAGCTGGACTCTCAGGAATGAGCGTACGGGTGCTGGATTGCCTGCATGTTTCAGTGCCGAGAAACCCCTGTGAATACTGGAGGCACGTTGCGTGACATGGCGCTTTGGGCGGCGGTGGGGAATACTGAGGGAGCAGCGAGACGGGGAGGTGCCATAGCACGTGCCGCCGGGTGATGAGATCAAGCGAACGCGGGGATTCCTGCTCACGCTCTATGCGGCGCTTTCGGTCGCCATCATCGCCGTAGGCTTCGTCTCGTATAGGAGTTACGAAACCTCACTGCGTGCGCGCGTTGGCGATCAACTGACGGCGATCGTCCAGCTTAAGACCACAGAGGTCTCGGCGTGGCGCTCCGAGCGGATCAGCGATGGCGATCTGCTCATGCGGACGCCGGGGTTCGCCGATCTGGTGGAGCGCACGCTGAGCGGCAAGGACCAGGACGCGGCTCGCGCGGACCTCACGCGCTGGTTCGAGGAGATTCAGGTCGCCTACGACTACTCGATGGTTTCGCTTATCGACGAATCCGGTGAGCGGGTTCTCTCGTTCCCGGCGGCGACCAGCACGGTTGATGCCGGGCTTTCGGCGGAAGCCAGACGGGTGATGGAGAGCCGTACGGTCTCCCTGGCTGACTTCCATCGCGATGGCCCCAACGTCGGCGAGGTGCATCTATCGGTAGTGATCCCAATAGTGGGTGCCGGCGGCGAGCCGATTGCGGTCGTTGCGCTCAAGATCGACCCGTATCAGTTCCTCTATCCGTACATCCGGCAATGGCCGGGCAGTTCCACCTCCGCCGAGACGCTTCTTGTCGAACGTGACGGCTCAGATGTCCTCTTCCTGAACGATCTGAAGTACCTCGACAACGCGGCGCTCACAACAAGAATCCCCTTGACTGAGACCGAAGTGCCGGCAGTCCAGGCAGTGCTTGGCAATGAGACGTTCATGGACGGTACCGACTACCGGGGCGTGGCGGTGGTAGCGGCGACGAAGCTGGTGCCCGATTCGCCCTGGGCCGTCGTCGCCCGGATGGACGCGGCGGAGGTGTACGCACCCCTCAGGACGCGGCTCTATGGCATCATCGCGGTCGGCGCACTGGCCCTCCTGCTCGGCCTGCTCGGCATCTTGCTCGCTCTTCGGATCCAGAGTTCTCGCTTGCAGCGGCAGCAGCTGGAGGCAGAGGCCGAGCGCGCCTGGCTCGCCGCAGCTGTCGATCGCAGCCTTAACGAGGTGTGCGTGTTCGAAGCCGAAACACTGCGATTCGACTACTGCAACCAGGGCGCGATCGAGAACATAGGCTACGACGCTGACGAGCTGCTCGCCATGACGCCGCTTGACCTGCTGCCCGACTTCACCAGAGACGAGTTCGACGCGTTGATCGCCCCGCTCGCGAGCGGGAAGCGAGGGATGCTCGTCTTCGAGAGCGTCCAGCTGCGGCGGGATGGCTCGCGGTATCCAACGGTCACCAGGCTCCAACTGACCGAGCGGGGCGGGCACAAGCTCTACATCGCGTTCACCAACGATATCTCTGAGCGCCGCGCTGCCGAGGAAGAGGTCAAGCACTACCAGGAGAGTCTTGAGCTGCTGGTCGCGGAGCGCACAGAGCAGCTCCAGGAGACGAACGAAGAGCTGGCAGCCACTAACGAAGAGCTGGCGGCCACTAACGAAGAGCTCTACTCGGCCAACGAGGAGACCGCTGCGACAAACGAAGAACTGGCCAGCACCAACGAGGAACTCGAGGCTGCCAACGAGGAGCTTCGGACGCTCTACGATCAGTCGGCTGAGGCGAGTCGGGAGTTGGAACGCTTGAACGAGGCGCTCGCACAGGCCGACAACGCGAAGAGCGACTTCCTGGCGAGCATGAGCCACGAACTTCGCACGCCGCTTAACTCCGTCATTGGATTCTCGGACATCATGCTGCAGGGGCTTGCCGGAGAGCTCAACGCCGAGCAACACCGCCAGATGGAGATGATCAACGCTTCCGGAAAGCATCTACTGTCGCTTATCAATGACGTGCTCGATCTCACGAAGGTCGAAGCCGGGCGGATGGAATCCGAGCACGAGACATTCGATTTGGCCGCCGACGTGTACGAGATTGTCGAGAGCGTACGTCCCCAGGCGAATGCGATGGGGCTGGGCTTGTCGGTGACTGGAGCGGATGAACCGCGTGAGATCGTCTCGGACGCGCGCCTGGTGAGACAGATCCTGTTCAACCTGCTCAGCAACGCGATCAAGTTCACCGACAAGGGGTCCGTCGACGTGAGCGTCGGACGGCGGGATGGGCAGTTCGATATCACGGTGACCGACACCGGGCCGGGAATCGCGCGCACAGACCTCGAACGCATCTTCGAGGCGTTCACGCAGGTCAGGGTGCGGGATGGTCGCCCCGAGGGGACGGGATTGGGACTTGCGGTCTCGTCGCGACTCGCCGCGCTTCTTGGCGGTGAGCTCACGGTGCAGAGCGAAGTCGGCAAGGGGTCGGCCTTCACGCTCACGTTGCCCGAGGTTCCGCGACCCGCAGACGCAGACTAGCCGAGCGCTTCTCGGCCCGACTCGCCAGTTCTGATCCTCACCGCGTCGTCTATCGCCGTCACGAAGACCTTACCGTCACCGAGGTCGCCAGTCCGCGCCGCGGCAACGATGCTTTCAACGACCTCCACAACATCCTCCTCGGCGACGACCGCAAATACGTGCACCTTCGGCAGAAGCGAGACCGTGTACTCGTGACCGCGCCACTTCTGCGTGACGCCCCCTTGCGAGCCGTGGCCGGTGACCGTCACGACGGTGACGCCAGTGGCGCCTGCCGAGACCATGGCTTCGCGGACCACGCTGAGGTGATCTGGCCGCACTATGGCTTCGATCTTCTTCATGCTCACCGGGCCGTTCCGTTGTCACGCGAACCGTCGTTTGCGGTGGCTACAACCGGACGATACCCCCCGCGCGTTTCGGCTCTGTTTCGGCGGTTCAAGGAGCGTGTGAAACAACGGGTGGGTGCGGTGCGCCGCAGGGTGCTATACTCTTGCGCTGCGGGGACGTAGCTCAGTTGGGAGAGCACCGGCTTTGCAAGCCGGGGGTCGAGGGTTCGAGCCCCTTCGTCTCCACCAACCGCACAGTACACGGGGCCGGATTATCCGGTCCCGTGTTGCGTTCAGGTATCCTGGGACCCGGATACAGGGATCATGGTCTGCCCGCCGTTGGCGGCCGGACCATGCGGGGGGATTCCCGCGCGCGAAGGAAGGTAGCCGATGCCCGGTCAGTTGAAGACGCTCCTGCTTGGAGACCCGCTTCATAACGAGGAGTCGCAGCACCAGCGACTGAGCAACCCGGTCGCGCTCGCGGTGTTCTCAAGCGACGCACTCTCCTCAGTAGCGTATGCCACCGAGGAGATACTGCTCATGCTTGTGCTCGCGGGCAGCGCGGCGCTCACACTGGCGATGCCGATCGCCATCGCCATCGGCGTGCTCCTCATCATCGTGGCAACCTCGTACCGTCAGACCATCAAGGCGTATCCCGGCGGCGGCGGCGCCTACATCGTCGCGAAGGAGAACCTGGGCGAGAACGTCGGGCTCGTGGCCGGCGCCTCGCTGCTCATCGACTACATCCTCACCGTGGCTGTGTCCATCTCGGCAGGGACGGCTGCGGTAACCTCGGCGTTTCCGGCGCTCGCACACTATCGCGTGGAGATCGCGGTCGGGTTCACGGTTCTGCTCGCGTTTGCGAACCTGCGAGGCGTGAAGG
>CAZGNF010000099.1:0-8359 GCA_964527045.1 uncultured Coriobacteriaceae bacterium | reverse complement strand
GAGCAAACCCATGAGCGGCACCTTGCTCTGGTCCAGGTCCTCTTTGACCTTCTTCGCGCAGTAGACCGCGATCGCGCCAGTCACCACGGTCATCGTCCCGCCGACTGCTGGCGAGATAAGTGCGTCAGCCATGTGCATCGTGCAGACCCCCTGTGTTCTCCGGACGAAACGCGACCGGTCGTCTTCTGAGCGTGTTACGCCCCCCAGATTCGTGCTACTCTCGGAATAGACCGTAGAGCGGACAAAACTGCACGTCAAGCATATCGTCGCAATTCGCACATACTGGTCCGGGGGTGTGTCACGCGTGCGATTCCGGCGCGGTTCCGGTAGCACGAATCGAGTACGAAGGGGTCATCTCATGCCAGACGTCGTCAGATTCGGCATCTCCGCCGACGAGCGCTTACTCGAGAAGTTCGACGCGCTTATCGCCGAGAAGGGGTACGTGAACCGCTCGGAAGCGGTCCGCGACCTCATCCGCAACGCGCTCGTCGAAGAGCAGTGGAGCATCGGCGACGAGGAGGCGGTCGGCACCGTGACCCTCGTGTACGACCATCACTCGAGCGACCTCGGCGACAAGCTCACGGAGCACCAACACTCGCACCACGAGGTCATCGTCTCCACGCTCCACATCCATATGGACGCGCATCACTGCCTTGAGGTCGTGGTGCTTCGCGGACCCGGACGCGAGATCAAGCGCATAGCCGACGAACTCATCGGCACCAAGGGTGTGAAACACGGCAAGTTCGTGGCGAGCACCACCGGCGAAGGTCTCGTCTAGGCGATTCCGGATGAGCACACTCGAACAGGGACTCTACGAGCTTGGGCGCCTCGATCAGGCGGCCGGCGCCGACACGCCGGTGCACCGCCTGGACCCGCGCGCCAAAGTCGTCACCACACTCGTCTTCATCGTGTGCGTGGTGTCGTTCGGCAAGTACAGCGTGCTCCCCATGCTACCCTTCGCGCTCTTCCCGATCGCACTCGCATCCGAAGGCGGCCTCACGCTGGAGCTCATCGGCAAGCGGCTGCTCATCGCGGCGCCGTTCGCGGTGTTCGTGGGCATCTTCAACCCGCTCCTCGACCGCGAGATCGTCACACGCGTCGCGGGGCTCGCCGTGAGCGGCGGCTGGCTCTCGTACGCATCGATCCTCGTGCGCTTCGTGCTTACAGTGAGCGCCGCGCTCGTGCTTATCGCGACCACCCGCTTCAACGACATCGTGCTCGCACTCGAGCGCCTGGGCATGCCCGAGGTGCTCGCGACGCAGCTCCTCCTCCTCTACCGCTACATCTTTGTCCTTGCCGAGGAGGCGATGCGCATGTCTCGCGCCCGCACGCTGCGCTCGTTCGGCCGCCGCGGCATGGGTATGCGCGTGTACGTGCAGATGCTCGGGCAACTCCTGCTGCGCACGTTCGCCCGTGCCGAGCGGATCTACGCCGCGATGCTCGGCCGCGGCTTCGACGGACACGTTCGCTCGCCTCGGCGGCTGTCGTTCTCGGCGGGCGACGCCGTGTTCATCCTCGGCTGGTCGGCGACCTTTGTCGCGTTCCGGCTGGTCAACGTCCCTCAACTGCTCGGGAGTCTGGTTATGAGGCTGGGGTCATGAGTCACCACACGATCGACGTCGAATCGCTTGCCTTCGACTATCCGGATGGAACGTGCGCGCTCGACGGCGTGTCGTTTCACATCGGGCACGGTGAGTCGATCGCGCTTGTCGGCGCGAACGGCGCGGGCAAGTCGACACTGCTGATGCACCTGAACGGACTGCTGTCGCCCACATCGGGCACCGTTGGGATTGGCGGCACGCCGGTGTCGAAGGGCACGCTTCCCGATATCCGCAAGACGGTAGGGATGGTCTTCCAGGATCCCGATGACCAGCTCTTCATGCCGACGGTGTTCGAGGATGTCGCCTTCGGGCCCGTGAACCTCGGACTGCCCGAGGACGACGTCGCGCAACGCGTGACCGAGGCGCTCGACCGCGTGGGTGCGCTCAAGCTTGCCGACCGGCCGCCGCACCGGCTTTCGGGCGGAGAGAAGCGCGCGGTGTCGATAGCGACGGTGCTGGCGATGAACCCGGCTATCCTCGTGATGGATGAGCCCAGCTCCAACCTCGACCCGCGTGCGCGGCGCCGGCTCATCGAGCTGCTCGGCACGTTCGAACATACGAAGATCATCGCCACGCACGACCTCGACATGGCGCTCGACCTCTGCGAGCGGACCATCGTGCTGCACGAGGGACGCGTGGTGGCAGACGGACCGACGAGCGAGATCTTCACCGACGACGCGCTGCTTGAGGCAAGCGCGCTCGAGCGCCCGGCCGGATTGCGGCCGTGCCCCGTATGCGGCAACGCCGCCGGGGAGTCCGGCGGCGCTGACTGAGAGCCGAGGATGCGGGCAGCGCGACCTACGTTGCTTTGAGCCCCGCGATGGTCTCCTCGACCGTGGTGGCGTCGCTGTTGGTGTCCTCGGCAAGGAACGCGATGTCCGCGTCGGTGGGCACGTAGCCCTCGGGCGCATGCGAGAGCGCGTTGCGCACGTAGCTGCGGCGCATCTTGGCCAGGTCGAAGTCCTTCGCGCGGATCTGCTCGGGGCGCTCGGGAATGATGATGCTCTTGCCGGGCACCTGCTCGACCGGGTCGCCGCCGCGAACTTCCACGCCATTCTCGCGAGCGAAGTTGAGCTGCGCCCAGTGGTGCTTGCCGGCGCCGGTGTACTCGGTCTCCTGCACGACGACGGTGGCGTCTGTCGGCAGGTCTCGGGCGAGCGACATGGCGGCCGCCATCGCGGTGTTGCCGGACGGACCGCGCTCAAGACCTTCGAGCTTGGCCATCGCTTCGGTCACGTAGAAGACCTCGCCCTGGGAGACGGTGAGATAGCGATCCATGTAGCGCAGCGCGCGCGCAGCGTTGCGCGGCACGTCGGCGCGGTCGGGCCAGGTCGCGAATGGCACGCCAAAGCCCGTGTGACCCGTTGTGAAGCTCTTACGGTTGAAGTCCGAGTCACTGGCCATATGCAGCCCCGAGAGGTCCACGCTGGCGCTCACGATCTCTGTTGTGGCGCCCGCACGCTTGAGGCCACGCGCGGTGCCGGTGGTGTTGCCGCCGCCTGCGTGTGTAACGACCACGTGCGTGGGAGGCGCGCCCGTGACGGCCGTCATCTCCTCGGCAAGCTCGTAACCGAGGGTCTCGATGCCCGACACGCCAAATGCCGAGTAGAGCGAGGCCGCGAGGTAGCCGGTCTCGTCGAGGAGCTCCAGCATGTGGCTGAAGAGCTCGGGACCCACTGTGAGCTGGATGACCTCGGCACCGAATGCCTCGCAGATGCGCGACTTCTCGATGATCTCGGGCTGGCCCACGTGGCGCGAATCAAACGCCTCCTGCACGATGATGCAGTTGAGACCCGCGCGCGCCGCCTGGCTGGAGACTGCGGCGCCGTAGTTCCCGGAGGTAGCGGCGATGACGCCCGCGTACCCCTTCTCCTTCGCGACGTGGATGCTCACGCTCGCGCGCCGGTCCTTGAAGGAGCCGGCCATGTTGGCGGCCTCGTCCTTCACGAAGATGCGCGCGCCGTGGCCCTGTTCGCTGTAGGAGCGCACGAGGTCCGTGAGGTTACGTAGCTCGAGGAGCGGTGTACGCCCAACGCCGCCCGCGCGCTGAATGCCGATGATGTCGTCAATCGAGTAGCCGTGTGCGGCCATCATGCCTTCGTAGTCGAAGGCGATGGGACTCTGCTCGAACTGCGAGTAGTCCATGCCGAGCGCCAGCTTCATGATCTCGCCCTTGCGCGCGAGGATCGCCTCGGTCTTGCCGGCCATGCTACTCACCCGCCTTCGCGCGATACGCGGCGACGCGGTCGCGCAGGTCGCGACCCACGTGCGTGAGCTCGGGCGTCGGACGCCCGAAGGTGTGCGTGTAGCCGGGGTTCACATCGGTAAGCGTGCCGGTCACGACGCGACCGGTCATCGTCTCGACCGTGACCGCGTCGCCAACAACCGCTGCCGAGCGGGCGAAGCCCTTCACCCACATGCGCAACGGCTGCGCGGCGGTCTCCTCGGGCAGGTTGGTCGAGCGATCGACTGGCTCGAGCAAGACGCGCTCGACCTCCACCCAGTCACCGGCAGTGCAGCGCATGATGTCCGCCATGATGCGACTCTCCTAGACGGTCGGGGCCCAGAAGCGCGGGATCGGCAGGTCGACGACGGTCACGATGCCAGCAGGTGCTGCCCCGATGAGCGGGATGTAGTTGCCGGTGCTCGCATAGGTTCCCTTGCCACCCGGGATCTCGGGACCATCGTGGAAGCTGATGTTCGGCTCCCCGACGATCGTGATGTAATCGCCGGTCTCGATGCCTTCAAGCTCGGGGTGGATCTGCTGCGGGTGCACCAGTTCGATCTTGAGCTCGCCCTTGCTGTAGGCACGGGCAATGTGGCGGCATCCCGCGACATTGCCGGGGGCGACGTGCACGTGCGGCGTTGAGCGCTCCACGTTGGACACGATCGGCTCGCGAGTCTCGACGACCTCATCGATCTCCCAGCCAAGTGCGTACGCGATGAGGCCGACCGACTCCTGGAAGCCGATGTGGCCCACGATCGAGCCGTCGGCAATGCCCGCCTCGAACTGCTCGACGGTGGTGCCAACGCCCTGGCTCTCCATGACGGTAGGACCGAACGGCGAAAGGTCGTTGATGCGTGCAGCTTCGATGCGCTCGATATGCAGGCACGCCGAGGAGAGCAGGATCGGCAGTGCGTCGAGCACGAAGCCGGGGTTCACGCCGGTACCGAGCACGGAAACACCATGCTCACGGGCGAGCGCATCGATCCGCTCGGCCCACGCAGGGTCGGTCGCCCACGGGTAGGCGAGCGTCTCGGCAATACAGATGACGTCGGCCTCGGCCTTGAGGGCAGCCTCGACCTGATCGGTGATCTGGTGCAGGTTGCTCGCCGTGAGGATGCACACGACGTCGGGCTTGAGCCCGAGCACCGCAGCGGAGTCAGCGGTGACGGGAATATCGCACTCCCGGCCGGTGACCTCGCCCACCGTGCGGCCGTGCTTCTCGGGGTGCCGATCGATAACACCGACGAGTTCGATGTCCTTCGGGCGGTCCAGGATATAACCGAGCAACCCCTGGCCCATCATGCCCGTGCCCCACACAGCGACCTTGATCATGCCGTACTCCTTCTCAAGACATGGCGATACAGAAGTGGAGGTTTCCTATGCACTACAAGATACCGTGAAGCACCGGCTCCATGCGAGAGGCGATACGCCGAGCGGTGTGCGGCGCACGTCGCCCCCGTCGCTACGGCTGTACCCACGTCTCGATCGTGTACCCGTGCTCGGCCGCCCAGGTCTTCGCGGCCGCCTCAAGCTCGGCCGATCCCGTATTGAGCAGCCGCTGCGCCATCATCGCATCGCCGACGGAGTTGAGCGAGTCAATCACCAGCTGGTCGTCCACGACCACATTGCCCGTGATGATGCCGGCGTAGATGCGGAACGTCTTCTTGTCCTTCAGCAGCTGAGCCGCGCGATCTTGCTTGCCGGCAGCCTGATAGATGCTGGCAAGCGCCTCGGCCGCCGGGACGAAGACTTTGTCATCGGCGTTGGCAAGCCGCTTCTCAAGCTCGGGCGCAATCGCTTCACCTTGGCTCTTGAGCGCAGCGCTCAGGTTCACATCATCGATGACCTCGGAGTGACCGGCGTCTAGCTCAGCGAGGAGCGCTTTCTGCACGCGAGGGTCGACGAGGCCGCGAAGGCCGTCGATGACCGCCCACAGCTTGAGCTGATCGCCCGGCTCAATCTCGTACTCGGTCTTGTCGCGGTCAATCGACTCCAGAGCCGCGAGTAGCGGGTCCACCGCGCGCAGGTCTCCCGTCGCACCGGCGGCACGGTAGACGGCTTCTTCCAGGCCTGACGGCGCGCCGTTATCCAACCAGCCGATGATCACATCGTTCGCCTCGGGAGTCCCGAGCTCGGCAAGTGCCTCAACCGCAGGTTCGCGAACCCGCTCAGTGCTGGCCTCGGTGTCCTCGGCCATCGCAACGAGGGACGCTACGTCGCCCTTCTTCTGCGCGGTATAAGGCGATACCAGGCACCCGGCGCTGAGCGCCAACACGCACACGAACGAGATGCCAAGCATGAAGCAACGACGAATGTCCGCCATCTCCCCACCCCCCCAAACGCCTACCATACCGTGTGGGTTCCCAGCGTGGAGCGAATCCTCACGCCCGCTCGGGGCTACCCCACACCGCCCGCCAGCACCGCGCGCGCTGCCACGAGTCCGCTCGCACTCGCCTGGATGAGCCCGCGGGTGACACCGGCGCCATCGCCGATGGCGTAGAGACCCGCAACCTGGCTCTGCAAGCGCTGATCAAGCTCCAGGCGCGACGAATAGAACTTCACTTCCACGCCGTAGAGCAGCGTGCCGTCTCCGGCCACGCCGGGAGCAAGTTCGTCGAGCGCCTCAAGGAACTCGAGGATGTCCGCCAGATGGCGGTACGGCAGCACGAAGCTCAGGTCGCCCGGCGTTGCCTGCGGCATGGTCGGCGTCACGACCGACTCGGCGATTCGCTTGGCGGTGGACCTGCGTCCGTCGCGCAGGTCGCCAAGACGCTGCACGATGATGCCTTCGCCGAGCAGGTTCGCGAGGCTCGCAATCGAGCGTCCGTAGGTGATCGGCTCGTGGAACGGGTGCGTGAAGCTTTGGCTCACGAGCACGGCGAAGTTCGTGTTGGCAGTCCGCTCCTCGGCAAAGGAATGGCCGTTCACGGTGACGATGTCGCCGTAGCTCTCGGTGGTGACCTCGCCGTAGGGGTTCATGCAGAATGTGCGGACCTGGTCGCCGAACTGCTTCGAGTAGTAGATGAGCTTGGCCTCGTAGAGCTCCTTGGTGAGCGGCTCCATGACCGGCGCAGGGACTTCGACCCGCACGCCGATGTCCACGGCGTTGTTGACGAGCCCGATGCCAAGCGCCTGCGCCTGCTCGGTGAGCCAGTCGGCACCGTCGCGTCCGGGTGCGGCGATGACGGCGTTCGCGAGCACGCGGCTGCCGTCCGAGAACTCGATACCCTCCACATGCCCGCTGTCGGCGACGATGCGCGAGACCTCCGAGGAGAGGCGCACGTCAACGCCCTGCTCGGCAAGGTAGTCGTGCATCGCCTGGAGCACCGCGGGTGAGCGGTCGGTGCCGATGTGGCGGATGCGCATGGGGATGAGGCGCATCTCGGCAAGCGTCGCTTCGCGCGACAAACGCGCGGCGGTTCCGGCGTCCGGCGAGTGCACTTCGGTAGTGGCCCCGAACTCCAGCCACAGCTTGTCCGCATCTTCGATGAGGCGCTCGAGGTTCTCGGTGCCGATGTAGTCGCCGAGCCACCCGCCCACCTCGGTGGTGAGCGTGAGTTTCCCATCCGAGAAGGCCCCGGCTCCGCCCCATCCCGTCATGATCGCGCAGGTCTCGCACCCGATGCAGTGCGTCTGGCGTGCGGGACACTTTCGCTTCGCAATGGGCTTGCCGCGCTCGGCGACAAGGATCTTCTTCACCCGACCGGATCTGACGAGCTCGATCGCTGCAAAGATGCCCGCGGGGCCAGCTCCAACGATGACCACGTCGTAGCGCTGCTCGGTCATGGGTATCCCTTCCTCGGAATCACACGTCAGGTTCATACCACGATGAGCGCCCGCTGTCGCCCCCGGAGCGGTTAGCGCAGTGGTCGGCTCGGGCAGGTACAGTGCGTCAAACGCAACGGAGGTGTTCCATGGCCGAGCAGAAGCGCGTAACGATCTTCACAACAGCCAGTTGACCGTATTGCACGTACGCGAAGAGGTACTTCGCGGAAAACGGCGTGAGGTTCACGGATGTGGACGTCGCGAAGGATCGTGCGGGGCTCAAGCGCATGGTGACGATGACCGGGCAGTACGGCGTGCCGGTCATCCAGGTGGGCGAAAGCGCGATGGTGGGCTGGAACCCGGGTGAGTTCGAGAAGCTGCTCAAGGCCTAGCCTGCCGAACGGCGCCTAGGGCACGTTCTTGGCAAGCGGCGCGAACTTCGTGTACCGGTCGAGGAACGCGACGTAGCAGCTATCGACCGGACCATTACGATGCTTGGCCACGATGATCTCGGCCTCGCCCTTGCCGGGCATGCCGTCTCGCTTCTCGTCATCGTTACCGAAGTCGTCGTGGCCTCCGCCGCCGCTCCCGATGGTGTCGCGGTGGATGAACATGACGACGTCGGCGTCCTGTTCGATAGCGCCGGATTCACGGAGGTCGGAAAGCATCGGCCGCTTGCTTGTGCGCTGCTCGACCGCGCGCGAGAGCTGGGAGAGCGCGAGAATCGGCACGCCGAGTTCCTTCGACAGGATCTTGAGTCCCCGGC
>CAZGNF010000098.1:0-8379 GCA_964527045.1 uncultured Coriobacteriaceae bacterium | reverse complement strand
CACAGCGACCCGGGCGGTCGATGGCCGAGACCTGCGCGTGCTCGACGGCGTCGATCTTGACCTCGCAGTCGGCGACATCGCGGAGCTTCGCGGACCGAGCGGCGCGGGAAAGACGACGCTGCTGCTCGCGATCGCGCGCCTGCTTCCCGGCGCCGGCGGATCGCTCTCGCTTGACGGCGAGCCCGCGACCGCGACGGATCCCGCTGTGTGGCGGACGAAGGTCGCGCTGCTCCCGCAACGGACCGCGCTCTTCCCCGGTACCGTTGAAGCGAACCTGCTGCTGCCCTTCGAGCTGAAGGCGCGCGGCGGCGCCACGCCGCCTGCAACCGAAGCGCTCCGCACTGCGCTCGACGACGTCGGGCTCGCCGACGTCGCGCTCGATCGCGACACCTCGCGCCTCTCGGTGGGTCAGGCCGCGCGCGTCGCGCTCTTGCGGGTGCTGCTCACAGCTCCGCGAATCCTGCTGCTCGACGAGCCGGATGCAAGTCTCGATGACGCCAGTGCGGCGGCGGTCGCGGCGATGACCACGCGATTCGCCGAGGCGGGCGGCGCGGTGTTGCGCGTGAGCCACTTGCGGGCGGACGCCGCCGCGAACGTCCGGCTGCATCTTGAGCACGGTGCGCTCACCGGGGGTGATCGCGATGACGCCTGAAGGCGCGGTCGTCATCGGCTGGCCGCAGTTGCTGCTGGCGGCGAGCTTCATGCTCATCACCGGTGCGCTCTCCGTCGCGATCGGCCTTGGACTCGTCAAGGACCTGGCGGTCGCCTCGGCTCGCACCTACCTGCAGCTGCTGGCACTTGGCTTCGTCTTGCGCTGGGTGTTCTCCGTTCGGCTGTGGTGGATCGTCGTCGTGCTGCTCGGCGTGATGACACTCGTTGCCACGCGGATCGTCGTGAAGCGCGCGCCTGATGCTCCGGGCGGGCTGTTCGGCTCGGCGCTCTTCTCGATGGCGGTCACGGGCATCACCGTCACGTTCGCGGTCACCGCTCTCATCGTGCGGGTGCCGGTGTGGTACGAGCCGCGCTACGTCATCCCGATTGCGGGGATGGTGCTTGGCAACTCGATGACGGGCATCGCGCTTGCGCTTGAGCGGCTCTTCTCGGACCTCGATGCGCGCACGGGCGAGATCCTTGCGCTCACCGCGCTCGGCGCCGATCGCTGGGAGGCCGCCCGTGCCTCGGTCCGCATGGCGCTCCGGGCCGGCCTCATCCCCACGATCAACTCGATGGCCGCGGCCGGCATCGTGTTCATCCCCGGCATGATGACGGGGCAAGTGCTCGCCGGCGCTGACCCGCTTGAGGCGACGAAGTACCAGATCGTCGTGATGCTCATGGTGAGCGCTGCCACCGCCATCGGCTCCATCCTGGCCGTCATGCTCTCATACCGCCGCGCGTTCACAGCCGAAGGCGTGTTCCTTGAGAAAGGGTTGCGGGGTCCGGCGTCGTAATCTGCACGTACGGGCGTCGGTTGCCCAGACGTTACTTCCGACTCCCACGCTTGTATACTGGTGCGCACACATCACTACACGGCGCTTCTGCGTGCCTTCCGAGGAGACACATGACCGGCTTCGAGCTGTACCTGAACCTCAATGCGAAGAAGTTCGACACCTACCTGCTCACGTTCTTCGCGAACGGTTCGCATCCCGATATGGCTCGCTACCTCTACGACCCACTGCGGACGTTCTCGGACAACGCCGGCAAGCGGCACCGCCCGCTCATCTGCTTGCTTGCATGCGAGGCAGTGGGCGGCGACCCGAAGAAGGCGTGGCCGTCCGCGGCCGCCATCGAGCACTTCCACACGGCGGCGCTCATCCACGACGACATCGAGGACTCGTCGCTTACGCGGCGGGACCAGCCGTGTATGCACATCACCGAGGGACTTGGGCTCGCCATCAACGCTGGCGACCTGGCCCTCGCGCTTGTCTGCGGAACCGTCATCGACGACGAGGGTCTTGAGGATACGATCAAGCTTCGTGTCCTCGGGGAGCTTGTCGCGATGACCACGCGCACCATCGAAGGACAGGCGCTCGACATCGGCTGGGCACGCGATGACCGCTTCGATCTCTCGGTCGATGATTATCTTGTCATGGCGAATCACAAGACGGCATTCTACTCGGGCGCAATCCCGCTGGCTGTCGGCGCGATGATCGGTGGAGGCACCGAGGAGCAAGTCGAGGTGCTGCGGGACTTCGGCATGGCGTCCGGTCTTGCATTCCAGATCCAAGACGATGTGCTCAACCTCGTCGGTACAAAGGAATCCACCAAGAAGGACTTCCGAAGCGACCTCACCGAGGGGAAGCGCACGCTCGTCGCGATTCATGCGCTGCAGAACTCGCCACGTCGCGAGCGGCTCCTTGCGCTGCTCTCGTCGCGGACCGTCGAACCGGCCGAGCTCCAGGAGATCGTGGACATCATGGCCGAGTCGGGCTCGCTCGACTACGCACGCGAGTACGCGCGTGGGCTGGTCATGGACGCGAAGAACAGGCTCCACGACGCGGTACCCTCGAGCAAGGCGCGGACGCTTCTGCTCTCGATGGCCGATTTCTTCGTGAAGCGCTCCTCGTAGTCGCTACTCCTGCGTCTGGAGGCCGCGGTCTCCAAAGGCGATGAAGTCGCTCCCCGGGTACGCCTCAACGAACCGTCGCCACTCGCTGCGGGCATCGTCGGCTCTCCCGAGCTCCAACAGCACGTGCGCCAAGCGGAAGCGGGCGCGTTCGAGCGCTGCGCACATCCGGTCGCACGAAGCGGCCTCGCGGTACAACTGTTCGGCGGCCGCGAGGTTCTTGGCGCCCTCCGCCGCTCCCGCGATGGCGACAAGCGTTTGAGGATCGACGCCCGCTCCGCCAAGAACGCGCGCGGCTTCATCGGCGATATCGTGCGCTTCGATGAGCTGACCTGCTCGTACCAGCAGCTCGAGTGCCGCGCGGTACTCCACGGCAGCCTTCTCGAGCTGTGGCGTGCGCAACTGCGCGAGCTCACGTCCGTGCTGGAGGCGCCACGCAGGGTTCGTCGGGTCCTGTGTTGTCAGCTTGTCGTACATGCCCACAGCGACCTCGTGCGCGCCGCTGGCGACGTACCTGGAGGCGTCCTCGGCCATATACGCGGCCGTCGACGCTCGAACGCTCCCCGAGAGCAGCGCCATCCCGATGCCAGCGGCCAGACCGCCAACGTGCGCCCAGTTGGCGGTGCCGCTACCGACGGTCCCCACGGCGAGCGCCGTGTACATGAGCTCCCGGGCACCCCAGAGGCCGATTGCGACCGGTGACGGCATCGCCGCTGTACCGAAGCGATACAGGAAGCCCCAAACGAACCGTACCTTGGAGCGGTAGAGGCAGACTGCGAACACTCCCATGATGGCGGCGATGGCTCCCGACGCGCCTACCATCGGGACGTTGCGGGCGGCCGGCATGAGCGTCAGCACGAATGCAGCATGCACGAGCGCCGCGCCCAGGCCGCCGAGGAAGTACAGCATCAGGTAGCGGAGACGACCGATAGCGTCTTCGACCACCGAGCCGAAGAGCCACAAGAAGTACATGTTCCCAAGGAGGTGGCCGAACGGGTCCGCGTGGATGAACATCGAGGAAAGCCACGTCACCGCGCCGGCGGCGTTGGGGCGGAAGCCGAAGGTCGCAATCGTGCGGTCGAGCCCGTTTGATACCGCGAGCGCGAACGCAGCGACATTGGCTACGATGAGTCCGATCGTGATCCATGGGATCCGAAACGATCGGTCGACCTTGTACGGGAACAGAAACACCGCGATCACCCCCGAACGTCACGATAGCAGGTGCCCGCGCCAGCGGACATCGGGGTACAGTCTCAAAGTACAGAAGCGAATGAGAGGAGCCGCACATGCGAGCGGTACCGGTGAGTGACGGCATCTGGTGGGTCGGCGTGATCGACTGGGGCCTTCGGGACTTTCACGGCTATGAGACGCCACGCGGCACGACGTACAACGCGTATCTCGTACGTGGTGAAGGTACGTGGGCGCTCATCGATACCGTCAAGACGCCGTTCGTTCCGGAGCTGCTCTCGCGTGTTGCCTCGATCATCGACCCTGTCGAAGTCGGCCTCATCGTCGTCAACCATGTTGAGCCCGATCACAACAGCGGGTTGCGCGATGTCATGGCCGCAATGCCAGCAGCTCGCGTGGTCGCATCCGGGTCCGGCGTGAAGGGCGTGGCCGAGTACCACGACGGTCTCGTCGTCGAAGCCGTCGGTGCAACAGACTCCATCGATCTTGGCGGCAGAACGCTGCAGTTCCTGCCCGCCCCAATGGTTCACTGGCCGGACTCGATGTTCACGTATTGCCCCGAGGTTCGTACACTCATGCCAAACGATGCGTTCGGTCAGCACCTGGCCTCATCGGGCAGATTCGCCGACGAGGTCGGCCTCGACCTGGCGATCGAGGAACTCGGCATCTACTACGCGAACATCCTCATGCCGTTTGCTGCGCAAGTCAGCAAGATGGTGGGCAAGATCGCCGATGCCGGCTGGGATCCCGAAGTGATAGCGCCGTCGCACGGTGTCATCTGGCGGGGCGAGTCGCTCGTAGCGGCGCATGCCGCGTACGCGCGTTGGAACGCCGGCTTCAAGCGCGACAAAGCGGTCGTCGCGTTCAGCACGATGTGGGGCTCCACCAAGATGCTTGCCGAGGCGATCACGGATGGCATCACTGCCGAAGGCGTAGAAGTCGACATGTACGACCTTGCGCTCACATCCGGCGCGCACATCACGTACGAGCTCCTGGAGGCGAAGGCACTCGTGCTCGGTTCACCGACGCTACACCACGGGATGCTCTACCGTGTGGCAGGCTTCATCCAGTACATCGAAGGCCTCAAGCCCGCAGGCCGGCTGGCGGCGTTCTTCGGCTCGTTTGGATGGGGCGGCGGCGCGATCAAACAGATGCGCGAGCGCGTGACGGCCATCGGCCTGGATGCGCCGCTGGAGGACTTCTCGGAGAAGTTCAAGCCGACCGACGAGGACATGGCCGCCGCAGAGGCGTGGGGACGAGCGATCGGCGTCGCGGTCAAGGCTCGCGAGTAGCGCCTTGGACGCTGTGTCCGCGCTCACAATTCGACGCTAGGGACTCAAGTCCGGGCGACGAACGGACGATGTAGGTTTATGTCCATTCGCTCCGTCCGGAGCATGTGCAGTGAGGTGCACAGACATGCAACATAGGGAAGATGGCTTCACGCTTGTTGAGTTGATGGTGGTCATTCTCATCATCGGCATCCTTGTAGCGATCGCCATTCCGCTGTTCGCTGAGACTGCGGCGGCCGCGCGCAAGCGCACGTGTCAATCGAACCAGCGCGCGATAGAGGGCGCGAGCCAGACGTTTCGGGCTTACTACAGCACTGGCCTGTGGACGCAGACCGACGTGTTTGATGGCAACAACACCCCGGACAGCGTGGACCTTCTGGCGGCGCGGTACTTCCTCGATCCCCCGACGTGCCCGACGAGCGGCACGTATTACTGGGTCGATTCGGGCGGAAACGTGGTTGGATGCACCGGCGACGGCACGTGGGCCACGGGTCACAGCCACTTCTAGATTGCAGCGCTCCGAGGATGTAGGCGTCCGGGGCGGTTCATCCTTCCGCCAGCGCCCGTACTACTCGCGTCGCCACGCCTCCAGGGCCGCAGCCGCGTCCTCGACGGTGAGTGCGGTCTCAGGCGCGCCCGGGTCCCGTTCCCGCAGCCGCGCGAAGAGCTCAGCGAGAATCGGCGGCTTGATATTGCCCTGTGCGAGCACATGGGCATTGGCGAAGACCTCGGCGGGCGTGCCACGCAGCGCTATCGTCCCGCCGGGAGCAAGCACGTAGGCGAAGTCGGCGAACTCGGGAACCGTGTCGATATCGTGCGTGCTGAGCACGACAGTCATGCACCGCTCGCGCGAGAGGCGCTCGAGCAGATCGAGCAGCGACCGGCGCGACTTCGGGTCGAGACCCTCGAATGGCTCGTCGAGCACCAGCAGCTCCGGGTCCATCACGAGCGCGCCGGCGAGCGCCACCTTGCGCTTCTCACCGCCGGACAGATTGTGCGGCACGCGATCGGCCAGCTCCTCGATGCCGAGCAGCCCGAGCGCGCGGTCCACGCGTTCGCGAACCTCGGACTCCGGCAGGCCGTATTGCCTGGGTGAGAAGGCGACGTCGTCACCGACGGTGGGAGAGATGATCTGCTCGTCAACGTTCTGCAGCACAACGCCAACGCGTCGGCGGATCGACGCCCACTCCTCGGAAGGGGAGATGCCGAAGACGCTCACGGCGCCTTCCTGTGGCTTGAGCAGCCCAAGGATGTGGTAGAGCAGCGTCGTCTTCCCGGCCCCGTTCGGGCCGAGGACCGCCACGCGCTTACCCCGGTGCGCAAGAAAGTCCATACCGCACAGGTGCACCGACGTGCCGTCCTCGTAGGTGTGTCGCACGCAGCTGATGCGCACGACCTCCTCAGCGGTGGGGTCGTCCGGATGGATGTGATCGCAGTCGTGCGTGGTCATCGGTTCCTCCCGCGGAACAGGAATGTGGCGCCTAGCCCGAGGAGCGCCAGCGCCAGCGGCATCCAGCTGTAGTCGATGAAGCTGATCCAGTACACGCGCCAAACGGTCGCGGTGCCGAGCAGTGTGAGCGCCCCCGCCATGAGCACCTGGTCGGTGGCTGGCGAGCGCGAGGGGTGCTCGGCGACTCGGAGGCGTCCGGAGTAGCCGCGCAGCACCAGCACGTCATACTCGCGCTGCGCGAGGTCCACCGAGTAGAGCAGCAGCCCGCCAAGCGCACGCGTCGTCGCCTTCGCCGCACGAATCGGATGCGTGCCGGCGATGCCTGCACGCAGCCGTACGGCGCGGGTCAGGTCCGCAAGCTTGTCGGCGAGGATGAAGATCGCTCGGTACGTCATGAGGAGCGCATCGCCGACAAGCCCCGGGGTCACGCGCTGCACGGCGGCGAAGACCTGCGGGTACGGCGTCGTGAACATGAGCGTGACTGCCCCGAGCGCGGCCGTCACGGCCTTCGCGATGATGAGCGCGGCAGCGAGCGCGTCCGGCGCCGAGGCGAACGCGAAGACCGCGGCGAAGACGGCCGGGTACGCCGCGAGCGGCAGCATGGAGCGGGCCGGGAGTCGCTCGGCGACCACCACGGCGAGCAGCACGAACAGGAGCGCCAGGACGATGAACAGGTTGGTGCTCACGACGATGCTTGCGAGCAGCAGCGCGAATGCGAGCAGCTTGGTTCTCGGCGCCGCGTCGTGGAGGTGCGAACGCCCGCTGACAGCCGAGCGGTCGAGGACGGCGATGTCCATCAGTGCACCCCGTGTTCGTCGCCGGGGATGACTCGCTCTGCAGGAGCGAGCGCGCCCTCGAAGATGAGCGATGGCCGCACGCGCGCAACATAGCCGAGAATCGCCGCAGTCACGAGCGCCTCGATGAGCCATCCGATCGGGCCGAGCGTGTACACGATCGTGGCGAAGCGCCTGAGGCCGACCGCCGGGTTCGCCTCGTGTTCGCCGCCAGAGAAGAGTCCCACGCCGACTATGCCGTCGGAGAACGGCGCGGCGAACGTGAGGTTCTGCGGGTCGAGCGCTCCGGTCTCGCGTGCGGTGGCTCCGGTCACGCCGGAGACCGCGACGAGACCCACGAGCAGCGTTGTGGTTATCGCGAGCGTGACCACAGTCGCGATCGCGCTCGCACTGCGCACACGGGGGCGTCCCAGCGCGCGGAGCATCCCCCGGAACAGCACCCATCCCAGGAGCATCTCGGTCATGGTCATGAGCGTGTTGAGGCCGATGACGGTCACGCCGCCGTGCCCGAGCAGTGCCAGGACCACCTGGATCACGAACGCCGAGACGATCGCCAGCTGCGGCCCCAGCAGCACGCCGGCCACGACGGTCAGGTTGATGTGGTACGCGATCGGCACGATCTCGCTCGACATCGCTACTAACACCAGTGCCGAGACGATGCCGACGAGCGGCACCTTGCGTCGGACGTTGGAGCGGCCGCTGCGCGCGCTCGCGAGCCAGACGAGTGCGAGGGTGATGACCCAGCCGCTCAGCCAAAGCCAGACGGGGAGCACGCCATCAGGGATGTGGATATGCGACACCTCAGTCACGCTCCCCGGAGCACGCCGCGCAGAGGCCGTAGAGCGTCACTTCGTGCGCGGTGACGGTGTAGCCGGCCTTCTCGGCCGAGCGCAGGAGTGAGCCGTCAACGGGGCACGCGATGCCGACGACCGTGCCGCATCCCGTGCAGACGAGATGATGGTGGTGCTCGCCCCCAGCGCAGAGCGCGTAGAGCGTGCTGCCGTCGCGAGTGCCCACCGGAGCGAGCGAGCCGGACGCAGTCATCGCGGCAACCGCACGGTACACGGTCGACACGCCGATGCCCGCATGGGTCGC
>CAZGNF010000097.1:0-8437 GCA_964527045.1 uncultured Coriobacteriaceae bacterium | reverse complement strand
CGATGCTTGCCGCCGAGGCGAACCCGCCCGCGAACGCGGATGCCGGCGAACCGTAGCCGGGGCTGGCGGAGACCCACCAGACCGTGTGGGCAAGGTACGGGTCGGCGAGGACTTGTGGCACCTTCACGCGCATCGCAGCGATGACCTGCTCGGCGATACCGAAGACGACGGCCATCACGAGTAAGTGCTCCCACAGGATCACGTGCGTGGGCGGCGCTTCGTCGAGACGGCTGAAGTCGCGGAGGTAGTCACGCAGGCCGCGGTACTTGGCGTAGAGATCATTCGCCTCGGCAGTGCGCCGCGGCATCTGGAAGGCGATGACGAACATCGCAATCGCGCACGGGAACCCAAAGGCCACGCCCCAGGCGTTCTCGGCGAAGCTTGAGGCCATGATGCCGGCGAACGCGACGGCCATCGAGGCCACGATGAGCACCCACTTGAGCATGCCGCCGGTCTTCTCGAAGAAGCCGCGCGCGTCGGCATCGGCCTGCACGGCGTTCTTCCAGTTGGTCATCCCCTTGGCGAACGTCTCCGGGCGCGACTTCGCGGCCGCCTTGAGCTCGGCGATTGTGAGCGTGTTCCCCTGCGCGATCGTGGTGAACAGGAACGACAGCAGCTCTTGCTCGAACGGTGCGAGTCCCGACCACTTCGACGAATCGAGCGTCAGCTCGTAGGTGCTCTCGGTCTTGCTGCCGAAGAGACTCACCTTCGTCTCGGTGGTCGGCCGCACACTGATGACGCCGCGGTTCGCGAGGTCCATGAGCGTTGCAACCGTCTCGGCGTCACCGATGGTGCCCCAACGCCAGAGCGCGCCGACGGTGGCGGGCGGAAGGTTGCTCGGCAGCTCACGGAAGTAGCCGCCGGGGTAACTCGAGGTACGCTCCTTCCCGTGCTTGAAGAAGAGCCAGATTGCGACGCCGAGCCCCGCGAGCGGAATGACGATGCCCGCAGTCGTTCCGCCGATCACCGCCACCTTAGCTGCGCGTCGCGTGGAGTTGGCCTCGCTCGCAAGGCGCCCTTCCTCGGCAAGTACCGTTGCCTCCCGAGCGCCGGGCGTGGGCACGGCGTTGGAGAGTGCGCTTCTCGGGAAGAGCGCTCGTCCTTCCACGAACGTGTATTCCGGCAGGTCGCTGATATCGAGCGTCATATGACCGGCGCTCTTCGCCACGACACCGTTCAGGGGGCCGTGCGCCCAGACCTTGAGGTCGTCCGCCGAGATGCCCCCGGGGAATGCCACGTCGACGTGCACGGTGCCGACACCATGGTCCCATCGGTCACCGATGAACTTCCAGTAGAACTCAGCGGTGTCGTCCCACGCCTTCGCGGCATCGGCCACCGTGTACTCGAGCACGAAGGTGGCCTGCGAGTCGGTCGTCGCGTGGAATGCGTCTACGCGAATCGTGCCGCCCTGATCGACGACGGTGTAGCGACCGGGTGTCCGATCGCTGCCGTCCGTGAGCGCGAACGCGCCGCCGGGTCCGCTCATGCCGATGATCGTGATCTCCCCGAACTGATACGAGGGGTCGGATGGTGCCGTGTCGAGCTCCCAGTAGACGAAGCTGAACGAACCGCTGAAGTCGAAAGTGCGCTCCTCGCGGACGTGGAGGGTGCCTGCATCATCAACGCTTGCGGTGATGTTCACCGTCGGTATGGTGTACGACTTGGCCTCGGCCGAGGCGGGCGCCACAAGCGCAAGCATGAGCATCAGGGCGGCAAGCACCGCCAGGGTGAGCGTGCTGGTGAGGCGAATGCGGGTCATCGGTCTCCTCCTCGGCAGGTCAGTCGTCGCGCTCGGTGTGCTGGTTGGCTGCGACCGCTGTCATGAAGCTTCGCACGATCGCCTCTTGGTCGGGACGTGCCCATGCGCGCTGCCAGATGTCATACGCCTCGGGCATCCACGCATCCTGGAGGTAGGTGAGCCACTCGGTGTTCCAGATCGCGCCGTCTCCGCCGTTTCTGCCCGGAGTGAAGATACCCGCATCGACGAATTCGTGTGACGCGCGCCTTATGAATCCCTCGATAGGTGCCTGCTCCCGGCTCATGAGCCGGTCGAAGACTGTCACAAGGTCGGTGTCGACCCACTGCGTCGCCTCGAGGAAGCGTCCCGAGAAGCCCGGCGCCCCCGAGTAGACTGCGTGCACCATGAGCGTCTGGATCCGCGTGAAGCCGAACTTCGTCTCGGCGGGTGTGAACTGCCCGAATCCGGTGGACTCAAGTGACTCCACGGTCACCAGACAGATGCCCTTGGCGAGCGCCTTGATGTCGACCTTCACACCTTGCGGCGTCATGTAGCCGAAGTACATGCCACCTCCCGGCGCCATCAGCCGCCCCGCGCACAAGAAGACCTTGGCTGCTGCCGAGAACTCGACGCCGTTGGGTGTTTGGATATCCATCGTGCCCCCTCTGTCGACCTTCCGAACATAGCACACACGGGTGTAGTATCCGAGTAGGTGAGCGGGGGTTGACCCGCCGGACAAGATCGGGGGACATCATGAGGTTTTGGGCGGTTGTTCTGGCGGTAGCGCTCATCGCCGCGGCGCTTGTCGCCGGCGGGTGCGGCACGATTGCGAAGAAGGCTGTAGAGGGAGCCACGGGCGTCAAGGTGGATGAAGACGGCGGGACCGTTACCATCAAGGGCGATGACGGCTCCGAGTCGACCATCAGCACCGACGAAGGCAAGCTTGCAGACGACTTCCCGGATAGTGTCCCGGTCTACGACGGGACCATTTCGGATTCCACCTCGTTCTCGAGCGGCGGCGTCAGCCAGTGGACCGCGGCCATCTCAACGCCGGACAGCGTCGATGACGTGAAAGCGTTCTACGTCCAGCGTCTTGAGGCCGAGGGCTGGACGATAACGTTCGACATGGACTCGTCGTCGGGTTCTGACCGCACGGTCGCCTACAGCGCCGAGCTCGACAATCTGTCGTTGACGGTCACGATCGCGGCCCCCGACGCCGAGACCGAGATCGCCATTCTTGTCGGCACGAAGCCCGCGTCGTAGGGACGAGTCAGCTGCATCACAACGCAGAGCGAAGGGCCCCGGGCATCCGGGGCCCTTCCTGCGCTGGAGTGGCCCGCCCTTCTGCGTGACCGGTAGTCCTGCTTGCTGCCTGTGTGCGCTAAACTGAACGTGTCAGGGGGCAGGACGCTCATCGCTAGGAATCGCATGCGTATCGCGCTCGCACAGATCGACTCCACTGTCGGTGACATCGACGGTAACCTCGCGCTCTGCCTGAATGCCGCGGATCAGGCCGCTGCGGCGCATGCAGATGTCTTGCTGTTGCCGGAGCTCGCACTGCTCGGCTATCCGCCCGAGGACCTGCTCGCCAAGCCTCACTTCATGGAGCGCTCCATGGAAGCCGCCGAGACATTCGCGCGGCTCACGCCCTGTCCGGCGCTCGTGGGTTTTGCATTCCGCGATTCGAAGGGCACGTTCAACGCGGCCGCGTTTTGCCGGGGAGGCGTCATCGAGCGCCTCTACCGCAAGCAGCTGCTGCCCAACTACGGTGTCTTCGACGAGGAGCGGTACTTCGAGCCGGGACTTGAAGACGCGGTCGTGGAGATCGCCGGCGTCTGGTGCGGCATCACCGTCTGCGAGGACGCATGGTTCCCGGAGCCGGCGGCGCGCGTGGCACAAAGCGGCGCCCAGGTGCTGCTCAACATCTCGGCGTCGCCATTCCACGTGGGCAAAGGCCGCTCGCGAGAGAGCATGCTGCGCGACCGCGCCGTGAGCAACAACCTGTGGTTCGCGTACTGCAACGTTGCGGGCGGTCAGGACGAGCTGGTCTTCGATGGGCGCTCGGTCGTCATCGCTCCCAACGGCGGCGTCGTCGCCCGGGCCCGCGCATTTGCCGAGGACTTCCTGGTCGTCGATATCGACCCGGATGCTACCGAGATGCCCATCATGCGCCTCGAGCCCATCGAGTCCGAGGTCGAGGAGATGTACGACGCCCTCACGCTCGGCCTTCGCGACTACATCCGCAAGAACGGCTTCACCGACGTCGTTATCGGCCTGTCCGGCGGCATCGACTCGGCGCTCACGGCGGTGCTCGCCGTCGACGCGCTGGGTCCCGAGCACGTGCATGGCGTCTTGATGCCGTCGCGGTTCTCCTCGGAGGGGAGCGTCGCCGATGCCGAGGAGCTCGCACGGCTCACCGGCATCGACATCGTGACCCTTCCGATCGAGGAGCCGTTCGCCGCAATCGAGCGCGTGCTGGCCCCGACATTCGGCGCCCTGCCAGAAGACGTCACCGAGGAGAACATCCAGGCACGCGTGCGTGGCGTACTGCTCATGGCGCTCAGCAACAAGTTCAACTGGCTCGTGCTTGCCACCGGTAACAAGAGCGAGCTTTCGGTGGGCTACAGCACGCTCTATGGCGACATGGTGGGCGGCTTCGCGCCGATCAAGGACGTGTTCAAGACGAAGGTGTACGACCTTGCGCGGTGGCGAAACGAACATGGGCAGGCCATTCCGAATGCCACCATCGAGAAGCCGCCGAGTGCCGAGTTGCGCCCCGATCAGACCGACCAGGATTCGCTCCCGCCCTACGACGTGCTCGACGCGATTCTTGTCGCATACGTGGAACAGGACCACTCGGCGCGCGAGATCATCGCGTCCGGACAGGATGCGGCAATCGTGCGCAAGGTCATCGGCCTGGTGGACGCTGCGGAGTACAAGCGTCGTCAGGGGCCTATCGGCATCAAGATAACGCCCAAGGCGTTCGGGAAGGACCGGCGGATGCCTATCACCAACCGGTTCGGTGGCTGACGTGGTCGAGCTTCGCTGGGTCACCCACGACGATCCGCTCATGAGCGACGTCACCGAGCTTCGCTGGGAAGTGCTGATGGAGCCGTTCGGCGTTGAGCGTGACGACAACTGGCACGACGACGACCCGCACTCGCATCACCTCATCGCCATCGACGAGGGGCGGGTCATCGGGTACTCACGGCTCATCGAAGATGGTGCTGCCGGGCAGATCCGGCAGGTGGCCGTAGCGTTCGACCGCCAGCGATCCGGCATCGGAAGCGCGATGCTCGCCGAGACCGTGAGTAAGGCGGGCGAACTCGGACTCGACCCGGTCTTCCTTCACGCGAGGACCCGTGCCGAGGCGTTCTACCAGCGACTTGGATTCACGACAGCAAGCGCAGAGCCGTTCCCCTATGGTCGTACCGGAATGCCGCACGTGCGGATGGAGATCAGTGGAGGCCGGGATGAATGAGAGCGTCGAGTCAGAGCAAGTAGTGCGGTTCCGCGCGGAAGCACTCTTGAGGAACGGAGCGAACTGGTTCTTCTGGATCGCCATCCTGTCGGTCGTGAACTCTGTCGTCTACGTCCTCGGTGCGAAGTTCTCGATGCTGGTCGGCCTCGCCTCGAGCCTGATGGCCGTTGCGTACCTGGGCGCCTTCGGGGGCCTCGGCAAAGTGTTCGCGATGTTGGCAGCGCTTGTCATCGCCGGCATATTCGCGCTTCTCGGCATCTTCGCTCGCAAGCGTCAGCGGTGGGCGTTTATCGCAGGGCTCGTTCTGTACGCCATCGACGGAGGCATCTTCCTCGCGTTCGGCGACGTGCTTCCCGCGTTCTTCCATCTGATTGCGCTCCTGGCGATCGCTTCCGGGTATCGCGCTCTCCGACAGCTCGACGCCGTCTAGCGAAAGTGCGTCTGTTCGCCTACTGTGTTTCGTGGTTGCTGCACTGTCAGTTGAGGAGGGACTCACCCATGCCAAGCATCACCCGTGATCAGGTCCACGTGCCCGCGGACGTTCCCGCCGCCGCGCGCGAGACCTACATCGACAACTACATGGCCGCGACGCGCGGCACCGGCAGGCTCATGCTCTTCGCCTGCGACCAGAAGATCGAGCACCTCAATGAGGACTTCTACGGCGAGGGCATCTCGGCCGAGGACAACGTGCCCGAGCATCTGTTCAAGATCGGCTCGAAGGGCGTGTGCGGTGTGCTTGCCGGCCAGCGCGGCCTGATCGCCCAGTACGCGGCGGACTACCCGGAGATCAACTACCTCGTGAAGATGAACTCCAAGACGCATCTCATCAAGACCTCGGCGACGAATCCCGAGAAACACCAGAACGATCCGTACTCGCCGCAGCTCTACGACATCCAGACGGTGCTCGACCTGCGTGACAACGGCGTGAATACGGTCGGCATCGGCTACACGATCTACCTTGGCAGCGAATACGAGTCGACCATGATGCAGGAAGCGGGTCAGCTCATCGCCGACGCGCACTCGCTCGGTCTCGTGGTCGTGCTGTGGATCTACCCCCGCGGCAAGGCCGTCGTGGACGAGAAGGACGCTAACCTCATCGCCGGTGCCGCGGGTGTAGCGCTGTGCCTCGGAGCCGACTTCGTGAAGGTCAACCCTCCCAAGGGCGATGACGCGGAGAGCTCGGCGCAGAAGATCACCCAGGCTTCGAAGGCGTCCGGACGCACCGGTCTTGTGTGCGCTGGCGGATCGACGGTTGCCGCTGATGTGTTTCTGACGCAGCTCTGGGAGCAGATCCACATCGGTGGAGCCAAGGGCAACGCCACCGGCCGGAACATTCACCAGCGCCCGCTCGACGAGGCCGTTCGCCTCACGAAGGCGATCAGCGCCATCACGCTCGGCGACTGGAGCGTCGAGGACGCCCTCGCGGTCTTCAGCGGCGAGAAGGACTTCTCGATCTAACCGTTCGTCAAGGCGAACGACGGGTATACTAGCGCGGCATCGCCTTGATGGCGGTGCCGCGCTATCCTATACACTTGCACGTGGCGCATCCGGCCGTCGGCCGAGGCGCAAGTCCCGCAAGCGACCGACCTGGGAGTCTCATGCCCATCTCGGATTGGTTCAAGGCACGCGAGGGGCGCCGCTACACGGTGGCGTCTACCGACAAGGCCGCCGATCTTCCCGACGGCGTCTGGCTGAAGTGTCCCTCGTGCAAGCACACCCTGTATCAGGGCGCGCTCGACGACAACCTTTCTGTGTGTCCGCACTGCGGGCATCACTTCGACATGCCCGCGTACGATCGTGTGCTTGCGCTCGCCGATGAAGGCACGTTCGAGGAGACCGAAGCCACGCTCTCCTCGCTCGACCCGCTGCGCTTCTCGGCAGCGAAGCCGTACGCGACGAGCCTTGCAAGCGCGAAGGAGAAGACCGGCCTCGCCGAGGCGATGATCACCGGTCGTGCGCTCCTCGGCGGGCATCCCGTCGTGCTTGGTGCGATGGACTTCCGCTTCATCGGCGCGTCGATGGGCTCGGCCGTGGGCGAGAAGATCGCCCGCGCGTTCGCGCTCGCACAGGCCGAGGACCGCGCGCTTGTGCTCGCGATCGCTTCGGGCGGCGCGCGCATGCAAGAGGGCATGCTCTCCCTCATGCAGATGGCGAAGACTTCTGCCGCCGCCGAGCGGCTCTCCCGCGCAGGCGTGCCGTACATCTCGATCCTCACGAACCCCACGTACGGTGGCGTAACCGCGAGCTTCCCGGTGCTGGCCGACGTTATCCTCGCCGAGCCCGGCGCGCTCATCGGCTTCACCGGTCCGCGCGTCATCGAGCAGACCATCCGCCAGAGCCTTCCCAAAGGCTTTCAGACCGCGGAGTTCCTCGTGGAGCACGGGATGATCGATGGCGTCGTGCCTCGCCTCGAGCTGCAGGACACCGTTGCCCGCATCCTGGATTACCTGTGCGTTCGCGATGTCCCCGATGCCGCTGTCGGTGCCGCGTGTGCCGTGCCGGCAGATGGGGGTGAGGCATAGATGGCGCGCTTCGTGATGGAGTTCGAGCGTCCACTTGCCGAGCTCGAGGCCAAGCTCACCGAGCTCAAGGCGCTCGACGCGGCGGCGGAGCTGCACCTCGACCAGGAGATCGCGGAGCTTGAGGCCGAGGTCGAACAGCTCCGAACGACGCTCTACCAGGCGCTTTCGCCGTGGGAGCGCGTGCAGGTCTCGCGTCACCCCGAGCGCCCGAAGACGCAGGATTACATCGAGATGCTTGGCAGCGACGTCTTCGAGCTGCGTGGCGACCGGACGTACGGCGATGATGAGGCGATCTTCGCGGGCCTCGTAACCATCGCGGGCCGACGGTGTGTGGTGCTCGGCCATCGCAAAGGCAAGAACACCAAAGAGAACATTCGCCGCAACTTCGGCAGCCCACATCCCGAGGGGCTTCGCAAGGCGCGTCGTGCGATGCAGCTTGCCGAGAAGTTCGGCCTGCCGCTCGTGACGTTCGTCGACACGCAAGGTGCGCATCCCGGCCTTGAGGCCGAGGAGCGCGGTCAGGGCTGGGCGATTGCCGAGAACCTCGCCACGCTGGCGGCACTGCGCGTGCCGGTCGTTGCCGTCGGGATCGGCGAAGGCGGCAGTGGCGGCGCGCTCGCCATCGGCTTTGGCGACCGCCTCATCATGCTTGAGAACGCGTACTACTCGGTGATCAGTCCCGAGGGCTGTGCGTCG
>CAZGNF010000096.1:0-8542 GCA_964527045.1 uncultured Coriobacteriaceae bacterium | reverse complement strand
CTGGGGCGTCCTCCTTGCCCCCAAGGCGACACATCGACTGCCTCTCGTTCCCGGAGTGGTGCTCGCGCTCGGCATGTTCCTGCTGGCGGCGTTCGCGCTCTACCGGTCCGGCCAGCCCACCTTGGCGCTCGTGATGGCAGTCGCCGCCGTGCTGCATGCCGTGCTCGCTGTGCTGTGGCGGCAGTGGTGAGCGCGACGGTAAGCTCTCCTCAAGTCCCGCGCGCCGGGTACCCGGCTGCCTGAGGGCGTTTGCCTGCACGAGCCTTACGCTGAGATCCTGCCACGGTAGACGGCCATAGCGAAGGCATACGCGACGATGAGCAGGCCACCACACCAGGCGAGGGCGATCCAGATGTCACCGCCCACCGGCTGCTGTGTGAGCAGGGCGCGAATCGTGTTTACGATCGATGTCACCGGTTGGTTCTCGGCAAAAGCGCGCACGGCACGGGGCATGGTGTCGGTGGGAACAAACGCCGAGCTGATGAACGGCAGGAAGATGAGCGGGTAGGAGAACGCGCTCGCGCCATCCACCGTCTTGGCGGACAGACCGGCGATCACAGCCAGCCACGTCAGCGCCAGCGTGAACAGGATGAGGATGCCGACGACCGCGAGCCACGCCAGCACCCCCGCTCCCGAGCGGAATCCCATAAGCAGCGCGACAAGCACCACGACCACAAGCGAGACCATGTTGGCGACGAGCGATGTCAGCACGTGAGCCCACAACACGGATGAGCGCGCGATCGGCATGGAGTGGAATCGCTCGAATATGCCGCCCTGCATATCCAGGAAGAGCCGGTACGCGGTGTAGGCGATACCTGACGCGATCGTGATGAGCAGGATGCCGGGCAGCAGGTAATTCACGTAGCGCTCCGTGCCGGTGCTGATCGCGCCGCCAAAGACGTAGACGAACAGCAGCATCATCGCGATGGGCGTGACTGCCGTGGTGAGGATGGTATCCAGGCTGCGTGTGATGTGACGTAGCGAACGTCCTGTCAGGACTGCGGTGTCGCTGAAGAAGTGCGTGGTCATCGTTGTTCCTTACTCGACGGTGTCGATGTCGGGCTGGTGCCGCTGACGATGGCGAGGAAGACGTCCTCGAGGGTCGGCTGCTTCTCGACATATTCGACCTTGGCGGGCGGGAGAAGCTGCTTGAGCTCGGCCAGTGTGTCGTTCACGATGATTCGACCCTCATGGAGGATCGCGATCCGGTCGGCGAGGTGCTCGGCTTCGTCCAAGTCCTGCGTCGTGAGCAGCACGGTCGTGCCGTTCTCAGCCAGCTCCTTGACGGCCTGCCACACCTCGATGCGCGCCTGAGGATCGAGTCCGGTCGTCGGCTCGTCGAGGAAGATCACCGGCGGATTCCCGATAAGGCTCATCGCGATGTCGAGGCGGCGACGCATGCCCCCCGAGTACGTCGAGACCTTCCGCGCGCCGGCGTCGGTCAGCGAGAAGCGTCGGAGCAAGCCATCCGCGATTGCGCCCGGGTCCTTCAGGTGCCGCAGCCGGGCGACCAGCACGAGGTTCTCCCGTCCGCTGAGCACCTCGTCGACTGCTGCGAACTGTCCCGTAAGGCTGATGGAGCCGCGAACGTCAGCGGCCTGCGTGGCGACATCGAAGCCGTTGACGTCAGCGGTGCCAGCGTCGGCCCTGAGCAGGGTGGACAGGATATTCACGATCGTCGTCTTGCCAGCTCCGTTCGAGCCGAGCAGGGCGAAGATGCTGCCCCGCGTAACGTCGAAGTCCACCCCTCGCAGCACGCGCAGCTCCTTGTAGGACTTGTTCAAGCCGTGCACGTGGATGGCTGCATCCGCGGTCATCGAGGCCCTCCTCGCTCCGCGTCCGCGATCGACGCAACCAGGCGCGCGCGTTCCTTGTCGATCCACTGCGTGCCGTCGTAGGAGTGGGCGAACGTCTCGGCAAACTCGACCGGGTCGTCGCCAACGATCGCGCGCACCGTAGCGCCGTCCGCGGCAGCGCGCTCCCAGAGCTCGACGAAGTCGCACATCATCGTCATGAGGGTCTCTCCATCCGTGAAGCCCCCGTAGTACGTGAAGTAGCGGTGAAATGCCTTCGCAACAGTGCCGTAGGGCTCGGGAAGCGCGTCCATGCGCGCCTTGTACTGCCGGTACCGGCGCTTCTGCTCGAGCGACCCCGTCACTTTCTCAATCCAAGCTGCTACCACGGCTATCGGCCTCCTTCGTGAAGTTTTCCGAGACGATCCGCGAGGAAGTCCCAAGTCCTCCAGAACTCCTCGAGGTACTCACGTCCCTGCGCGTTGAGCGAATACACCTTGCGAGGGGGGCCCTTCTCGGACGGATGCTTCTCCACGTCGGCCAACCCTCTCTGCTCGATTCGGACAAGCAGGGCATACACGGTTCCCTCGGCGATGTCGGAGAAGCCCGTTTCCCGCAGCCGAGCCGTGATCTCGTAGCCGTACGCGGGCTGCATGGACAAGATCGCGAGTACGATCCCTTCCAGCGTGCCCTTGAGCATCTCCGTCATCTGCTTGCCCACCGAACACCTCCGTCCGTACTACATAGTGCTACTAGCTACCGGTACATAGTATCACAGAGTATATGGAGTGCAAGTCGCATCAGTGGTGGGCATGGACTGACGCGAACTGCGGCACAGACGGCCCGTCTCGTGCGGTAGACTCGGATCGAGGCAATCGCTGGGGCGCCGAAGTGCAGCGCAAGCATCACTGGCGCATCCGCGATTGCGCGGAGATCAGGGGGAGGGACGATGGCAGACGAATGCGAACTGCTCCAGCGACTCGGCGATACCGTCGGCCAGGTCATCGGGTTCTTCGAAGGCATCGGTGATGCTGGATTCCTCGTGAACTCCTCGTGGACGGCCAGAGACGCCCTCGTTCATGTGGTCTTCTGGCATGAGAGCTTCGCGCGGAACGTCAGCGCTCTCGCCTGCGGGGACAAGCCTGTTCCGCTCAAGGGCACGTACGCCCAGCTGGCTCAGCGAGCGGGGGATGAGGCCGCGGGCCAGACCATCCACCAGCTTCTTGAACGTCTGGCACAAGCGCAGCGCGCCATCGAAGATTCGATACTGGACCCTCGCGTGGTCTTGATCCCATACAAGGCGGGCTCCCGTCCCTACACACCCGCCGAGCACCTGAGCGTCGTCAACGAGCACGTCGCCGAGCACCTGCGCACGATCAAGCGTCGGTCTACCGAAGCGCAAGGAGCTCGGACACTGTGACGAAACGGTAGCCCTCGCTCTTGAGCTCGTCGAGGATCTCGGGAAGCGCCTCGCGGGTCGCCCCACGGGTCTCGTACATCGGGTGTAGCAGCACGATCGACCCGGGTCGCACGTTGTCGACCACATAGCGTACGAGTCCATCGGGACCATCCGCGACGCCCGCGAGCGAGTCCGGCTCGAGGTCCCATGTCACGGTGATGCGACCGTTCGCTGCAAGATAGAGCGGGGTCGTCAGGAGGCGCTTGCATCCCGGCGGACGAAACGTGATGGGACCGTCATATCCCGCGTCCCGGAAGATGTCATCGGTTCGCTCAACCTCCCGGGCCACCGAAGCGCCAGACAGGAAGTACATCCGGCGATGCGTGAGCGTGTGGTTGCCCAGTTCATGTCCTGCAGCGACGATCGCACGGAGCGCTTCCGGGCTCTTCTCGCATTCCTTGCCCGTAAGATAGAACGTGGCGGCCGCACCCTCGGCATCGAGAATGGCCAGAACATCCTGCGCGTACTCCTGCGTCGGGCCGTCATCGAACGTCAGGGCGATGACCTTCTCGTCTGCATCCACACGCGATACAAGCTGGCCGGCTAGCTGAAAGGACCTGGATTTGGTGACGTAGTAGGTCGGGACGGCCACAACCATCAGGCCCAACGCCGTGGCAAACGCACAATGGGCGACGACAGCCCACGCGGATCGAGGCACCCTCAAACGGCGCAATCCTAGCAGCGTCACCCAGATGACAGCCACGAGAACGCCTAGTGTGAGGACGAAGTCAGCCATACCGCCAGCATAGCGTACGCCGCTCTGCTCGCCAGACGCGGTTGCCGTTCGGTTCTCGGCTCGCCTGGGGAATCATCAACGTGTCGGCCAGGCGATGCAGGGGAGTGGTAGCGATGACAGACCAGACGCCAGACGCGTCAGACCGGGCGGCGAAGCCCGTTCTCCTCTCGGGCGGGAATCCGCAGATCGCGAAGGCCGACGGTGACGCGCCGGTACAGGCGTACATCGCGGCCATGCCGGGCTGGAAGCGTGATGTGGGGCGTCGGCTGGACTCGATCATCGTCAGGGTCGTCCCGGATGTTCGCAAGGCGGTGCGTTGGAATTCGCCATTCTACGGCGCGCCGGGGCAGGGCTGGTTCCTCAACTTCCACTGCTTCACGAAATACGTGAAGGTGGCATTCTTCGACGGAACGTCGCTGGAACCCATCCCTCCTGGCGAGTCGAAGGATGCGAAGGTCCGCTACCTCAACATCTATGAGGATGGTGTGTTCGACGAGACCCAGTTCGCCTCATGGGTGGAGCAGGCCAGCGCGCTCCCAGGGTGGGGCGGTGCGTAGCGGAAGCACGCCGCTTCACTCGTCGAGTACCCGCGCACGATTCGCCTCGTCGAGTACGCGCTGCAGCCCGTCCAGCACGATCTCAAGTCCGAACGAGAAGTCAGCCTCGGCGTCGTAACCGACCTCCATCGCGTACGATGCCATCCGGTGCAGGTACGGGAACTGCTCGGCGGGGATGAACACTCGCATGGCCTCGGCCCGCTCTTCGGGCGAGATGTCCTCACCGGCATTGAAGTTGAACTGCTGGATGCCGAAGCCGTAGATGTAGCTGTCGAGGAGCGAGAACGCGCGCTGAGCGCCCTCGATCGAGAAGCCAGCGTTCATGAGCACGCCGAGCACCCAGTCGTAATAGCGGAGAGCCGAAGGTCCGCTTGACCCTCGCGAGTCAAAGAGCATCGGCGCCCAGGAGTGCTTGCCGAAGATTTCGTGAGCCGATACGGCCCGCCGGCGCATCGCTTCGCGCCAGCTGTCGGCGTCCTCGGGCAGGTCGAACTGCGCGGCCACGTAGTCGGCCATGCCGTCCAACATGTCGTCTTTGTTCGCCACGTGGTTGTAGAGCGACATGGCTTCCACGCCAAGCCTGGTCGCAACTTCTCGCATGGTGACCGCTCCCACACCACGCTCGTCGGCGATTTGTACCGCGGCGGCAAGCACCCGATCCCGGTTCAGGGGAGGGCGCGATCCGGACTGATCGGTCGCCGGGGCGGTCTTCTTGGTCATTTGCTCTCCAGGTGTTGACGTACTTACTAAGTAAGTGTGATACTGGCTTCGCTTACTTACTAAGTAAGTATACCGTTCATGGGCTGACGCGCAAGCGCGTCTCGGCCCGACAAGGAGGGGACAGGAATGGAAGCGTTGATTCACGACGACAGCAGACGCCAGAAAGCGGGCGGGATTGCGGCTCTCTATCTGGCGTTGGCGTACATCGCGGCGATGCCGTTCTTTCTGCTGGTGGTCGACTATCAGAGTGCGACCACAGCAGCCGAGAAGGTCGCGCTGGTCGTCGGCAACTACGGGAGCATGTACGCGATGTACCTCGCCACCTACGTGGCATTCGGGTTCGCCCTCGGCGTGCTTGCGCTCACGCTCTACGATCGGGTGAAGGCGACTGCACCCGCCACCGCACGTGTGGCAACGGCGGTCGGGCTCTTGTGGGCGGTGGCGCTTGTGACAAGCGGCATGGTCTTCAACTACGGGATGACCACGGTCGTGAAGCTCGCGAAGACCGACATCGAGGCCGCCCGACTCACATGGCAGGCGATCGAGCCGGTCGCGCAGGGACTCGGCGGAGCTGGCGGCGAGGTTCTCGGCGGGTTGTGGGTGCTGCTCGTGAGCCTGGTCGCGCTACGGGGCCGCGCGCTTCCGAAGGCGTTGTGTGTGCTCGGCATCATCATCGGCGTGGCCGGGCTTGTCTCGGTGGTGCCGGTGCTGAATGCGGCCGCGTATCTCTTCGGATTGGCACAGATCGTGTGGTTCGTGTGGGTGGGTGTCGTCCTCATGAAGACCAAGGCGGCAGCGGCCGCTGAAGGGAGCCAGAAATGAACGCCAACGAACACGCAGAAGGCACGCTTAGCATGCCTGTCAGGCTGTCTCTCCTGTGGGTATTCATCATGTTCAACATGGTCTTCGCAGACATTCTGTCGTTCATGTATCCCGGGTTCCTGAGCGAGGTCATGGCGAGCCGCGCGGGCGGAGTGGTGATCACTCCCGGTTTCTTGCTGATGGCGGCCGTGTTGACCGAGATCCCGATCGCCATGATCGTGCTCTCCCGGTTCCTGAAGCCGCGTGCGAATCGCTGGGCAAACATCATCGCAGGCGTGATCACGATCGCCTACGTCGCCGGCGGCAGCTCCACCTACCCGCACGGGATCTTCTTCTCGGCCCTGGAGGTCGGCTGCGCACTGGTGATCATCGGGTACGCGTGGCGCTGGCGCGAGGCGGCCGAATCGAAGGTCGCGCCTGCGATCATCCGTGCCGAGGCGTAGTCACGTGATGGCACGTGCCTCCGACCCACGTACCTACCTGACAGCAACACCCAGGTAGTACGGCCAGATGAACAGACCAAGCACGCCGGTCCAGAAGCTGAGCTTCGCGAATGCGATCGTGAACAGCCAACCGATAAACCAGATGATGCCCATGCCTGTATCCACGCGGATTCTCTCGTTCCCGGCCATGGAGTGCCCCCCTTGCGTTCTCGTGATCCCGTCCGTCCGGGTGGAACTTACCCCTGCGTGCCGTACCGCTCCCTGAACTCGCGGTCCAGCATGTCGAGCACTATGTGGTCGCGGAACGTTCCGCGCATGAACACGACCTCTCGCTCACGGCCGACCTCGGTGAACCCGACCGACCCGTACAGATGCACGGCGCGCTCGTTCTCGGCATTGGCGAGGATCGCGATGCGGTGCAGGCCAAGCGTGTCGAAGCCGAAACGCAGCAGCGTCACAAGCGTGTCTCGGCCGAACCCGCGGTTCTGGTCGGGGAGCGAGCCGATGCAGATGCCGATCTCGGCGTGCCGATGTGTGCGGTCGACCTGCTCGATGCCGCAGTTGCCGATATAGCGGTCGTCCTCGGCCACACGGATCTCGAAGCGGTAGGCGGAACCGGCTGCGCGGTCCGACTCGTCGGCCGCGTAGAACGCGAGCTCGCCCTCGCGCGAGACCGGGATCTGTCCCGAGAGGAGCCACTCGTTCACGGCGGGGTCGTTGATCCAGGCACGGGCCGTCTCGGCGTTTGCGCTGTCGAGCGGGACGAGATAGACCAGTTCGCCTCTGAGCATGACTCCTCCATCCGTTCCCGCCATGCTGTCACAATCCGCCAAACGTATGAACCCCCGCATGGGGGAAGATTCTCGCAGTTATTTCACGTCCGAAACGTGAATGAAACATAGACATCGTACGCTCTTCACCGTAGCGCCAAGAGTGTACGCGGGACGGGGCCTCCGCTCCGCGTCGGTTCCTTTAACAAGGAGGAGTGAGCATGGCAGCGCAGTTCGATAAGGATTACGTGCTCAAGAGTGTTGAAGAGCGTGGCATCCGCTTCGTTCGTTTCTGGTTCACCGACGTCCTCGGCTTCCTGAAGTCGTTCGCCGTCACCGACACCGAGCTCGAGGGTGCGTTTGAAGAGGGCATGGGCTTCGACGGTTCCTCGATCGACGGTTTCACCCGCATCCAGGAGTCGGACATGGTCGCGTTCCCCGATCCGGGCACGTTCCAGACGCTTCCGTGGCGCCCGCAGGGCACCGATGGCGTCGGCCGCATGTTCTGCGACGTCATGAAGCCCGACGGCACCCCCTTCGAGGGCGATCCCCGCTACGCGCTCAAGCGCGTTCTCAAGAAGGCCTCGGACATGGGCTACACCATGTACGTCGGTCCCGAGCTTGAGTTCTTCTATTTCGCGGACAGCGACGGCACCGAGTTCCTGGACCAGGGCGGCTACTTCGACCTGACCCCGCTCGACGTCGCGTCGGACCTTCGCCGCGAGACCGTGCTCACCCTCGAGAAGCTCGGCATTCCGGTCGAGTACTCGCACCACGAGGTTGCCCCGTCGCAGCACGAGATCGACCTTCGCTACCAAGATGCACTCACGATGGCTGACGCTGTCATGACCTACCGCCTCACGGTCAAGGAAGTCGCTTACGCCAACGGAGTCTACGCGACCTTCATGCCGAAGCCGGTTGCGGGCATGAACGGCTCGGGCATGCACACGCACCAGTCGCTGTTCACCAAGGACGGCAATGCGATGTTCGACGCCAACGATCCCGAGGGCTACAACCTCTCGACGATCGGCAAGCAGTACATCGCCGGTCTGCTCAAGTACGCGCCCGAGTTCTGCGCGATCACCAACCCGCTCGTGAACTCCTACAAGCGTCTCATCCCGGGCTACGAGGCTCCGGTCTACGTTTCGTGGGCCCGCCGCAACCGCTCGGCCATGGTCCGCGTGCCGATGTACAAGCCCGGCAAGGAAGCCGCGACCCGCATCGAGCTGCGTTCGCCGGACC
>CAZGNF010000095.1:0-8560 GCA_964527045.1 uncultured Coriobacteriaceae bacterium | reverse complement strand
CACCAACACGATCGTCGATGACGCGATTCGGTTGAGCAGAGAGAACGCCGCCGACTTCGTATTCGCGCTCCTCCCCGACGTGGACGAAGCCGGCCACAGCGCAGGCGCCGCTTCGGATGAGTATGCGAACGTGGTCGCGAAGATCGATGCGGACCTGGCTCGACTCATTGAGAATCTCGACGATGGCGAGACCGTCTTCGTCGTGCTTCCCGATCACGGACACATCGCCACAGGCGGGCACGGCGGCTGGGAGGACGCCGTCATCCACACCTCGGCTACCTTCGCTGGCCCGGGCGTTCGCATGGGCACCGCTGCTGCGAAGCTCCAGGACATCGCTCCCACCATCGCAGTGCTTGCGGGGATGCAGGCGCCACAATACGCGGCCGGGCTCGCCTCCGAGGAGATCCTCGCCGACCCGAATGGTCGCTCACAGGACGCGGACTTCGTGCGTGCCATCGGCTTCGACCTCGCATACGCACGCACGCTCAACGGCCAGGCCGCCATCGAGGACATCGCATCGCTCGCCTCGGCGGATGATCTGGCCAAGGTGACCGCCGATGCAGAGGCCGCGCGGCTGAAGGCGGATCGCGCGGACCGGCTCCCTATGGCCCTCGGACTGGCGCTTGCGGCGCTCGCAATCCTTGCGGTCATCGGCGTCGCGTCGTGGCGCGCCCTGGTTGCTGCCCTTGCAGGCACCGCGACGTACTTCGCCGTCTACAACGCGCTCTTCTTCCTGGTGCACCATTTCGCATGGTCGCTGTCGGCGTTCAACGAGGAGTCACAGGTCCAGGCGTTCTTCAACGGACGAATGGTCGAGGCGGTCATCGCCGGACTCATCGGCTGCCTGGTCGCGGGCGACATCTACTTGCTGTTCCGCCCGGAGCCGAAGGGCACACGAGACGGTTTCACTTCGGGATGGCTCTCACTCGGCACCGCGACCGCACTCGCGATCCAGGCGGCGCTCGCCCTCCAGGTGGCCTGGTTCCTCTGGCAATGGGGCGCTCAGACCGTGTGGCGCCTGCCCGACCTTCGCTGGGGTTTCAAGTACGACCTCGACCTCATTCAGGTCACCGCGCTTGCCGGCGTGGCGCTTCTCGGCCCCGCATTCACGTACCTGATCGGTCGATTCCATCCCCGGGTGAAGAAGGCGTAGCACGACCGCTCGTCGCTTCATAACAAAAAAGGTGATGAGGTTCACTCAAGGTACGCTCGTCGGCGCCGATGCAACCCTGTGTACCCACGCACAGGAGCCGCGTCATGGTCAGCGCACTTTCAACACTTCCGCTTCTCAGGCAGCACATCGATGCCGACGAAGACCTCGTCCGAATCGTCGTGAACGCTCGTTCTCGCGTCGAGGCTAACCTCGCGCTCGGGATCCTGCGCGAATCCATGACGGAGCGGGTACTCGTCGCGGCACTCAACCTGCGGGAAGTCCTCGACTCCCTTCCCGGCTACCCGTGCTCGATGGCGATCGACGAGACAACCCTCGCCAAGGTGGCCGGACTCAAGAAGGACCGCTCGGCGTGGACCAAGACGCTCGACGACGACCCGGATGTCACCCTGAGCGTATCCACTGCGGGCAACTTCTGCTTCGACCTTGTCGTCGGGATCGAGGGGCACCCGATTTTCTGGACGCCGCCCTCCGCCGAGGAGGACTTCGTCCATCCCGAGCTCCTCGACGCCTGCCTCGATCGCCCGGCGCTCCTGCCTGCAGTGATCGCACTCGCCGGGGATATGGGCCTCGTCTTCAACCCGCGGTTCTACATGTCGGTAGACGATTGGAACCTCGACCATCTGCAGGAAAGCTTTGAGGACTTCCAGGCGATCTTCTAGGATGCGTCGTTCACTCGCTTGAGCAGCCAGGCCATGTTGCGACCGAGCGTGTCCATCGTTCCCAGTCCCTCGTGGTCGTCAGCGACCGACCCCGCCGGTCCTCCGATTCCCAGATTCCAGTACGAGGATCCCGGCACGATCATCTCGGAGATGAAGAAGAGGTGGTTGATGGTGTCGAGCGCGTGCACTGAGCCCGCCCGACGCACGGCGATCACGCCCGCGCCGACTTTGCGGCGCAGCATCTCCGGATTGGCCCGACCCACATAGCCGAGCCGGTCGATGAATGCCTTCGTCTCGGCGGTCACGTCAGCGAAGTAGACCGGCGACCCGATGATGATGCCGTCAGCGGAATCCGCTGCTTCGATGCAGTCGTTTCCAAAATCCTTCAGCCCCGAGCAACGATGATCCTTTGTCTCCCGACACTTCATACAGGCTGTACACCCGTGCACCTTCTTGCCCGCCATCTGCATGAGCTCGGTCTCGATGCCCTCAAGGCGCAGCTGTTCGAGAACGCGCTCGAGCAGGATCGCGGTGTTACCGTCTTTGCGTGCGCTGCCGTTGAATGCCACAACCTTCATATGCTGCTCCTGTTGTCGCTAGATATCGCTGCTGATCACGAGGCGCGCGCCTTCTGCGCGCATGCCCGCGAGGGCCCGATCGCCGTCTCCCGGGGTGATGTCCACCGACCGACACCCGTCGGTCACAACCGTCACACCGAAGCCGAGGCCGATGGCATCCATAACCGTCGCCTGAACACAGTAGTCCGTCGCCAGGCCGAGGACGACGATTTCGTCCACCGCCTGCTGCGCGAGCAGTGAATCGAGTCCAGTCGCGGTCTGGTGATCGTTGTCGAAGAAGCCGCTGTATGAGTCGACGCTGGGATCGGTCCCTTTGCGGATAACCCGGTCGATTCGCGCGACATCCAATGCCGAATGGAAGCTTGCGCCGGGTGTCCCCTGCACGCAATGGTCGGGCCACAGCACCTGCTCGACGCCGCCAAGCTCGGTCACGTCCCCTGGCGAAGCATCGGGGTGATTGGAGGCGAACGAACCGTGATTCGCCGGGTGCCAGTCCTGTGTCGCGACAACGAGACTGAAGCGCTGCATGAGCGCGTTCGCGATCGGAACGACCTCGTCGCCGCCAGCGATGGGTAGCGCACCGAACGGCATGAAGTCGTTCTGGAGGTCCACCAGGATGAGCGCTCTCACAGCACACCGCCTTCCGGAGTCTCGAGTCCCCTCGCCTTCAGGATAAGACGTGTCCGCAGTTCATGCAGCCGATGCTCCACTCCGACAGGATACCCGTGCGGGTTGAGGAAGCGCTTCACGCTCGCGTCCAGCATCGAAAGCTGGGCGGCGGTTCGATCGCGTGAGGCCCCGATGGACGGGAGCGGCATCGCGAGCTTCCCGCCGCGCAGGACCGGCAGCAACAGGTTCTCGGACGGCTCGCCGCAAAACGCCTTGCGGCGCGTTGCGTCCTCGGGATCCACCATCGTGCAATCCTCCCCGGGCGACTCGACTTCGCTGTAGATCATGTCTCCGTCGAAACGCCCGTCGCGGATGAACCGGCGTACCTGCAAGACACCGGGCATCGTCACCTTGGCGGTCTGCTCGGAGATCTTGATGCGTGGCTCCCACACGCCTCCGGGCTCGCGCACGGCCGAGAGCTTGTAGACGCCGCCGAGCGAAGGCTGTCCTTCCGCCGTGACCAAACGCGTGCCGACTCCCCAAACGTCGATCGCGGCGCCCTGGTCTTTCAGGCTCTCGATAAGGTACTCATCGAGCTCGTTGCTGGCGTAGATCTTGACGTCCTGGAAGCCCGCCTCGTCGAGGATCTCCCGCGCACGACGCGAGAGCCATGCAAGGTCACCCGAGTCGATGCGAATGCCGATCATCGAGTATCCGCGCTCCGCAAGACGCTGTCCCGCCACGATCGCGTGTCTCACACCGTCAAGCGTGTCGTATGTGTCCACCAGGAACGTCGCGTTGTTCGGCATGGCGTCGGCGTACGCCAGGAACGCCTCAAGCTCCGTATCGAACGCCATGACCCAGCTGTGCGCGTGCGTGCCGCCGATTGGAATGCCGTACCGCTGACCCGCAAGAACGTTGCTCGTCCCCGAGCAGCCGCCGATGTATGCGGCGCGGCTTGCCGAGAGCCCGCCGTCCGGCCCCTGCGCGCGGCGTAGGCCGAACTCAAGCACTGGATCCCCGTGAGCTGCCGAGCAAACCCGCGCTGCCTTCGTAGCCACGAGCGTCTGGAAGTTGACGATGTTGAGCAGCGCGGTCTCGACGATCTGACATTGGATGATCGGGCCCGTCACGCGTACGAGGGGTTCTCTCGGGAAGACGACCGTGCCTTCAGGCATGGCGTCCACGTCACAGGTGAACCGGAACGACAGCAGCCAGTCGAGGAACTCGGGCACGAACAGTGGCGCCCCGTCGTTGCCGGTGAGCGTCCCCAGGTACGCAGCGTCTGCTTCCGAGAAGCGTACGCCCGTGAGGTACTCGACGACTTGCTCAAGGCCGGCAGCCACAGCGTACCCGCCGCCAAAAGGTGCGCGGCGGAACGACGCATGGAAGCACGCTTCCGTCTCGGCGATACCGGAACGCCAGTACGCGTACGCCATGGTGAGCTGGTACAGGTCCGTCAGCATCACCGGCACGGCAGGTTGAGCGTCGGTCGTCACGGCTTCTCCCCTTTCGGCTCCATGCTCTCCACGGTACCCCGAACTGGCGCGACTCGCACGCGCAGACGGGAGTACTATAGCTACAGGGCGATGCGCGGATATGGCCGCGCATCAGGGTCATGCGCTAGGGGGCGTCTACCATGAGGATCCGCAGAAACGGACTTACTGTCGTCGTTGCATGTGCCCTGGCGGTGATGATGCTTCCTGCTTCAGTGTGCGCCGCGGCCACCCAGGTGGCCGGAACGGTCATCTCAGAGGCCACCGGGCTCCCGCTCTTGAACGTCTCGGTCTTCACGAATCGCTCCGGCGATGTCACCAATCTCTCGTCAGTCACCAACATCGACGGACGGTTCGCCATCAACGTGACACCCGGTGACCAGCGCGTCTGGGCAACCGACGGCGGGCACCACTACCACATGTATACGTCGTACTCTCCGACGACCTACAACTCGGTGTGGTGGTCGGTTCCCTCGGGAACGACCGCGAACGTGACGATCAAGATGCGTCGCGACCCCGATGAATACCACGACGTCATCCGGCTTGCGGGAACGGACCGCTACAACACCGCGATCGATGTCGCCGCCGAAGGGTACCCCCTGTGGAGCGGTGTCAACTCCGTGGTGCTCGCATGCGGAGAAGACGCGCACATCGTCGACTCGCTCTCAGCCGCCGGGCTAGCCGGCGTGCTGAATGCGCCGTTGCTCCTGACTCGCAAGGACTCGATTCCCTCGCGGGTCAAGGGATGCCTCTCCATGATGTCCGACACACTCGATGTCTACCTCATCGGCAGCACCGCGGCGATTTCCGCTACGGTCATGAGCGAGATCGAAGCGATGCCGACAGTGCATGAGGTCTTCCGGGTCCAGGGACAGGATCGCTACGACACGGCGACCGCGGTGGCCGGACGCATGGACCAACTCGACGGCAACGGAACGCCGCACGCAAACGTACTGATCGCCAATGGCGCGAGCGCAACGAGCTTCTACGATGCGCTGGCGTTGAGCCCGATCGCCGCGCGTATGCACTATCCGATCCTACTCGTGAGGCCGACGACACCTCTGCCGGAGGCGACGATCGAGTACATGGTGAATGAGCTTTCTGGTCCACGGGTCTATATCGCCGGCGGTACCAACGTCGTCTCCGAGGGCGTACGCACACAACTCGGCGGAGCGCCGGGCGACCGGCTCTCGGGCCCGAACCGCTACGCGACCGCTGTGGCGATCGCCGCACGCGCGAAGTCGGCGGGGTGGCTTCCCGGCGCACAGCCGGTGCTTGCAGCTGCGCTACCCGACGCCGTGGCCGGAGGCGTCACTGCGGCACGCAAGGCAAGTCCGCTACTGCTGACCCGCAAGGACTACCTGAGCACAGAGCCGTGGAACTACCTGTGGGGCGAGGGCCAGGTCTATACCTACGGGTTCATCCTTGGCAGCAGTGTGGTCATGGCACCGACGGTACGTACGCAGACCGAGTATGTGATCAACAACGCGTCGGGTACCCCGTAGCCGATCAAGACCAGGGCACCGCATCTCACGACGCCCTAGCGGTCGCCGCTCGACCGACTGGCACGACCGAAGCACGCTCTGGTACGCCTGATACCACTCCAGGCTGTATACTTCCAAGTCCGATTTGCATATCCTGGGAAGCCATTCCTGTGGAGGAGTCGTGGCACGAAAGAGAGACATCGCGCGCGTCATCGCCGCCCGATACCTGTCGCGAGCAGGCAGCGAGGCGGCATTCTTCGTTGGCGTGTGGGGCAAGGCCGCATTCGACTTCAGCGCGACATCCGCGCAGATCGCCGGGCTCATGTTCGTTCTCAGCGTCGTGTCGATCGCCGGCAGCATCGTCGGCGGGGTGCTCGTTGATCGCTACGGCCCCCGTCGCGTGCTCATTGGCGCCGAGATCCTGTTCGTTCCCGCGTCCCTCGCCATCGCGCTTGCGGGCGATGTCCGCTCGCTGACTGGACTCGTCGCTTTCTGGGGGTTCGTCGGGGCGCCGGTCATGACTGCAGGCGCCTCGTTCGCGCCATTCCTCGCGGGCGACAACGAGGACGAGCTGCGTAAGATGAACTCATGGATCGAGTCGGCCGGCTCGGCAGCTTTCATCACCGGCCCCGCGCTCGGCTCGCTCATCGTGCACTACGCGAACATCGACTGGGTCTTCTTCATCGACGCGGCGACGTCACTGATAGCAGCGGTCCTCGTAGCCCGCACCATCCTGGTCCACCCCAAACGCGCGAAAGCGCACGGCAACGCGTTCGCCGAGTTCCGCAACGGCGTCACAACCGCATACCGAGCGCGATCCCTTCGGTTCTACGTCCTCGCGGGTTCAGTGGTGTGGCTGGGCTTCGGCGCATTCAGTGCCCTTGAGCCGCTCTTCTATCGCGACGTGCTTAAGACCGGCGTCGAAGCCATCGGGTACATGAACTCGCTCTTCGGCGGCGGGATCCTTGTTGGGGCGCTGCTCCTGCAGCGCCTGCCGAGGAAGGTGGTCTCGGCGCGCGGACTGTGCCTCGCGGTCGCGCTCACCGGGCTCGGCAGTATCGCGTATGTGGGAACGGCCGACATCCGAGTAGTAGCCATCGGCGCCATCGTATGGGGTGTGGTCATCGGAGTTCTCGAACCGCTCCTGCGAACGCTGCTACACAGGGATTCTCCCGAGGGTATGGTCGGACGGATCACCGGCACCGCTCAAGTGCATCGACAGGCGGGCGAACTCGTTCCGCTTGCCTTCGCCCCATGGTTGGCGGCTGTCTTCGGCGTTCAGGCCACGCTCATGGCGGGCGGCGTCATCGTCGCAGTCGTGGCGCTGTTGGCGCTCGCGGAGGCGGGAGCGATCGATCGCGAGGCCCGGTCGCATCCCCGGCCGGACGTGGAGATGGCGACGCTTCTGACCGCCGACGAACCGATCTCGCCGAACCCCTAGAGTCGCATTGCGTTGCTCAATACGCGTAACCTCATGCTTTTGGTGTTGTTACACGCTTGCCCGGTGTCGCCTCGGCGCGTACGCTTGGCGAAACAGTCCCCGACTGACGGGATACACACGTCATGAACGCGCATACATCGATTGTCGAAACCATCGGCCAAACCCCGGTTGTTCGCCTCAACCGACTCGCCGAGGGTCTCGACGCCGAGATCATCATCAAGCTCGAGTCACGCAACCCGGGCGGCTCGGTCAAAGACCGAATCGCCCGAGGGATGATCTCCGACGCCGAAGAACGCGGGATCATCGCGCCAGGCACATCAGTCATCGTCGAACCGACCTCGGGAAACACCGGCATCGCGCTCGCGATGATTGGCGCCGCGCGCGGCTACCGCGTGATTCTCACGATGCCGGAGAGCTTCTCGGTGGAGCGCCGGAAGCTGCTTGCGGCGTACGGGGCCGAGCTCGTGCTCACGCCACGCGAGACGGGGATGCAGGGTGCGGTGGACGCAGCAAACGAACTCGCGGCAACAACGCCGGGGGCGTTTCTTCCCGGACAGTTCACCAATCCGGCGAACCCGGCTTCGCACTACCGTACGACGGGACCGGAGATCGAAGCCCTGCTCGCAGGTAAGCGTCTGGGCGCGTTCGTTGCTGGCGTTGGAACAGGCGGAACGATCACCGGCACTGGACGATACCTGAAGGAGCGCTACCCCGACGTCCGTCTCGTCGCGGTCGAACCCGCCGAATCCGCCATAATCGCCCAGCGACTGCGCGGTGAGACCATCACTCCGGGACCGCATCTCATACAGGGCATCGGAGCGAACTTCATCCCCGACGTGCTTGACCTCACCCAACTCGACGAAGCGTTGCCGATTCCCGGCGAGTTCGCGATCGCCATGGCGCGTCGCCTCGCCGCCGAGGAAGGCATCTTCGTCGGCATCTCCTCCGGCGCAAACGTCGCGGCCGCACTCGAAGTAGCGGCCCGGCCGGAGATGGCGGGCAGCACGGTCGTCACCGTGGCGCCATCGACCGGCGAGCGCTACCTGTCCACACCGCTGTGGGAGGGCATCGCCTGACATGCGAGTCTCGCAACGCCTCGACTACTCGCTTCGGCTGTTG
>CAZGNF010000094.1:0-8603 GCA_964527045.1 uncultured Coriobacteriaceae bacterium | reverse complement strand
GACCAGAAGTATGTGACCATCGCGATGAGCGTGGCGCCATGCAAGAAGACCTCGAACGTGAGGTCGGGCTTCTCGTTGAGCATGTTGTACGCGAGCGCGAGGTGACCCGACGACGAGACTGGCAGGAACTCGGTCGCACCCTGGATGATTCCGAGGAGTGCGGCGTGTAGGACGTTCACGTTTGCTAGACCTCCATGACGATAGGAATGATCATCGGACGACGACGACTGCGCTCCCAGATGAACTGACCGAGGGAGTCGCGTAGGGCCTTCTTGATGACACCGTGGTCGGTCACTCCCTCCTTTGAGGTGCGCTGAAGGACCTTGGCCACGCGCTGGCGGGCTTCGGCAAGAACGGCTTCGTCCTCGCCGCCCGAGAGTACGAGGCCGCGAAGCACGAGTTCGGCGTCGCCCGCGACCTTGCCGGTCTGAGCGTCGACGGCTACGACAACCATCGCGATTCCGTCGCTTGAGAGCAGCTGACGGTCGCGCAGGACGACCTCGCCGATATCGCCGACATTGATCCCGTCGACATACACAACGCCGGACTCGACGTGGTCTCCGCGCTTCGCGTGCGTCTCGCTCAGGTCCAGCGATTGGCCGTTCTCCAGGATGAAGATGTTGTTCTCCGGGATACCGACGGACTCGGCAAGCTTGGCGTGCGCATGCAAATGCCGCGTCTCGCCATGAATCGGCATGAAGTACGTCGGCTTGGTGAGGTTCAGCATGAGCTTGAGCTCCTCGGCCGCGGCGTGTCCTGAGACGTGCACCTGCGCGGAGCCTTTGTGGATGACGATTGCGCCCGCCTTAAAGAGCCGGTTGATGACGCGACTGACTGCCTTCTCGTTGCCGGGGACCGGCGTGGCCGAGAGCACCACGGTATCCCCCGCTTCGATCTCGACGGTCTTGTGGTCGCGGTTCGCCATGCGCGCGAGCGCCGAGAGCGGTTCGCCCTGACTTCCCGTTGAGAGGACCACGACCTTTTCGGGGGCGAGGCCCTGCATCGCGTATGCGTCGACGATGTCGTCATCGCCGATATGCAAGTAGCCCAGGTCGCGAGCGATGGTCGTGTTGTTCACCATCGATCGTCCGGTGACGGCGACCTTGCGGCCAGCTGCGACTGCTGCATCGCAGACCTGCTGCAACCGGTGGATGTGCGACGCAAACGACGCGACGATGATCCGCTGATCTGCGTCTGAGAAGATGCGTCGCAGCGCGACGCCAACGACCGCTTCGGATGGCGTGTGGCCGAGAGACTCTGCATTGGTCGAGTCACTCATGAGCAGCGTGATGCCCGCGCGTGCCGCCTTCGCGAGCCCGGCGTAGTCGGTCGGAACGCCATCGATCGGCGTCTGGTCGAGCTTGAAGTCGCCGGTGTGAAGCAGGTTGCCCACCGGCGTGCGCACGAAGACCGCCACGCCGTCGGGAATCGAGTGGTTCATTGCGATGAAGTCGAACCCGAAAACGCCCAGGCTCACATGTCCGCCTGGCTTGATCTCCCGGAGCTTCGGCTTCTTGATGCGGTGCTCCTCGAGCTTCCCTTTGATCAGGCCAAGTGTGAGCTTCGTGCCAAGAATAGGCACGTTGGTCCCGAGGTCGCGCAGCAAGTACGGCAAAGCGCCGGTGTGGTCTTCATGACCGTGGGTGATGATGATGCCGCGGAGCTTGTCTTTGCGCTTAACGATGTAGCTGTAGTCCGGGAGGATGAGGTCGACGCCCGGCGTGTCGTCGTCGGGGAACATGATGCCCGCGTCGATAACGACCATGTCGTTTCCGTATTCGACGACGGTCATGTTCTTACCGATCTCGTCGAGCCCGCCAAGCGGGATGACGCGGAGTCGGTTCTTCTGTGTGGTCATATGCTGTTCGATCGTGCTCCTTTTCGTGCGTCTGAGGGTTAGTGCTCATTCGACCCGCGTGTGCGGGCTATCAGTCGAGGAGGCCGATATGGCGCATGACGCGCGCAAGCTCGGTGGTCTGTTCGTCGCTCGCAGGGATCAGCGGCAGACGCGTCTCGCCTACCGGGAACCCGACGAGTTCCAGCGCCTTCTTGACCATAATCGGATTCGCCGTCATGAAGAGCGCTTTGAAGAGCGGCATGAGCTCAAGGTGGATCTTGAGCGCGCGGGTGTGGTCGCCCGACGCCTGCGCTGTGAGCATCTCGGCCATCTGGGGGCCGACGACGTGCGAGGCAACGGAAATGACGCCGGTCGCGCCGAGTCCCATCATCGGCAGCGTGTCCTCGTCGTTACCCGAGAGCACCTCGAAACCCACCGGAGCGCCATCGATGATGGATGCGATCTGCGTGAGGTTTGAGCTCGCTTCCTTCACTGCCACGATGTTCTCGAAGTCGGCGGCCAGCCTGAGGGTGGTGGCTGCATCGAGGTTCACAACGCAGCGACCAGGGATGTTGTACAGGACGACCGGAACCTCAACTGCTGAGGCGATGGCACCGAAGTGGCGATACAGTCCCTCCTGCGGAGGCTTGTTGTAGTACGGCACGACAGCCATGACTGCGTCGACACCGAGTTTGACGACCTGCTTGGCGAACTCGACCGAGTCATCCGTGCAGTTGTCGCCCGCGTTGGCGATGATCGGGGCCTTGCCATCAACGGCTTCGATGACCGCTTCGAACAGCCGTAGCTTGTCGTCGTAGAAGACAGTGGGCGACTCACCCGTGGTGCCGCACACGACGAGTGCCTCCGTCCCCTGGTCGAGAAGGCGAAGTGCGAGTTCCTGTGCGCGATCGAGGTCGAGCGCTCCGTCTGGCGTGAAGGGCGTGACCATCGCGGTGAGAAGGCGTCCGAATCGAGGCTCGGTCATGGCGTGACTCCCCTACTGAACGGGACACACTGGTCCCGACACATGCGTATTCCTACTGGGGTATTGTGCCACAACCGTATGACACTCGGGGTGCTGACGTTGCCTTGCCGATGATGTGGCCCTCGACCGTGAAGGGCTAGCGCAGCGCTCCGGCAACCGCGATACGTACGCTGGAAGCCAGTGCACTTTGTCCACCCAGGTACTTCACTGCGGTGATCTCGGTGCGGCTCCCGTAGATGGTTGCCCTGATATCGCTGTGGAGGTTCTTGCTGGTGGTGAGCAGCAGCACCGAGCCGTCGACTGCCTGCAAGACGCCGCCGGCGAGGGCATCCGGGAAGTTCTCGCCCGTTGCAACAGCGAGGTTGTTCCAGCCGAGTCCGGCGTTGGTGACTGCCCACTCGGCGATGGCGGCTGAGGTCGCGTAGCGGTTGGCTCCCGCGATACGCGTGACTTCACCGGCGCCGAAGCGGGCAATCAGCGCGGTTTCGACCTTCGCCGGAACGGCCTTGGTGCCGCCGAGGATTATCGCGTTGTTCGCGCCGATCGCGTCGAGCGTGCCGGTGATGCCTGCGATGCCGTCAGGGCCGACGAGCACGAGCGGCCAACCCTTCGCTGCCGCAAGCGGTGATGCCGCGAGAGCGTCTGCGAAGTTCGAGCCAGTCGCGCACAGCACCGTACCGTCGTACGTTCCGCCGAGTGCCTCAACGCTCGCCTTGGCGATGGCTGCCGCAGTCGCGTACCGGTTGGATCCGCCGATGCGCCGGACGGACTCGAGTTCGCTCATCAACGCGGCTTCGACACCGGCGCTGACTGCGCTTGTGCCGCCGAGGATGATCGCTTGCGTTGCGCCAAGGCGGCGGATCTCAGCGAGAACGACCGAGGGAAGCTGGTTGCGCTTGGTGAGGAGAATCGGGCCGCTGACGGCGTTTGCGAGGGTGGCGCCGCCGAGCGCATCCGGCCAGTTCTCGCCGGTCGCCACGATGACGACGTCTGCCCCGTCAGGATACGCGGCCTTCGAGACTGCGACGTTCGTGCTGTAGCGGTCGTCGCCCTGGATCGAGGTCTGCGAGATCGTGCGGGTTTCGGAGGTTGGCACTGGTGCAGGCTCTGTGGTCGGAATCGCTTCCCGCAGCGTCCATGTACCAGGGACTCCGCTTGCCGTACATGCCCAGATGCCCGACTCGGCTACGAAGGACGAGACCGTGATGGTCTTCCCCGAGGTGCCGGTGGGAAGCAACGCTGCGCTCAGTGCGCTCATCTGGTTGTCCGCGACGGCTACGGTGCTGCCGCCAGGGATGGTGACCGGGTGCTTCTGTGCGGAGACGCCTGCAGGGTTCGTGATCGTGTTGCCGAGCAGCGCCGAGTCGATCCAAGTCGCTACTGAGTACACGCCGTCAAGCGTCCCGCTTGCCGAGGCGCCGTTGCCGGTGATCGTGTTGCGGACAAAGGCGAAGCGAGTGAGCGGCTCAAGAACGAGCACGCCTTCCTCGGCGGATCCGCTGACGGTGTTGCCTTCGAAGACGACGTCGCTGAGCGTGTCACCGAAGATGACGCCGACCTCGTCTGAACCCTCGAACACGTTGTTGCGGACGATGACGTCGCTCGTCTTGACCGCGACGGCCTTGCGGTTGTCGCTGATCGTGTTGCCCTCGAACACCGAGTCGGCCGACTGGATATTGAGCGGAGTCGCAAGCCAACCGGAGACGGAGTTGCGGGCTATCGTGTTCGTATGCGATGGATTCTCAGCGGTGATTCCCCACTGCGTGGAGTTTGGGCCACCGATGAGGATGTTATCAACGACGGTTTCGTTGTGGCTGAAAGTCGAGTCGCGACCCTGCACCATGATGCCCCACCTGGCGTTCTCGATGGTGTTGCCCTGAACGAGGTCGTCGTGCGAGCGCTCGATGTTGATGCCGGCGTACGCGCCGATCGAAACGTTGTTCACGATCGTGTTGTGGTGGGCCTTGCCTGGTCCGCCGGTCTGCTCGTAGCTGACCCAGGATTCGTACTGCGTGTTGGTTGCGTAGTTCTCAGCGCAGTAGTTGTAGGCGCTTGAGTGGATTTCGACATCGTTCTCGTTGTTGTCGAACCGGCTATTCGTAACGCTGACCCGGTCGGAGCCGTCGTAGACCGAGACGGCCGACTTCTCGCAGTTGCGGATGTCGACGCGCGTCACGGTCGAGTCGGTCGTGGCCGTGAACTGGATACCGTGCGGGTAGCCGCCGGTCTGACCGCTGATGTTGCCGTCGATCGCCAGGTCTCGAACCGTCACGTTGTTGGTATTGGCGATGGCCAGCAGCGTCTGGTTCGCACCAGAGCGGAGCTTCAGAACGGAGCTGGCGCCTACGCCGGCGATCTCGAGCGGCTTGGTGATACGAACCTGTCCGAGGATGTACGTGCCGGCAGGGATCGTGACGGTTCCCCCGGAGACGGCCGCGTTGATCGCGTTCTGGAAGGCCGTAGTGTCGTCGCTGGTGTCGCTGCCGTTCGCGCCGAAATCCGCCACGGAGACTGAGGCGCCGGCAGCTGATGCGACCGGGATACTTACGAACGAGAAGATGACGGCGAGAGCCGTCATCAGAATGACTACCTTGCTCGCATAGACCTTGAGTCCTGTCGTGCGAATACTCACGTGAACCTGCCCCTTGATGCACATCGACCCGGGACTCCCTGTCGCCAGGAAGCCTCGGGTCAAAATCCATCTCGGGGCCCCGGCAGTCCGGCTGTCGTGGGAAGGCGTGCCTTCCGTTAGACCCGTGACTTTGCGACACCCGCCTTTCGACGGGTTGTGCCTTTTTCAGGAGATTCGTGCCGATCTGCGATTATCAACTCTCTTACAGTGTGATTGTCGGCACATCAGGGCTGATTTGTGAGCAGAAACGCGTCAAATCACACACTCTTCCGACGAACGGTCGGTTGCGGGGTGCGTGCCGGCTAGCTGGTCCGGTGGAGTAGCCGCCTGAGCATGCCGTGAAGTCCGCTGGCGAAGACGATGAGCTCGCTCATGCTGGCGTCATCTCGGACGAAGATCCGCCCCAGACGCAGCGGCTCAGAGCTCGCTTCGACGTACGCGGCTTCGGTCGTGACTGCGTAGCGGATTCCGCATGCCGAGACGATCCCGCTGACCGCATCATCGAACTCGCCGTTCGGGTACGCGAAGACGCGTGGTGAGCTGCCAGTGAGTGCCCGGACGTCATCGATCGAGCCTTGGATCTCCTTGCGGGCCTCCTCGGCAGTACAGCGCGTGAGGACGGGGTGCGTTCGCGTGTGGGGCTCGATGTCCGCCACCGAGGCGAGCTCCGCGACCTGGGCCAGGCTCAACGCCTGGGCAGTGTCGTGTTCGGCGTTCGGGTCATGGCCGACGCGCCGTAGGTACGCGATGCGCTCCGCTTCAGGGAGCATCTGCGCATGCAAGAGCTCACTGCGGCTGAGCGCGGTCCACCAGAAATGGCGGTTCGTCCCCACAACGTCGGTCGCTATGAAGATGGTTGGACGGATGCCGCATCTACGGAGCGTGGGCACGAGAGCGGCGTTCGACGCCCTGCCGTCATCGAACGTGATCACGAGCGGTCGTGGCGGCAGCGCATCGAAGCTGCCTGTCTCGAGCGCGCTGAGAGCCTCCCCCATACCGATTACCGAGTACCGCTGCTGCAGTGCCCGCGCTGTGGCCTCGAAGCGAGTCGGGTCCTGTTGATGGAAGAGCAGGATGGTCAGGCGATGGCGTTGACGGGTGAGGCGCAAGAGCAGTGGCAGACCGCTTGCGCGCAGCATAGCGAAGGCGCAGCCGCGCAGAAGACTCCTAAACCGGACACCGTGAGCGCTCAAGCGCGTGGTCCTTCCTGCCGAGACACATGGAGGTGAGCCCTGGCTGGCTCTTCGTCCACGATAGACAGTATCATGTGGTTTCCGCTACAGCTTGTGACCGGGGGGAGGATGTATGGGAGCACGTATCCGCGGTGTCGCGATGTTCGCGCTGCTCATACTGGTGCTCGCCGCGATCGTCGTGGTCGTCCGCCCGGTTCGCACCCAGGTCGTGACAGAATCGCGCGTCGTCGCTCTCCCCTTCGAGACCGAGCGGGTCGCCTCGGCAAAGCTGCCGATCGGCACCGAGGCCGTCACGCGGGCCGGCGTCGAGGGACGCACGGTGCTCTACACGTACTTCGAAGAGCGGCTGATCCTGGGACGGGTCGACTCACGCACGGAGATCGACGCGGATGGTCGGCCGACGGAGAGCGTGGAGCTCGCGCCAGTCGATGAGATTGTGGAGTACGGGACTGCCGGCAATCTGACGGTCGACCTGAACGCAAGCGCAGAATCGGGCGTTGACGTCGGCATCATCGGTCCGTCCGGCAGCCTGCTCGTGAAGGCGTCTGGATCCATCAGGTACTGGAAGAGCGGGACGTGCGGCCCCGAAGGCGATCCCGGGCACGACTACACGTTCGTGCCGGTGAGGCCGACTGCGAATGTCGGTGCGCTGCTCTTTCGGGTCGGCGAATCGTCGCGCTATGTCGCCTACACCGAGCTTGAGGTTCGCGACGGCATGAGGGTGATCGTCGGGACGCCGGGCGACCACGTGATCGCGCTCATCAACGAGGCAGCGGGCATGTACGCCGACAACGCCGGAATGTTCCGCATCCAGGTGAAGGTGCGCTAGCGAGCAAGCAGCTCGGTGTACACCTCGGCCATCTGGCGCGCGATCGTATCCCAATCGTACGCTTCCGTGATTCGCTGAGGCCCCGCTGCCTTCAGTCTGCCCGCAATGCTCTCGTCGCTGAGCACCGTCTGCAGCGCACTGCGTAGCGCGTTTGCGTCCCCGACCGGATACACCAGTCCCGCAGGTGGTGACCCGAGGACTTCCAGGTTGCCCGCGATGTCGGAAGCGATGCACGGAACCCCGTGCGCCATGCCCTCAAGCAAGCTGAGTGGCAAACCCTCGACTGCCGAAGGAAGGACGAGCGCGAGTGCGTTCGTGAACAGTTCCTGTGTCTGTCGCCACTCGAGCCATCCCGTGAAGATCGTGTTTGCGCCGCCCACCTCTCGGAGATGTGCGCCGTACTCCCAGGCGTGACTGCTATGACCGGCCACGACGACCGGCACTGTCGGCTTGACGTCTGCCATGGCCTGCAGCAGATCCTCTACACGCTTGTCGGGAACCAGGCGGCCGACGTACAGAACGTAGTCTTTGCCCCGAAGCCCGAACGAAGACAGTGTGCCGTTGGGTGGTGTGGCCTGGATCGCCCGAGGTGCGTTGGGGATGTAGTGGACGGGGCGCCCGTACTTCTCTTCAAGCCGATGCTGAAGGTGCGCGGAGACCGAAACGACCGCATCCGCGTGCTTGGCGCCTACGGCCTCGCCGAACCGGAGGAATCGCCGGGCATTCTTCCCCCACTTGCGCTGCTCGTAGTCCGGCCCGTGCATCGTGAAGACGATGGAGCGGGCGCCGAAAAGGCGCGCGATCGGGATGGTAGCCGCAGGTCCTACCGAATGGAAGTGGCAGATGTCGAACTTCTCATGCCCGGCCTTGTATGCGGCGCGAGCGGAATGAGTGATTGCTTCGAGCGACTTTCGACGAACTGCCGGGAGCGGCACGACATGAACGCCTCGGTACTCGCACGCGGACTCGATATACGGCTCGCGGGCGAAGACGGTGATATCGAAGCCGAGTTCAGCAAGGCGAGGATAGAGTTCCTCACAGTGGTACTCAACCCCGCCGTGAACGTTCGGGATTCCTCTCGTGCCGATGACCGCGACGCGTGGTGCCATTGCAGCAGGACCTCTCTC
>CAZGNF010000093.1:0-8729 GCA_964527045.1 uncultured Coriobacteriaceae bacterium | reverse complement strand
TCCCAGAACGAGTACTGCTTGATCGCCGAGATGATGCCGGCGCCAACGCCTATGAGTATCTCGACGACAATGGCGGCAAACGCCAGCTTGATGGTATTGGGATACGTGTTCGCGAAGAGCTCGGTCACAGGGCGGTCCTTCTGGTACGACTTGCCCAGATCACCCTGTGTGAGTTTTCCAAGGTAGATGAAGTACTGCTGCACAAGCGGCTTGTCGAGGCCGTTCTCCTTGATCAGCGTCTGGTACAGCACAGGCGAGATTTCCTTTTCGCCCGTGATCATACGAATCGGGTCACCGGGCAAGATTCCCGGTGCTTTGAGTATGAAGAGCAGGATCGTCACTCCGATGAACACAGGAATCATCTGGAGTATTCGACGAAGGATGTACTTGAGCATAGCGGCGCCTAACTGGGTTCGGGATAGGCCAAGTTGCGAGAGACGCGTGTGGTGGAATCGGTGGGAGGATGCCCTGCGGCATCCTCCCACGTCACCATGTTTCTCTTGGTTCCTACGCTACTTCGTCTCGATCCAGGCCTTATCGAGAGCCGCCAGGCTCATCGGGCTGAAGACGAAGTCACGGATACGCGCCGAACCGACGCGCTGATGCTTGTACCCAACGATCGGAGCGACCGGGGCAGCTTCGCCGATGGTCTTCTCGATCGCGCGATAGGCCTCTACACGCGCGGCAGGGTCGGTGACCTTGCGGGCGTCGAGGATCGCGGTGTCGATCGCGGGATCGTTGTAGAACGAGTGGTTGTCAGCACTCGTGGAGTAGAACAGCGGATACAGGAAGTTGTCCATGATCGGGTAGTCGGCAAGCCAGCCGAGACGACCCAACTGGAACTCGCCAGCATCCAGCTTGTCCAGGTACTGCGCCCACTCCTGGCCGTCAAGCTTCACGTTCACGCCGATGGCCTTGAGGTCGGACTGGATGAGCTGCATAACGGGCTCATGACCAGAACCGGAGTTGAACGACAGGGTGATCTCAGGAAGACCCTTGCCGCCCGGGAAGCCAGCCTTCTCCAACAGAGCGATGGCGCCTTCCTTGTCGTACTTCGCATACGGCCATGCGCCGTCCTGGTAACCGACGATGCCCTTGGGGACGATGCCCGTAGCGGGGCTACGAGTGCCCTCGTACACGCTCGTGACGATGACCTCACGGTTGATCGCCATCGAGATCGCGCGACGAACGTCCGCGTTCTTGAGCGTGGCGTCCTTGGTGTTGAAGATCATGTAGTAGGTGGAGAGCTCGGACCCGGTCAGAACCTGCTTGCCGGCCTCAACCGTGTAGCCGTCAGCGCTCTCGCCGTACTCCTGAATCGAGGCGTCGATCTGGCCACCAGGAATGCTGGTGAAGTCCAGGTTACCGGCCTTGAACTCGAGGAATGCGGTCTCCTCGTCCTTGAAGATCTTGAAGTCGACACCATCGAGGAGTGCGGTGTCGCCGTAGTAGTCGTCGAAACGAACGACCTTGATTCCCTGGTTGTGCGCCCACGCCTCGGCCATCATGAACGGACCGTTGCCGACCGGCTTGTCAAGGAATGCCTTGACCTTGTCGGGGGTATCAAGCTCTTCGGCCGGGACGGGACCCAGAGCCGGGTGACCAACGACGTACTCGAAGTCACCGAAAGGATACGCGAGTGTCACTTCGAGGGTGTAGTCGTCGACGACCTTGACGCCAGACAGCTCCTTGGCGGTGCCGGCTGCCATCTCGTCGAAGCCCTTGACCGATGAGAGGTGGTAGGAGATCTCGGACTTGTTCTCGGGATTGCAGATGCGCTCCCATGCGTACTTGAAGTCCTGAGCCTTGACCTCACGGCCATTGTGGAACTTCGCACCCTGGCGAAGCTTGAACGTCCAAACGCTTGCGTCCGCGTTACCTTCCCAGCTCTCCGCCGCTGAAGGCATGATCTCAGACGTGACCGGGTCAAAGTCGACCAGGCTGTCAAAGACCGCGTTAACGACCTGCATGCCTTCAGATTCCTGAGCGTTCACAGGATCGATAAACGCAGGCTCATTGATGTAGAAACTCAGGGTACCGCCCTTGGTTGCGCCCGAGCTGCCCGTGTCCGTACCGGTGCCTGTGTCGGTCTTGGCCTTGCAGCCACCGAGACCTGCAACCGCTACGACCATAACGAGAGCCAAAGCGACAGCCACACTCTTACGAATTCGACTAGACAATGTTCAGCCTCCCTCCGGAAACCGTACCTGCTTGCATTCGTAAACCGTCCAACACTCCAGCGATCGCGCGCGCTCATCCCTCCCCGGCGATCAAACTCGGCCGCAATGGCCGAAGCCGTCTTCCAGTGTTCCTTTGCTGATGTGGAACGAACAACTAATACTCCCGCTCTTTGCATAGAAAGGCAAGCACAGGGAGGTCGGTACGCCTTCGGCTAACGCACGTAAAGAGAACGCCCGCCGGGTGGGCGGGCGTTACGCAGTCGTTCGAAATCGATTGTTGCGGAAGCTTACAGACCGGGTCGGTAGATGATCATCAGAAGCAATGCGGTAACCGCGTATCCAGCGGCAAACCCGATGGTGATGCGGTCAAGGTTCTTCTCGATGATGCCGCTGCCACTCGAAGTGGTCGGCACAGCGCCGCCAAGCATGGACGAAAGTCCAGTGCCCTTACCGGAATGCAGAAGAACGAATAGAATCAGGCCAATAGCGCATATACTGTGAATAGCAATGACGATGTATGCGAAGACGGTCACTACAACTCCTCGAAAACGCCGTCCCTGAGGACTCCCGGGACGATCAGCATGTCTCAGTCGAACCGTGTCAGTATACCGACACCGGGCAGGTTGCTCAACTAGCGCTTGAGGAGCGTCTTCCCTGTCCACTCCGCCGGGGGGTTGATGCCGAGCAGGTCAAGAACGCTCGGAGCCACATCGGCGAGAATCCCACCGGTACGAACCCCTGTGATGCTCGCCCCGCAGCAGATGAAGGGTACCGGCTCGGTCGTGTGCGCGGTAAAGGGGCTGCCATCGGGTTCCATCATTTGTTCTGCGTTGCCATGGTCGGCCGTCACGATGAGCACGCCGCCACGCGCCGAGACGGCCCTGGCGACGCGGCCGACGCCGTCATCCACGGCCTCCACCGCCCGAATTGCTGCTTCTGAGATGCCGGTATGCCCAACCATGTCGCAATTGGCGTAGTTGACCACGTAGAAGTCGGCACGCTGTTGTTCGATGGCTTCCACCAGCAGCCGTGTAACCTCGGGCTCGCTCATCTCGGGCTGTGAGTCATAGGTGGGGACGTGCGGGCTTGGTACGAGCACACGCTCCTCCCCGACCTTCGGCGTCTCTGCGCCGCCATTGAGGAAGAACGTGACGTGCGCGTACTTCTCCGTCTCCGCAATATGGAGTTGACGCAGGCCCGCTGCGGCGAGGACATCAGCCAATACGCAGCATGGGAGATCTTTCGGGAAGGCGATCGACGCGGGAATCGTGGGGTCGTACTCGGTCAGGCACACGAAGTGGAGGTTCGGCCGAACCGGACGAACGAATCCGACGAACGCCGGGTCCACGAACGCGCGTGTGATCTCGCGCGCCCGATCCGGACGGAAGTTGAAGAAGATGAGCGCGTCGCCATCGGCTAGGGTTCCTATGGGCCGGTCGCCGTCGCAAACGACCGCCGGCACCACGAACTCGTCAGTGGCGTCTGCCTCGTACGAAGCCGAGACGGCCGCAGTTGCCGTGGCAACCCGCACTCCGTCGCCGAGCACCATCGCACGCCACGCTTGCTCGACGCGCTCCCACCGCCTGTCGCGGTCCATCGCGTAGTAGCGACCCATGACGGTCGCGATACGGCCGACGCCCACCTCGGCAAGGACACACTCGAGCTTCTCGACGAAGCCGAGGCCGCTGCGCGGCGGGACGTCTCGGCCATCAAGGAACGCATGGATGAAGATGCGCTTCGCGCCTCGTGCTGCGGCCATCCGAACGAGCGCATACAGGTGATCCTGGTGGCTATGAACACCGCCGTCCGAGAGGAGTCCCATGAAATGCACGGCGCCGTCGCCCGCAATGGCAGCATCGATCGCGGCCGCAAGCACCTCGTTCTTGACGAGTGAGCCGTCCTCGATGGCCTTGCAGATTCGGGTCAGCTCTTGATAGACGATCCTGCCAGCCCCGATGTTCAGGTGACCTACCTCTGAGTTGCCCATCTGGCCGTCAGGAAGACCGACCGCCTCGCCCGATGCCTGCAGCGGTGCCCACGGGCACTCCCTGAAGAGTCGGTCGAGGTTGGGCGTATTCGCCTCGGTGATGGCATTGCCCGGACCGGGAGTCCCCAGCCCGAAGCCATCCAAAATCACCAGTGCGACAGGGGTGGTCACTTCCCGCAGGCCGCCTTCGCGATGGCGGCGAACGAATCCGCCTTCAGTGCGGCCCCGCCAACGAGCGCCCCATCGATATCCGGTTCCGAGAAGAACATGCGTGCATTCTCAGGCTTGACCGAACCGCCATAGAGCACGCGGACCTGCATCGCGGCGGGCGGGCCGTACATCGCGCCCACGGTCGCGCGGATTCCGCGAGCGACGTCGTTCGCTGCCTCAGGCGTGGGCGTGCGGCCTGAGCCGATAGCCCAGATCGGCTCGTACGCGATGACAAGGCGTGCTGCCTCCTCGGCCGAAAGTCCTGCTGCGCCGGCCATGACCTGGGCGCGCACGAACGAATCAGTCTCAAGCGCATCGCGCGTGGTCAGCGTCTCGCCGCAACACATGATCGGCGTCATGCCGGCCGCGAACACCGCGCGGACCTTCTTGTTGACGGTCTCATCTGTTTCCCCGAAGAACTCGCGACGCTCGGAGTGGCCGACGATCACATGCGTGCACCGCAGCTCGGTGAGCATGCGTGCCGAGACAGCTCCGGTGAACGCACCTTCGGCCTCCCAGAACATGTCCTGCGCGCCGAGTCCCATGTTCACGTGATCGAGCTCGATCACCGTCGAAACGGCCTTGATGCCGGTGAACGGCGGGCAGACAACGACGTCGAGCGCGTTGTCATCAAGTTCGCGCTCGAGTTCCTCGGCGATGTCCTGGACGAGCACTGCACCCTCGCCTGAGGTGGTGTACATCTTCCAGTTGCCGGCGACCATCATGCGGCGCTCCATAGCGCTCCCCTTTCCCGACTGCCTACGCGTCTTTGTCCATGAGCGCTTCAACGCCCGGGAGCGTCGTTCCCTCGAGCAGCTTCATCGAGGCACCGCCTCCCGTGGAGACGAACGTGACACGCTCCTCGAGGTCGAACTTCTTGAGCGCGGCCACCGAATCGCCGCCGCCAATGACCGAGACCGCGCGGTTGTTGCGCGCGACTGCCATGGCGACTTCACGGGTACCGGCCTCGAACGGCTTCATCTCGAACACACCCATAGGGCCGTTCCAGAAGATGGTGCGCGCCATGCCGATGGCTCCCTTGAAGAGCTCGCTTGTGGTCGGCCCGATGTCGAGGCCCATCATGTCCGGAGGAATCTCCTCTCGGCCAACGACCTTGGTCTCGGCGTCGTCGACGATCTGGTCGGCGACCACGAAGTCGACCGGCAGCATGATCTCGACATCACGCTCCAGCGCCTTCTCCATCATCTTCTTGGCGGGCTCGATCCACTCGTCTTCAACGAGTGAGCGGCCCACGTTGACGCCCTTGGCGACCAGGAAGGTGAAGCACATCCCGCCGCCGATGAGCAGTGAGTCGACGCAGTCGAGCATGCGATCGATGACACCGATCTTGTCCGAGACCTTGGACCCGCCGAGAATCGCCACGAACGGACGCTCGGGGTTCGTGAGCATGGAAGTGAGCGTCTCGACCTCACGCGAAAGCAGCAGGCCCGCGTAGGCTGGAAGGAACTGCGCGACACCCGCAGTCGACGCATGTGCACGGTGTGCCGCACCGAACGCGTCGTTCACGTAGATGTCGGCGAGCGAGGCAAGCGCCTTCGCGAACTCGGGATCGTTCGCCTTCTCGCCGGGATTGAAGCGAACGTTCTCGAGCATGATGATCTCGCCGTCGACCATACGATCGACCGCTTCGTGCGCCTCCGCACCGACGATGTCGTCGACGAACACGACATTGCGACCGAGAAGGCGCTGCAGCACCCGGCGAACAGGACGGAGGCTGAACTGCGGATCCGGCTCACCCTTGGGGCGGCCGAGGTGGCTCATGACGATAACGCGTGCCCCGTGGTCGACCAGGTAGCGCAGTGTCGGCAGCGCAGCTCGTACCCGGGTGTCGTCGGTGACGGATCCCTCGGCGAGCGGAACGTTGAAGTCGACGCGCACGAGAACGCGCTTGCCGCGGACGTCAACGTCTTTCACGGTCTTCTTGGAGAACATCGTCCCTCCACATACTTGGTACCGGACACGACAGCGGGCGCGTTTCCGCGCCCGCTGCAGGTGAGATCGAGTTACCCGACCATGTTGATCAGGTCGACGACACGATTCGAGTAGCCCCACTCGTTGTCGTACCACGAGAGGCACTTCACGAAGGTTCCCTCTCCGCCCATGACCATGGTTTGCAGCGAGTCGAAGACCGACGAGGCGGGATTGCCGACGACATCGATCGAGACGATCGGGTCCTCGCAGTACTCCAGGTAGCCCTTCATCGGGCCCTCGGCGGCCGCCTTCATAGCGGCGTTGATCATGTCGCGCGTGACCGGCGTCTCGAGCTCGGCGACGAGGTCGACCACGGAGCCATCGGGCGTGGGAACGCGCACGGACATGCCGTCGAGCTTGCCCTTCATGTCCGGCAGCACGAGGCCGATGGCCTTCGCCGCACCGGTCGACGTCGGGATCATGGACATCGCCGCAGCGCGTGCGCGACGGAGGTCCTTGTGCGGCAGGTCGAGGATGTTCTGATCGTTCGTGTAGCTGTGGATCGTGTTCATGAAGCCCTGCTTGAGACCGAAGCTGTCGCGCAGCACCTTGGCGAACGGCGCAAGGCAGTTCGTGGTGCACGAGGCGTTGCTGATGATGTTGTGCTTGTCGGCGTCGTACTCGTTGTCATTGACGCCCATGACGATCGTGATGTCCTCATTGCTTGCAGGAGCCGAGATGATGACCTTCTTCGCGCCGGCATCACGGTGCCACTGCGCCTTGGTGCCGTCAGTGAAAAGGCCCGTCGACTCGACGACGACATCCACGCCCAGCTCGCCCCAGGGCAGCTTGGCGGGATCGCGCTCGGCAAGGACCTTGACCTCTCGGCCATCGACGAAGAACGCGCCTTCGCCGGCCTTCACGTCGTACCCGAACTTGCCGTGCACCGAATCGTACTTGAGCAGGTGCGCGAGGGTCTTCGCGTCGGTGAGGTCGTTCACTGCGACCACTTCGATGTTCGGATCCTTCTCGGCGGCGCGGAAGACCAGGCGCCCGATACGACCGAACCCGTTGATTCCGACTCTGATTGCCACGAGCCAACCCCTCCTCATAACCCGAACGGACAGATGCCGGGCCGCTACGGGCCACGCTCCGAATAGTAGCCGAAACAGCGACGCAACAGCACCCCTGCGGGCCCGTTAGTCCGAGGCAAGCTCCTCCAACCGGCGGATACGGTGGTACACCGCGGATTTCGAGAGCGGCGGCTCGGCGAGCTCGCCGAGTTCACGCAAGCTCGCGTCGGGGTGCTCCAGACGGAGCGCCGCAAGCTCCTGCAACGCCGGCGGCAGGCTCTCCAGACCGCGCGAAGACGCCAATCGCCGGATAGCCTCGACCTGCGTCATGGCTGCCTCGGCGCTCTTCTGCAGGTTCGCAGTCTCCGCATTCACCAGGCGATTCACGTCGTTGCGAACGCCCTTGATGATGCGCACGTCCTCGGTGCGAAGCAGCGCGCGATGGGCCCCGACGAGCGCAAGGAATGTGACGATCGGCTCGGCGCCCTTGAGATAGACGGCGTAGGTGCCGCGTCGCTGCGTGATGCGCGCGTTGATGTCGAAGCGGGCCATGATCGCGGTGAGGTCCTCGGCCACCTGCTCGGACTCGGCGGTAAGCTCGAAATGAAAGTCACCGTGCGGGTCCGCCACGAACCCGCCACCGAGAAAAGCACCGCGCAGGTACGAGATGGCGCAACAGTCCTTCTTCACGAGCCAGCGCGGAATCCCATGGCTGGGCGTGAGCGCGTCGTCGAGAATGCCCAGATCGTGAAGCGCCTGCGCGAGCTTCGGTTGTGCGGGGACCGTGATGAGGTAGTTGTTGGACTTGTGCAGCACCGAGCGGCGGACAGTGAGTTCGGTCGTGAGCTCATAGATACTGTGGAGCAGCTTGATTGCCTTGCGCGCCACGGGAGCCGTCTCCGTGGCGATCTCCAGGCGGAAGCGCTCGTTGCCGGTGAAGTGCAACGTACCCTCGACACGAACGAGCGCCGAGAGCTCGGCCCGCGGACAGCACTTCCGCTTCGGCTCGACACGTGAGAGCTCGTCTTTGACTTCTGCGGTGAACGACACCTACGCCAACCCCCTCAGCGCCGAGCAGAGCAGGTCTGGATCGTGATGCATCGGCGCGCGCCTGTCGACGAGATCCGTCGCCACGACGGTGATCCCGCGCGCTTCGATGCGCGTTCTGGCGTCCTTGCCGCCGTCCACCGGCGAGACGTCGCCGGCAAGCGGTGCCGCATCCGAGTCGTGCACGAGCACGACATCGATGGCGCCGCGCAACCCGTGTTCTTCGAGCGCGAGAACGTGCCCGACGGCATCGAGTCCCGTGGTCTCGCCGCGCTGGTTTGCGACATTGCAGATGTAGAT
>CAZGNF010000092.1:7411-8752 GCA_964527045.1 uncultured Coriobacteriaceae bacterium | reverse complement strand
GCCACCAGCGAGTTCTGTTGAGTAGCTATGGAGTTGGCGCTGGTGGCAATCACGACGGAGGCGACTCCAACGACAAGCGATGCCGCGATGGCCGCCCAGGGCGCGACTCCAGCTGCGAGCTTGGATGCCCTCGATGGCTTGGGGACTACTGCAGCACGCTTCAGGTTGGAGCGATCGATGATGAGTCTCCTGCGAGTACGCACGAATCCCCCCGTGAGTAGCCTGTGCCTAACGTATGAGCGCATCAGCAGCGCGCCCATCCCCTGCCGTTCAGTCTAGCGCTTGCCGCGTCTGCTGGATGCGCTGGTTAGACAGGCCTCGTCGTGCGGGTCTCACTCGACTCGTCAGGGATGCTGTTCGCGATTCGGGTGTACAGCCATCGTCCGTAGAGATTCGCTGGCAATATCAGAAGCACACCGTACGCCACGATGCCGAGCGACCAACCAACAAGGGCGACCAGCCCATCTGCGAGTGTGGCGCATAGAGCGAACCACACGAACAAGGCAAGAACCATTGCCGATTGGGTGTTTGCCTGACGTCGACCCCATGCCTTCTTGGCAGCTGCCCGCCCCTCAGGGTCAAGATGCTGAATATCCATCGCGAGCTGTCGCAGCCCCGACCCGAATTCAGCCCGCCAGCGATGGACTGATATCGCCACGGCAAAGAGAGCTCCTCCTCCGAGAGCGACGCTCATCAATACCGTATCCCGCATGCGTTCACCCCGTGTGGGCCCTGTCTAACGTCCGTGAGATAACCCGCGAGCGAAGCGAGTCGGGTTGATCTCATTGTTGGGCACACTAGCGAGAGACTAATGCGCCCTCACGATAGTCATAGAAGTCCGAGTTTCGATCTGCCACGAGCTCCAACAAGCTGGTGATCGCATCGTCAGCGCTGAGCGCCGGCCCGTCGAGCTTGCCGGCCTCATGCACCTCGATTGACTCTTGTCCGGGCGTTGCGTCGTAGGTGATGACGAACAGCTTCTCGAGTTGCTCTTCGCGCGCTGCCGGATCGGGACGTCCCGTGAAGAGCCGCAGAAGATCATGTGCATTCTGAAGGGTTGAGGGCCGTCGATCAGTACCGTCACCGGCGGCGCCAACATCAAAGAAGAAGAAGCCACCGATTACGGCGAACGGAAACCGTCTGTGCAGGGTGACTGCCTCAAAGAGCATGTCGCCCCGGCGGTTCGCTAGGTTCTTCTGGTAGTTCTTTGTGCGTGCGTCAGCGAAGCTGATGGTCTTGATCGACGCCGCAAGAATCAGTCCGCTGGTGTCCGTGGACCAAGAGACATCAACCTTCTTTGCCCCGATGCCACCGGCCAATCGACGCTCTGCGCCATAGGAT
>CAZGNF010000092.1:0-7401 GCA_964527045.1 uncultured Coriobacteriaceae bacterium | reverse complement strand
GGATGCGCCATCCTCCATCACGACCGGCGCGCAGTCCGAGACGCCGACCACGCGCAGCTCGCGCGAGAGAGCGCGAGCAATCTCGTTTGACAGGCGCTCCGAGTAGTTCTTCTTTGCCTCGCGCGCCGCATCATTCGCGGGCTTGGGTGCTGCGGCAACTATAGCCCCTACAAGTGCATCGTGTACTCCCATGGTCCCCCTGTGCCTTAGCTCCTGGATCTCCGCCTACCGAAGAGGTGCATGCGCCCGAGCCGCAGCGAAGCGACTATGTCCTCATCGAGTCCGAGTGCGCCCTCCAAGATCACGCCGTCTACCAGGGTGACGGCGGCTTCGAACTCGCGTCTCGCCAAGTGCGCCTCAACCGATCCGCGGATGCGTTCCAGGTCCGCTGAAGACTTACGCAGGGTATCCAAGGACGGTACTGCCATACGTGACGCTTCTCGGGGCTCCAACTTCAGAAGGCCACCCCCATAAGCGCGACCGGCAAGCTCAGCGCTCAGCAGGGTGAAGGTCGAGAGCGAGGCGAGCGTGAACGCATCGATGTAAGGCTTGAACGAGGAATGAAGGTGAACACCATGGACTGAGTTCACGTGGATCAGTGCGCCTGGATTGGAAATCATCCGTGGCCCCTCGTTGGCCATATAGACCATGAAGGCGTCTGGTGCCTTGACCAGGGGGACCGAGTACCAAGGCGATCGCACCCGACACTTGTATGCCGCATCCCGACCCTGCGCGACACCGGCAGCGATGTAGTCAACAGCAGCCTTGCTCTTTCGACTCGCGGGCGAAAAGAGCCACACACGCTTGCCCTCTTCTGCTGCCCGCTCCCATGATTCTGCCGTGTAGGCAATCCCCGGCGTATGTTTCGATCCCGGAGGAAGAATCTTCTTCAAATGGGGCGCTGTGAGGTCAAGCGCATGTCGCATCTGATCTGTGATGCAGAAGTACTCGTTAGCGCCGGTAACCATTCCGATTCCCACGTTTGCGCACTCGCCGAGCGTCGCCATCGCACCCGTGGCTTCAACCGCGCGAATCGCGTCCTTGACCCCGTCAGGGAGAAGCAGGTCCGTCCATTTGCCGGAGTCAGGACTAGGCAGCCAGACGCGCGTCTCCAGACTCTCGAGATCGGAGAGCCCGTTCAACTGCACAAGATCAAAGCGATTGCACGGGCCCTCGCCTTCAGCCAGCAGGAGTACAACTTCTTCAAGAACGCCCGGGAATACCCTCTCTTGAAACAGCACGACTCGCACGGATGCGAATCGCCCGAGCAAGTACTTCCTGACAGGTGCGGCATAGTTCACAGAAAGAAGCTCCGCAGGCAATACGAGGCCTAGGCGGCCGCCGGGTCTGAGGAATGAAGCTGCGTGCACCGTGAACGGCGCCCACGAGCTGGCGAGCCCGTCGATTGTGACGCCCTGGGCCAACGCCGCCTCACGTCCGCGCCGTCGGGCATCGCCCGCAAATGCTTGGTAGCGGACATAGGGTGGATTCCCGATGCAGGCGTCCGCGAAGGGGAGGTTGACGCCCGCGCGACACTCAAAGAAGTCCCCAATACGCACGTTGGAAGCAAGATCGAGTCCGGAGTCTGCAAGGATTGCAGCGCACGCCTCCGCGGCCGATGGGGCGTAGAGTTCTGCGCCGAACACCTGCTGCGAAAGCGCCGACGGGACTGCGCCGATCTCAGTAAGTCTGCGCACCGTTGGGAGAAGAAACGCTGCCTCTCCACACGACGGCTCGAGCACCACGTCCGTGGGTGCGCGAAGCGCCCAATTCGCGATGAAGCTGGCCATCTCAGGGGGAGTGAAGAACGCCCCGCGTGCCTTCCGTGCGGCAACCGCGTTCATCTGTCACCCCTCTCGCTGACGTCGGTGTACAAGCTACAGTCTACATTAGGCGCCCGAATCTGCCCGTACCCCGCCGGCAGTGACTACCGCCAGCGGGGTACGTGGAGGCGCGGACCCTAGGCGGTCTTCACGAAATCCGTTCCGTTGCAGGATGGGCATGGCGGTAGGGTGTCAGTGGAGTCATCGAGCACTACCACCTGTCCGCACTTCGTGCACCGATACTTGCCCTTGCCTGGCTTCTCACCGGTTGTGGCCATTGCACTTCACCTCCGTCTCCAGCGCGGAACTAATGCGAGTGCACATGCGCTGGGAGGATTGTGAGCTTCGGGTCTGACATGAGCGCGCGGGAGCGCAACACCACTTGATCCGAAGGACGATGCAGTGTTGTGCCCAACGTGTTTGCGTTTCAGCTGAAGCGCGCCCTCCCGCGCTTCACTGCTCGAGTCTACCTGACTCGGGCGTGCTTTCTGCTGGAAACGCGGGTTAGGCAGTCCGCGCTTTGCGATCAGCACCCCGAAAACCTAGCTACCGCGGTACTCCTGCTCGACGGCGTGGATGAATGCTCGCATCTGGCGAGGCGACCTCAGGTGATGAACTCGCTTTTCTGACGCTGAATCTGCGACAAGCTGCCTGTACTTGGGAGTCAGATGACGATGGCACAGTGGGATGACGCGGTAGCTGGCGATGGAGCCACGCCACATCGGACTATCTTCCGGCCAACCTTCCGGCTTCACGAAACTGCCTTTGATCAAGCGTTTGGTCACCCACATATAGTGGATGGCAAGAGGAAGATCGACGTAGACCAGCGTGTCGGCCGCAGCGAACCGTTCCCACGCTGTGGGAACTGAGCCAAACCCGTCGATGATCCACTCCTCGCGACGCAGAAGGTCTGCGTGCGTCTGGAGGTACTCGCTTTCAGGCGCCTCGCCACCGCCTGGCCGATACTTGAGTGAGTCCACAGAGTAGAGGGGCAGACCGGTCAGCTCCGAGAGTTCTCGTGCCAGCGTGGACTTGCCTCCGCCAGCATTGCCGAACACTGCAACTCTCTTCATGCCTCACCATTTCGAGCAAAATCGGTATGGGAACTGCCTAACGCATTTGCGCATCAGCTGCGCGCCGATGCCGTCCTGGTCAGTCTACCTCGTGCGCGTCAGCTGGATGCGCTTGTTAGGCAGGAGCAGCCCGACGCTTGCGCACCAGCAATATCCCGAGAGAAGCGCCCATCGCGTATGGCACGATCAAGAACGGGTACCCGCCGATCGCCATCTCCAGTCCGTTAGGCCCGATGTCGCCGAGCGGCTCCCCGTACTGTCCGGTGACCGACACGCTTTCGGTGTCCGACTGGTTGTAGAGGTCGTACACCCGCTCCACCAAGCCCGTGAGGTACGAGGATGACACCATGAGCAGGGCCACGCTGGCTCCTATCGCCGCGAGCGCCCAGCGTACCTTCGCGTCCCGCAAGCGCCCTCCGGACACCATCCAGAGAAGGCCCACGGTGAGGACAGCTCCATACGCGACATAAGCCGCAGCCGCGGGGAGCCCGAGGATGCCGGAATCCAACGCGCGCTCGGCAACGAGGCTGTCCAACCACACGACCGCCGGAAGCGCCGCGTAAGCGACCACGCCGACCATGAGACCGGCGCCCACCCCGGCTGCGGTCCCTCTCCATTGGACGCCACGATGTCCAAGCGACCACTGACCGAGCATGACCGGTGCGACGAACGCCACGGGGATGCCGAGCATGCTTAGGATTGCGAGAAGGGCGTTGAGTTCCTCTCCCGCCCCTAGAGTGCCTGACGAAACATACCCAAGCGCGTTGCACGCCATGAAGAGCGACGCCGCGCCAATACCGACGAGGGAAACCAGTGCAAGGAAGCGACCGACCGAGAAGAAGACGCGGCGCAAACCTGTAGGAGCCTCCGGAGTGCGGTCTTCGATTGCATCACCCAGCGACTCCGCCAACGCGTCCCCCAGCTCTCTGCCTAACGTCTGTGAGATAACCCGCGAGCGAAGCGAGTCGGGTTGATCTCATTGTTAGCAAGGAGCGCCGAGGCCTACGTCAGCCCCTGAACACTTCCTGCCGATGCCATTCTAGGCGCTCACGGCTTGGCTGCCATGCGGCGTTGTCCGGCAGCGCAATACGTGACCCACTCAGCGCGTAGTAGCTGCGGCCATTGTTGAAGTCCTCACGAAGGCTGTCGCCGACGAGGAACTCGTGATCCGGCGTCACAGTCACATAGCCGCGGTCGTACAAACGATGCAGATCACTTCGGAGTAGCAGGCCGTTGTCGACTCGATGCTCGCCGCCGCGACCGTAAGGGACGATATGTGCAGCCTCGAGGACCGGTCCAGAGTGCTCACCGGTTACCGCGCACGCACCCTTGTACGCATCGCGGACGGCGAGGCTGAACAGCCCTTGGCCCAGTCGAGGCCTGACGAGCGATGGAGCGCCATAACGTGGAGCGTCTTCAGCGACATGCTCAACGTTCCAGTAGCGCTCACCCTGGCTCGCGCGCTCGAGACAATCGCGGAACAGACGGCTGCCCTCTCCGTTGTCGAGCGCGTACGTCTTGCCTTGCTGGATGCCCGTCTTGGCCCAGTCAGACGGAGGTGCCACCCATTCGTCGCGGGCGAAGAAGACGGGCGCGGTGACCATGATGCAGCCGATCTGGAAGTCACCATTCCGTGAGCCGCCGTCCCCGCGCAATCTGACTATCCGGTCAACCATCGTCTCGAAGTCAGGTGCCCCGTTCATTTCGCCGAAGCACTCCCAAGCAAGCCACGCGGGTAGCATCTCGAACCGCTCAAAGAAGCCGAAGCCGGCAATGCCCTTGAGCGGCGCACGGAGCTTGAAGAAGAATGGTGCACCCGGCTTGATGGCGCGGAATGCCCGATTGCCGTGCGGCTGCCAGAAGTTGACTTCATCCACATGAGGATGGGCGGACAGGAACGAGTACCAATCCGGATCAGTCAGCCCTACGTAGCCCCGCTGCGCATCCATCGAGCCCCCCGACTCGGAGACGGTCCCTGCTCTCTTGCTAACGCATTTGCGCATCAGCTGCGGCCCATGCGCTTCCGATAAGTCTAGCGCTCCTGGCCGTCAGCTGGATGCGCTTGTTAGACAGACAGCTACCGGTCATAGTCCCGCATTCGCCCATACCTGCCGCCCTTGAAGCTCGGGTCCGCCCACATCGGATCTAGAGTCATCGTGCGGCTGCTCGTCCAGACCGATTGGTCACGCAAACCAGACTCCGGATTGACTCCGGCGGCCGCCCTGAGGTCCGCATCGTAATCAAGGAGCGCGGAGGATACGGTCTCTACGTCCTCAGGGGAGTAGGAGTATCCGAATGGGAAAGGGCCACCGTCAGCCCAGACCGCCATCGTGGGTCCCCCCGGATTGGCGCGCCATTCCCACGGCATCTGATACGCCCTGCTATTGTCCGACGCCGACGCCGATGTCGGAACGGCGAGGCGGAGATCCCAGCGCAGGCCACGCATATCAAGCAGACGATGCTGGGTTCGCTGCACGCGCAACGCCGCAATGTAGCTCTCGTAGGTCACATCGACGCCATCGATCACGAGCCGTTCGCTTAACAGCGCCAGACGGAGTATCTGACGGAGCACCAGCAGGACTCCCGCGACCGCTGCGCCGATGATGTACCAGAATCGCGGATCACCCCACCGAGGCACGAACGTGTGCGGTATTCCGGCGATCTTCATCATTTGGATGAGTGCATAGAAGACGCCGAACACTATCGTCAGCGTCATAGCCGAGGCCAAGACCACCGGTGCGAATTGCCGCCAACCCGAGTGGATTCTGGATTCGATGAGTAGGCCGTCCGGCGAACGCTCAAGGCGCGTGATCAAGCCATCCCCCTTGGTGCGCTGTTCTGTCTAACGTATTTCGGCTTCACCCGCGAGCTTGCGCTTCCATTATGCGACACCTTGCGCGAGTCGGGTGGAAGCCGGGGTTAGACACACATCGTCAGACCCCGAGCTTCTCCACACACGCGACGATCGCGGCCGTGGGCTGAGCCACGCGGTTGAGGAAGGTGGCCTCCTTGACCTCGATGACTCTCCAGCCTTTGCGCTCGGTGAATCGCGAGAGGACTTCTTGCTCGGTGACAGCCCGAGGCACGTTCTCGATCGGGAACTCGATCGAGAATTCGTGCAAGTAGTAGCGTCCTCCTTGCACCAGCGCGGCGCGTACGTCTTCCACGAACCGGTCGGTCTCGTCCGGGTCGAGCAGATGGAGGAAGCCAGAGTCCACGATGGATCCGAAAGCGACCCCGAGAGCTGATGGCCGAGTCGCATCTCCGATCTCGAAGACCAACCGGTCACGCACCTCTTGTGGCAGAGACGATGCCTTGTGCCGGGCCTGCTCCACGGCAGTCTCGACGAACTCGAGTCCCACGACCCGGTGTCCGAGCGTCGCCAGGTGTATCGCAAGGTCACCTGTTGCGGACCCCAGGTCGAGCACCGGATCTGCTGGCGGGTGGTCATCGAGCAGACGAGCCATGTCAGGCTGGGCGCTCCCGACCTCCCATGGAGCCGTGTCTGCGTATACGGCGTCGAAGAAGGTATGGGGATCGGAGCCGAATCTGCTCATGGGTACTCCTTGCGAGATGTTGTGTCTAACGCATTTGCGCATCAGCTGCGCGCCAATGCCTTCCATGTCAGTCTACCTCGTGCGCGTCAGCTGGATGCGCTTGTTAGACCCGCCGCCCCAACCCGCACGGCAGCCGCCTTCGAAGCCCGATGGAGAATCCACCTGCCGAGCAAGGAGCCAATCACTAGTGCTCCGAGTGCGACTGCCAGTGCAAGCCACGACTCGTCCAGCCAGCCCGAGACCGGGATGTAGGCCAGGGGACGCCCCTCGACGATCAGCCCCTCGACCCCCATGAACGCCATGACGAGCAGGAATCCCGTCGCCGGGATAGCCCAGATCCGGTCACCCGTCCGCAGTCGGAGCAGGCTAAGAAGAACGGCGAAGACCACTGGCGGCAAGACGAAGGTGAGGAACACGACAACCAGGATCGGCGGGGTTGCCACCAGCCTCTCAACCGCCTGGGACGGCAGCGACCAGCCGAGGATGCGCCAAAGGAAGTCCTCCACGCGCCAGCCCACGAGCATCCAATAGGCGGCCGCAGCCAGGGCCGCGACCCAGAATCCGACGATGTTGCCAGTGTTGCTCTTCTGCATCGGTCTCCCCCTGCTGGGTCTAACGCACTTGGGCATCAGCTGTGCGCCAATGCCTTCCACCAAAGTCTAGCGCTTGCCGCATCTGCTGGATGCCCTTGTTAGATGAGCGGGGCGCGAACCTTTCAAGCCCTCGCGGCGCGCCGTACGAAGTATGGCCGCCGCCACCCGCCCACATGAGCCCGGAGCCGCCCGAACCCTTCCGACCTGGGCACTTCCCGAGGAGCCCGAAGCGGTCTTACCTGCGTGAAGACTACCCGGATCCCCCGTGAACCCTGTCTTCAGAACCTAGAACCCCGTCCATCTAACGTGGTGCGCATCAGCTGCGCGCCAATGACTACCACTCAGTCTAGCGCTT
>CAZGNF010000091.1:0-8924 GCA_964527045.1 uncultured Coriobacteriaceae bacterium | reverse complement strand
GACCAAGGGTATGCCGGTGAGCGGCGATGTCGTGAAGGCCCACAGATCCCTCGGTCCGCGCCGTGGCCCGCCTTCTCGCGGTCTTGTCACGGCCTCCGCGATCGTCCCCGCGGCTCCATGCCGCTCCCGTGCAAGCGTGACATGTGGTGGCTCGTCGAACGCCGCCTCGCTTGCGGCCCGGGCCGCGGCAGCCGCGCCTGCGACAGGGGCCAGGCCGGCGGAGATGCCGAGGAGATCCGGGGCGCCCTCGAAGAGCAACAACGCAAGTGCCCGTGAGCTGAGCCCTCCGGGGCGGATGCTCAGCGCATCCGCGGCGTCTATGACGGGACGGAGAAGGTCTTCGAATGGCGCATCGTACTCCGCCCTGCAGGGCACCAGTCGTTCGTCGGCGACACGCAGCGCCTCCGCAACAAGTGCGTCAACGCCATCACCGACGTTCGCCACGATAGCTACGACCGGCGCACCGATCAGATGTGCGAGGGCGGCCGGATCGACATCCAGACCAGCGCGCTCGGCCTCATCGACGAGATTCAGTCCTACGACCAGCGGCAGCCCCAGATCGACCGCCTGGAGTGCCAGATAGAGATTGCGGGCAAGGTTGGTGGAGTCGATCACTGCGACGACGACATCCGGCAGAAGGTCGACGAGCGCACGGCGGGTGACTGCCGACTCGGCCGCATGGTCGCTCAGGCTGTAGGTTCCGGGCAGATCGATGATGATCGCACGGCGACTACCTGCGAGCGTCTCACCGAGGTTCATCGAGACGGTCGTGCCCGGGTAGTGGGCAGTCTCAACCCCCAATCCGGTCACCCGGTTGAAGAGACTCGATTTGCCGACGTTCGGGTTACCGAGCAGTGCGACCACCGGCGCGTCGTGCCGAAGCGCGGCGATCGCGGTGACCGGATTGTCGTCGGGGCCGATGGTAATCCGGCTCACGGCTTACGGCGACCCTTCCCTTGGGAGGTGGCAAGCGGCGCGTCGACGACGATCTTCCCGGCGATATCCCGACCGAGCGCGTATCGCGAACCTCCGACCTCCACCATGAGCGGACCCTGGAACGGCGCGACGTCGCACACCTTCACGCGCGTCCCGGGGTACATGCCGAGCGACGCGAGGTACGTGAGAAGCTGCTCGTCCTCCTCATCGATCCTGAGGATCTCGACGTCCGATCCCGTTCCATAGCCGCAGAGAGGCTCGCCGGTGGGAAGCGCTACCTCGCCCTCGGCAGACGGAATGGGATGGCCATGAGGACAGACATCCGGATTCTCAAGGTACGTCTCGAGTGCGGCCTGCACCTTGGGCGAGAGCGCGTGCTCCAGCCTGCACGCCTCTTCGTGAACGTCCTCCCACGGCATGCCGAGAACATCCACGAGGAAGCGCTCGGCCAGGCGATGTCTCCGAATGATGTTGAGCGCCTCTGTCCGACCGCTCGGCGTGAGCGCAATCGAACCACCGGGTCGAGTAACAAGGCCGCGGGCCTTCAGTCGCTTGAGCGCGGCTGTGACGGTGGGCGCGGAGACAGACATCGCGTCGGCCAGCCGCGACGGACGCGCCTCATCGCGCTCGGCAAGCTTGTAGATCGCTTCGAGGTATTCCTCCAGGGTCTCGCTCGACATGTGGAGCCCTCCACGTTCGTCCACTACCACCATGGCGTACAGCCCCAACTAAGCGTCGGACTTCGACTAGTCTAGCATGTTTGTGCCGACACGCTGGGGTGATAGAGCACACGCTTCCGGGCGATTCCATCCGACGAAGATTCTCAACCGTTCGGTACCCTTCAACCTCCGTGGGGTTCCGCCTAGCCCTGCGCGGTGTCCGTTCAACAGGATTCCGCGCATTCTTGCGATTGCCTGTTGACGTCGGAATCCGGGTGCCCTAACGTAGTGGTTGTCCCGAGAAGTCGGAGCGAGCGAGTCTTGAAAGCCAGCGTACCAGTAGCTGCCGGAGGGTCCGGTGTCCGCAAGGGGTTAGCGCAAGCGTCCTGAGCGTCAACGGTTCTTGAAGGTAAGAAATGGGAAGCTTGGTGATTAGGGACAACCGCAGCCGAGGTTTCTCGGGACACCTGTATTCCGGGGCGACCGACATGGTCGCCCTTCCGCATCCCCGCCGCTAACGCCTGTATGTGATCCGCGCGATCGGTGATTCCCACACTGTGACTTCCTTGATTCGCACAGCACCGCCAACCCGTGTCTCGAGAAGGTCGTAGAGCACGCGTGCCATGTTCTCGGCAGTGGGACTCAGCTCGTCGAATGGCGGCACCTCGTTAAGGAACCCATGATCCAGCGGCTCCAGTACTGTGGCGAGGTCGGCCTTGAGCTGCTTGAAGTCGTAGAGAATCTCGATACCGTCAAGCGTCTCACCTTCGACAGTTACCTCGATGTCCCAGGTGTGACCGTGCAGCTTGGCACATTCGCCGGGGTAGCCGCGCAGAGAGTGTGCGGCGTCGAAGTGATCCTTCACGCTCAGTTCGTACATCATGCCTCCTCTAGAACAAGGTCCCCTGGTCGGTAGCGGAACCGTTCACGGGCACGTCGCCAACGTCGCAGCGCGCGTCCATCGCAGCATTCGCCAGTTCGTCGGCGTGCGTATTCTGCTCGCGCCGAACATGTTCGTAGCGTACGCTTGCAAGCGCTCGGGCCGCGACCTTCGCCCGCGCGTGGAGGGGCTGTAGTCCAGCATGCTTGACCTTGTACTCGCCGCGCATCTGCTTTACGACAAGCTCGCTGTCTGCTCGCACGAGAAGGTCTGTCACGCCACAGGTGATAGCTGCCTCGATACCCCAGATGAGCGCCTCATACTCGGCAACGTTGTTGGTGCACTCGCCGAGATAACGACCTCCCGAGCAGCAAACCTCGCCATTCTCACGCAAGAGAACAACGCCGATACCCGCCGGCCCTGGATTGCCGCGAGAGCCTCCGTCGGTGTAGAGCGTTCCGCGCACCGTCACGAACGGTCACCCTGGCGGACCACCAGGAGCCGATGGCATGACGGGCACTCACCGATCGGGCCGCCGTCGGCGAGCGCCAGAACGCGCTCTGATGGCAGATCGATGCGACACGCGCTGCACATCGATCCTTTGAGGATCCCCACGCCGAGGCCGTGCTTTGAGGCACGCAGGTCCTCGTAGCGTTGTAGGAGCGCGGCATCAAGGACCTTGGCAAGTGAGACGCGCTGCTTCTTGAGCGTGTCGATGTCGCTCTGCAAATCGCCGCCCACCTTCTGGAACTGGGCGATGAGCTGCGCCTCTTTGGCCTTGGCTTTGCCGACGGTGGACGCGATCTTGTCCGCCTGGGCCTTGCCGGCCTCGAGCTTCTCCATCTGGGTCAGCAGTTCGTTCTCCCGCTTATCCTTCTGGCGCGACAGCGAGTCGATCTCCCTGGAGAGGCTCTGGAGCTCCTTGTGGTTGCTCACCGCGCCCGAATCGACCTTCGCTTGCTCGGCGGTGATCTTTGCGGCGATCGTCGCGATTTCGTCCTCGGCACGACGGAGTGCCGCCTCGAGCTGGGCAACGTAGGTCGCTGCCTTCTCCGAGAGCGCTTCTATATCGCGCATCTTGTGACGCAGGTCGAGAATCGCCTGCTTCTCGGGAAGCTCCTCGAGTCGCTTCGTGGCCCGGGTGATCTCCAGATCCTTGTCGGACAGTGCTACGAGCGCTGTCGCCTGGTCCACGTCACTCCCCTTTCGCGGTCCACCAGCCGATGCTGGCAGGTTCTTCGATCACGGCGTCATCGCCAAGGACGCCGCGCACAACCGCTGCAAGGAGAGCGACCATCGGCCACTCGGTCGCATCGTGTCCGGCTTCTATGACTGCAAGTCCGGATGCTGCGGCGTCCAGGGCGTCATGATACCGCACCTCACCACCGAGCAGGACATCGGCTCGAGCCGCCCGGGCGGCGGGTATGAGCGATCGCACCGACCCGTTGCCCACTGCGACCGAGGCTACCACCATGCCCGGGTCTCCCCAGACACGAGGTTGGACACCGAGTGCACTGCCGATGCGCACGGCAAACGCCCGGAGTGTGGTCGGCTCAACCGTGCAGAGCCGGCCCATACGGACGTTTGACGGCAGACCAGCCACAGGCGCTTCGAGTGGCTCGGCGATAGCAAGATCGAGAAGCGCCGGAAGTGCCGTCGCCCCGGCGGGCGAACGGTCCAGATTGGTATGCATGCTGATGATCGCCACGCCCGCCCGCGCAGCTTCGAGCGCAAGTGCGCCCGGTACGCTCGCGGGAGTCACCTCTCCAAGCGGTTCAAGGAACGGCGGATGATGCGTTACGAGAACGTCGCACCCGGCGTCTATGGCTCTGCCGAGGGTCGAAGCGTTCGCGTCCAAGGTTACGAGCGCCCGACGAGCAGGCCATGCTGGGTCTCCCACCCGAAGGCCGACAGCGTCCCAGTCCTCCGCCCATTCGAGCGGGTATGCGTCGAGCAAGGAGCGCAACACATGGCCGACAGTCAGCGTGGTCTGGCTCACAGCGCCACCTCCTCGGCACGGCGCGCGCGGAACACAACGGCAGAGCGATACCCGGCTGCCTCAAGGGCACTGCGCGCTTCGCCATATGCTGAGCCTACTTCGGCTGGCGCGTGCGCGTCCGAGCCGATTGTTACCGGTACTCCCGCCCTGTTGAGCGCCAGCAGGAACGGTGCCGAGGGGTAGAGCTCGGCGCACGGCTTGCGCAATCCCGCGGTGTTGACCTCGACGGCAACCCCGGCCTGAGCAAACGCTTCGGCCGCAGCTGTGTAGAGCGGCATGAGATCACCTTCGGGAACGTAGCCGAACTTCTTCACAAGGTCCGCGTGACCGATGACGTCGGCAAGGCCGCTGCGTGCGGCGTTCACCAGATCGTCGAAGTAGCGCTCCCAGAGCGCCCGGACGTCCCATGTCGCGTATCCCTCACGCCGATCCGGGTCATCGAACGCCCACCCGTCGACGAAGTGAACCGATCCGAGCACCACATCGAACGGGTGCTCCGCAAGCATTCCACGTACGAACTCCTCATTGCCAGGGTACAGATCGGCTTCGATGCCGAGGAGCACTTCTGGCCCGCCAAGAGCGATGGATGCATCGCGAGCAGCGCATACCTCCCCCACATACTCCACAAGCTCTGAGGCCGGCATCGCATATCCCGCCATCTCGGGATCCCGCGCGACCAGCTCCGGCGACAGCGGGAGGTGATCGGTGAGGGCGATGGTGCCGATACCGCGCTCCGCCGCGACCGCGACATACTCGGCAACGGTACCGATCGCGTGGCGACAACGCCACGTGTGAACGTGCAGGTCGATCACGACGCCTCCTCGATGATGCCGCCGCCTATCACGATGTCACCGTTGTAGCACACGAGCGATTGCCCCGGCGCAACGCCGAGAATCGGTTGTGCGAGTTCAACGTTCATATGCGCGCCGTCCACGCTCACCCTGGCGTGCACGGCGGGCGCATTGTAGCGCACCATCACATCCACATCCTGTGCGGCCTGAGTCCCGTGCCACACGACATCACTCACAACTATCCGAGAGACCTCGAGTGCCTCCCGCGGTCCGACGACGACAGTTGCCGTGCCCGCATCGACCCGCAGCACATAGAGCGGGTGTGCGCTGGCGAGACCGATGCCTCGTCGCTGACCGATAGTGTACCGACACACTCCTCGGTGCACGCCCAGGATCGTGCCGGCAGCATCCACGATATTCCCGGCCGAGCATGCCTCGGGGTGGCGCTCTGCAACAAGCGCGGGATAGCCTCCGGGTCCGAGGAAGCATGCATCCTGGCTCTCTCGACCGTGCTTGTCGCCAAGCCCGCGCTCGGTGGCCATCTCTCTAACCCGGACCTTCGTGAGCCCCCCAAGCGGGAAGACGACATGTCGGAGGCGCTCTCCGGTGAGACGGTACAGGAAGTATGTCTGGTCCTTGGATGCGTCAGCAGCGCGCTCCAGGACGGGACCGTCATGCGTGTGTGCGACACGTGCGTAGTGTCCCGTGGCGAGGGCGGCGTCGGCCTCGCGCGCGTGATCGAGAAGCACACCGAACTTCACAGTGGCATTGCATAGCACGCATGGGTTGGGCGTGGCTCCGCTGGCATACGCAGCAGCGGTCACCTCGACCACCTGCTCTTGAAAGACGCGCGAGGCATCTATGATGCGGTGGGGTATGTCCAGGTGCTGGCACACCGACTGAGCGTCTGCACACGCCGCCGCATCAGCCGCTCCCCGCCCCAGGTCCATCGTGACGCCAACGCAATCGTATCCCTGCTCCACCAGCAGTGCGGCGGACAGCGAACTATCGACGCCTCCGCTCATCCCGATCCAGATGCGCGGATCATTCATACGCTACAGGACGTCCGCGGGGAACTCGGGGCCTGCGGACTGAGCATGCAGAACCGCCATCATCTCGCCCACATCGATGTTCGCGACTGGCGCAAGCAGCAGCGTTGCCTGCTGATGCGAGAGGGTACCCGCTCGATGCATCGTGCGCATCTCTTCCAGGTTGTCGATCGCCGCAGTCCGCATGACGTTGTAGAGTCGCCGCTGCCGGATCGCCACCTTGAAGACATCAGCCGTCTGCTGGTCGCACACCACGAAGAGCACGGCGCACTCCGCCGCATCTTCTCTCTGCTGATGGATGAGGCTCATCTCGCCGACGAAGTGGGTGGCTGCTGCCAGAGAGAGCGGCCGCTCGGCCGTTCGCGTCAAGATACGAACGCCCGTCGGCGATAGCCAGAGCCCGTCGGGCCGCGTCTCGAAACCGAGCGCCTGACCGGCCTCGGCAACGCGTGCGCGAAACTCCTTGCGAAGCCGAACAACGTCCTCGTCATGCGGCGTCGGTGCCGAGACCATCATCTCGGGAATGGCCTGAGCGATATCCTCGGCCATCATCCGCTGACCCTCGCCGCGTGGCGACAACTCACGAAGATCGGTCGTCAGCGCTTCCTTGGCGTTCATCGTGAGGAGTTCGGCAAGACGCGGATTGCTGACTTCGAGCTTGAGCCCGAACACGTCGAGCACCGCATGTCGTTCCGGCCGTGATTCGATCGGCTCGTCGGGCATCGGGCAACTCTCCCTCATCGTCGGAAGCATGGTTTGTGGGAATCATCGCCAGACCAGGGTACCGGATACGCCGCACGGTCGAAAGTCACAACCTTCTACCTGACACGAACCACCTCACACCGCGGTCGCGCGACCGTTCATCAAATCGAACACAGGGTCGCTTGTTTGTGTCCGCTTGCTTTGCTAGGTTGTACTCCCGCTCAACAAGCGGCAGGGAAGATCGGACGTCCACGGTTGACAGCCACAGGGTGGCGAGAACCCACTGGATTGCCCAGAAGAAAGGCCCGAAACGCGTGAGCGCTGCGGGCCTTTCGGCTTCCCTGAGTAGATTCCTACACCTCGTGGAGCAGGTTCGCCATCTCGATGCCGGCAAGCGCTGCGTCCCAGCCCTTGTTCCCCGACTTGGTTCCGGCCCGTTCGACGGCCTGCTCGATACTGTCAGCAGTGATCACGCCGAACATCACGGGAACGCCGGTATCGAGCGATGCTGCAGCCACACCCTTGGAGACTTCCGCTGCAACGTACTCGAAGTGCGGCGTGCCTCCACGGATCACAACGCCGAGGGCGAGCACCACGTCGTACTTCTCGGAAGCTGCCATCCTCTTCGCGACGAGCGGGATCTCGAATGCGCCCGGAACCCAGGCGACATCGACATCCTCCATGTTGACGCCGTGACGCGCGAGCGCATCGTTAGCGCCGGACAGCAGTCGGGACGACAGCAGTTCGTTGAAGCGGCTGATCACGATGCCTACCTTCAGACCAGTGCCGATCATGTTTCCTTCGTAGACGCCCATGTGAGCTCCTTTCCGTCCCTACTCCGGCAGATCCAGCCGGTGGGACATCTTCTCCTTCTTCGTACGCAGATACTCGATGTTGTCAGTCCCGCAGCCGACCTGTAGCGGAACCTGCTCCGTGACGGTAAGTCCGTAGCCCTGGAGCCCTACGATCTTGGTCGGGTTGTTGGTCAACAGGCGCATCGTCGTAAGCCCAAGATCCGCGAGAATCTGAGCACCAATGCCGTAGTCGCGCAGGTCAGCAGGGAACCCGAGTGCCTCATTGGCCTCGACAGTGTCGGCACCCTGCTCCTGGAGTTCATACGCCCTGAGCTTGTTCTCAAGGCCGATGCCGCGACCCTCGTGGCCAACGATGTAGAGCACGACGCCCGTGCCTTCGGCCTGGACCAGCCGCATGGCCTCCTCAAGCTGATCGCCGCAATCACACCGGAGCGAATGGAAGACATCGCCGGTCAGACACTCGGAATGCACACGAACAAGCACGTCTGAAGCGCCACGCACGTCGCCAGCGACCAGCGCGATGTGTGTGGAGTCATCCACCAGAGAGCGATACCCGTGCGCCACGAACTCGCCATGGCGCGTAGGCATGCGCACGGTGGCAACGCATTCCACGAGCCGCTCCGTGCGCCGACGATAGCGGATGAGATCCGCGACGGTGACCATGAGCAGCCCGTGCTCGGCGGCGACCTCTTCGAGCTGCGGACGCCGAGCCATCGTGCCGTCCTCGTTCATGATCTCGCAGATAACGCCCGCCGGAAGCAGCCCTGCAAGCCGTGCGAGATCCACCGACGCTTCGGTGTGTCCGGCACGCTCGAGGACGCCGCCCGGCTTGGCGCGGAGTGGGAACACGTGTCCCGGCATCGCGATGTCGTCCGGTGTCGACGCCGGGTCGATCGCGGCGAGCACCGTCACGGCTCGGTCTGCCGCCGAGATGCCCGTGGTGATCTTGTCCTTGGCGCCGATTGAGACGTGGAACGCGGTCCCTTGAGCTGATGTGTTGTTGCCGGTCATCGGCGGGATGCGGAGCGCATCCAGCCGCTCCCCTGACATCGGCAGGCAAATGAGGCCACGGCCGTGACGCGCCATGAAGTTG
>CAZGNF010000090.1:0-9094 GCA_964527045.1 uncultured Coriobacteriaceae bacterium | reverse complement strand
CAGGCTCGGCTACAGGACCTCGGAGGAATGCTCTGCACAATCGTAGGAGGTCGCTCACCCCACCGATTAGGGCGACAGCGGTGAGCCAAGCAGCTGCTCGATTCGCCAGGTTCTGCGTCTTTGACTTGCTCTTGCGCCTCGCGAACTAGGCCGATGACCTGTGACAAGAACGAATCGGCACCGGTTGCCCGGACCTCGACGGCCACGGATCCCTCGCCATTGATCGCGCCACCGATCATGTCATCACCGGGCTTCTTGCTCACTGGCTTGGACTCACCGGTCAGCATGGATTCGTTCACCGACGTCTGGCCATCGACGACAGTCCCATCCGCGGAATCTTCTCACCTGGCTTGACGAGCACTCGGTCGCCGACCTGCAGTTGCCCCAAAGGCACCTCGGTCACAGACCCATCCTCGGCAAGAAGATGGGCGTCGGACGGCATCAGCTCAGCCAAGGCCACCAGAGCGCGCGAAGCGCCCATGACCGAGCGCATCTCGATCCAGTGCCCGAGCAACATTACGTCGATTAGTGTCGCGAGCTCCCAGCAGAAGACCTCTCCTGGCAGGCCGAACACGACGGCAGCGTTGTAGACATAGGCCGTTGTAATTGCTACGGCAATCAGGGTCACATCCCGATGGCACGAGATGTCAGCTCGCGGACGAAGCCAGAGAGGAAAGGCCATCCTCCGTAGAGGAAGACGAAGGTCGAGAGGCCGAAGAGCACGAACATGTCGCTCGGAAGATCGAGAACCTCCTCGAGGCTGAGCACTCGCTGGATAAGGGGAGACAGCAGCAGGATTGGCACGGTCAACACGCGGGATACCCAGAAACGACGGCGGAAATCAGCGATCATGTGCTCGTGACCGTCGTGGCCCCGAGTGCTCGCTCGATGAACCCGAGTGCGAACCGCTCCCCGCATCATGTTCCTCATGACCGGTGCGCTCTTCAGTTGTATCGCTCACCTCTACCCCTCCCTGACATACCGTCTTGCGCTGATCCCCAATCCTAGTGGAATCCCAGTGCGAGAGTCGCGTGGGTCAGGGCGAGGAGAAGAAGGGCCACTCCCGCCCAACGGTGTGCTCGTCGCGCGATTGCCACCTTGGCTCGACGCATGTAGTACGCGCTGATCCCTTGGTAGGCGAGCAACGCACCCAATGCGAATCCGAGCCAGCGGACCAGCGTCTCGACTTCAAGTCCCAGAAGCATCCATCCACGCTCCTGCCGAAAGTAGCCCTATTCATCCCTATATACCCATTCTCAGCTCGGACGGGGGCAGGGGAGTCTCGCCTGGCCGCGACCCCGTCCAAGCAGGACAGAGTTGTGTCTGTGCCGGATGTTCGGGGCTGCTGCTGATCATGACTAGTGTCTTAAGAAGCGAGTCCATCCGTTGGACCCGCAGCCCGACGAAGCAGCGCAGACGGTTCTTCACGGCTTCTCCTGAGCGTCCTTGGAGTAGAGTACACGGAGGATTAGGAGACACTCGATGCTCCGAGACCGCGCTAGTCAGGGAAGGCGGGCACCATGAAGCCTGGGTCAAACGACAAGCTATCTTTGTTGGGCTCCGTGGCCCTTGGAACAGGGGTCATGATTGGGGCGGGCATCTTCGTCTTGATGGGCCAGATCGCCGAACTGGTAGGAGGTGCTTTTCCCCTAGCATTCCCCGCAGGTGCGGTCGTCGTGGGATTCAGCGCGTACTCGTACGTCAAGTTCTCCAACGCCTACCCATCTTCTGGTGGCGTGGCGATGTTCCTTCGCAAGGCATATGGGCCCGGCACGATCGCCGGGACTCTCTCGCTCCTGATGTATGTCTCCATGATCGTTGCAGAGAGCCTCGTGGCGAGGACGTTCGCTTCATACACGTTGCGGCTGTTCGACGTCGAGAGCGCCACACTGTTGGTTCCGGTACTCGGAGTGGTGATTCTTGCGATAGCCTTCATCGTCAACATCTCCGGCAACAGAGTCATTGAGCGAACGGCTGCCGCCACAGCCGTGATCAAGATTGCTGGAATCGCAGTACTCGCAGCGGCAGGGCTGGCCGTTTCGGGCCTGCCGTCCGCTGCAGTCCTTGGCGCAGCCCCTCCGGGGGCACTTGGAGGCGGGGGCGTAAGCTTCATGGCCGCGCTGGCGCTGTCGGTTCTCGCCTTCAAGGGCTTCACAACAATCACAAATCAAGGCGCAGACATAGTCGATCCACACCGCACTCTTGGCCGCTCGATCATTCTGTCAATCGCCGTGTGCACAGTTCTCTACACCGTTCTGGCGTTTTCGGTTGCGAGCAGCCTCGGTGTGGATGAGATCATCGCCGCGAAAGACTATGCTCTTGCTGCAGCGGCAAGACCGGTGCTGGGCGATTCCGGCCTGGTCTACACTGTGGTGCTCGCGATCGTCGCCACCGTTTCAGGTCTGATTGCCAGCACCTTTTCTGCTTCCAGAATGCTGGCCATGCTCAGCAGCATGAAGCAGCTACCCAGGCTTCTCCGCGGAACCCGGAACTCAGCCTTGATACTCACCGTCGCGCTCGCGATGGCGCTGACAGTACTCTTCGATCTGACACGCATCGCCGCGATTGGAGCGATCTACTACCTGATCATGGATGTCGCGATTCACTGGGGGATGATTCGCCACCTACGACGTGAGGTAAAGGCACACACGGTGTTTCCGGCGACTGCAATCCTGCTCGATATCGTGGCGCTTGGGGCGTTCCTGCTAGTCAAGGCTCAGAGCGACCCGCTGGTTGTTGGCGTTGCCCTGGTCGGATTCGTATCGATTCTGTTTGCGCAACGGCTGTTCATGATTACCCACACGGACTCCGAAGGCGTCATGCACATGGAGATGGAGAGCAATGCGGGTGAGCCGATGGCGATGGACGACGAAGCGTAGGCGTCGATGCGGGCGCGCTCTCCAGCCCTGATCCCACGAATCATCATCGAGCCGCTATTTGAGGGTTGAATGATTTCATCGTACGGCTCGTCATGGCATGCCCCGTGGCCAGTACGGCGAGGCTGTTGGCCTGGTAGCTCCAGAACACGCTCGTCCACAAGGTCGTCCAGCGGCTCCTCGATGGCGTCGACCGTCCCTCTTGTCACGTCGTGGGCTTGCAAGTCCTCGGCGCCCGCGCGAGCGAGGCTCTTTGAGCAGGATGCGATCAGCCTCGGCCTCGGGGAACGGGTCTTCCGCATCAGCAAGTGATCTGCCTGAGGATCTTCAAGACGTGGCCGATCCCATTGCGGTCTTCGTGATGCCCGCCGTCATCGCGGCGGCCAGCGGCGACGCCTCCTGCAAGACGCGGGCGCCGACTTCCGGGAGGGCGCAGGAGAGCTGACGGCGTGGAGGACCGATGCTTCGCGGTCGGTTCGATGTCCTCCCGAATTTGGTGCCCGATTTGGTGCCCAAACACATGGTGGCTGTTGGTACTCGTTGGTGACTATTGGGACTCGTCGCAGCTCCGCTGTACCAACGAGTCCCAACGAGTCCCAATAGTCACAAGCACAATCAGGATTCGAATTCCCTTGGGGGCACCATTTGTTCGAGAGCGCGTACATGGGGCTGCGTGTTGTGGCCCAGGAACCGCGACACCGTTGATGGCAGCGCCTTCGTCGAGCGTGACCGTCGCTCCTCCTTGGTTCATAATGGGTATCGACCGCACGATACGTGGCTCCAGGGGCGTGATGCCGCGGTCCGCATGGGCACTCGGCCGTTGGACCACACTAATAGGCGGGCCGGGAATGTCGCCACGTTCGACTCTTCACATCGCAGACGCGTATCTTGTCGCACTGAGCAAGGTCTTTAGCCCGAGGGTTATGGACCGGCTCGTGTCGTCGGGGCGATCCGAGTACCTCGCTGAGGTTTGCCTGAATGCGGGCATCGATCGCGCAATCGACGAGGATCTCACCGTGGGATCTTTCCTGGCCGAGATCTATTCACTGCTCGTCTCACGCTACCGATGTGAGTATGTGTACAAGAATGAGATCGTCAGCAAGGTGGTGCTGGGGCGCCACTCGCTGAAGACAGCGCGGCTTCTCTGTGAGCTTCGCGTGGGCAATTCGAAGGCCGACTTGGTTATCATCAACGGGACCTCGACCGCCTACGAGATCAAGTCAGAGTACGATTCGTTTGCTCGCTTGGCCAGCCAGATTGACTCGTACTCCCGTGTTTTCGAGCACATCAACGTCGTGACGTCACCGCGACAGGCTGAACAGGTCCTGGACTCTGCCCCCGACAGTGTAGGGGTGGTTGTGCTGACCGGGCGGCGTACGCTCTCGACGGCAAGACAGTCGCGTTCGAATGCTGACAACATCGAAGGTGGCTCGCTCTTCGATCTGCTGAGAAGAACCGAGTACCTGAGTGTGATTCGGCGTTACTACGGCGAAGTCCCAAGTGTGCCCAACACCCGGATTCACAGCGTGTGTCGCGAGCTCTTCTGCCGGATGCCTACGGACGATGCGCATCGACTGACCATGGTAGAGCTCTCCACGAGGTTCAAGACCGACACGCTAATACGATACCTCGACGCCATCCCGCCTGCGCTTCGAGCATATGCATTTCCCATCGCTGGCGACGCTCGCCGGCTCGACGCGCTCGGGCGGCTTGTTCAATCGCCGACTCGCGCATTGCTTCACTAGCGGCCACTGTCCATGGGGGGGCACATGTATCACCCATATCTGAGGGGCAAGCAGTACGAACTTATCGCGCTGCGCGAGAATGCCGGGCTTGTGTCTGGCGCTGGAATGCATCCGATCATTGAGCCGGTAAGAGCAGATCTCGGCGCCCTGCGACGCGCGATCGATGCGCTGTCCGAGAGCGGTGCCGGCTGCACAGTGGTCGTGAATCCGCGCGTCGGGGAGATTCGAGACCGGTTGGATTTCCTGATGACCGAGGTCTTTGCCAACCGACCCAGTTCTTGGGCACGAGTCGAGGCCGGCTTCTACGTTCATCCGGAGACGCAGCTTGCCGAGGTGAGTACGTTTCTTGCCGCAACGGGGGAGCTTGACGTGTCCTTGGTACATGGCGGCTTCCCGGACGGCGCGGGACTCGCTGCGGCAGTCTCGGGTGCCCCTCAGCTACGACGGAACGTCTTTCTTGATGGTGAGACGGGACGACTCTATCGAAGGCATTTTCCAGAGAACGACGCACCCCGTGTTCTGATCCGGGACGGTTTCAAGCAACAACAGAAGAACTCCCAGTATCCCGAATCCGATCACTTCTCCGACCTGCACGTCACCTTCGCTGATGAACGTATGAGCGGCTTCGGTGACTACCTCACGGTGGGCGACTCCTTCTCGGAGTCCGGCGGACCAGCGTATGCGGTAGCGATACATCTGACGTACTTGGATCGCGAAGGGGACATGCACACATTCCACTTCGTCTCAGATCAAACGGACTCCCCGACCAATCCCGGCGGCAAGTTCCTTGAGGCGTTGGCGAAACTGGTGGCCAAGGTCGAGGAACGGGACTCGCAGGTCCTCCGAACGCGCGCGTGTGAGGAGTTCCTCAGCCTGTACGCGCGTGAGTACTATCCCGGTCTTGGCTACGTCAAGAAGCTGTCGATGCAGCATCACCTAGAACTGATGTCCAGCGTCACTCAATCGGGTGGCCCTAGATGACGTGCTGCTGTTCTGCTTGTTTTGCTGATCCGTTCTTGTCGGCCAGGATCGAGGCCAGTGGATTGATAGGTGCGTGCAGCACATGTGGCTGCATTGACGTTCCAATCATCGACAGCTCTGAGCTAGCCGATTATTTCCGCCCACTTCTTACGCTGTACGTCTCGGACCCTGATGGTTTGTCCCTTCACCATATAGTGCAGCGGGATTGGGGCATCTTTGCTGTCGACGACGATGACGCGCGGGCTGACCTTCTTTCGGCCATCTCCTTGGAGCTTGGGGTGGTGGGGGAGAGGTTTGTCGCCGGTGAGGAGCCTAGTAAGGATCTGGCGGCACGCTGGGAAGCGTTCTCTCATGAGTTGAAGTACGAGAATCGCTTTCTCCCCGACTTGGCACCCGAGGTCGAAGTCTTCACCCGGTTTGGGGACTACTTGGGGACGGTCTTTGAGCCGGGCAAGGCCAAGTTCTACCGGGCTCGCGTCAATGAGGATGAGCGGCAGTTTGCCGTGCACGAAATGTTGAAGCCCCCGGCCAGTATCGTAACCAATGGGCGAGCGAACCCACTCGGCATTCCTTATCTCTATGTGGCCTCGGACCCTCAAACCGCGATTGCCGAGGTGCGTGGCCACAAGGGTGATCGTGTGACAGTAGTCGAGTTCGATGTCGTAGCCGGTCTGGGCTTGTTTGACCTGCGCGCGCCCAGGAGCGCGGTCAGCCCCTTCAGCCTCCAAGACGACATCGGCTACCTCCCGTACTTCGAGCACCTTGGCAGCGAGCTCTCGAAGCCGATTACGCCTAGGAGGGCCAACCTAGACTACTTGCCCTCTCAGTACCTGTGCGAGGTGATTCGAAAGGGCGGGCATCACGGAATTCTGTACCGCAGTTCCATCGCTGATGGGTTCAACTGCGTTGTTTTCGCTGACGAGCGCCTGGTTGCCGGCGCAATGCATGAGTACACGATAGTCGAAACGCGCTGTGAGGCAGACTACCTGCGCGCCCTGCCATAGTCGGATCACCGCCGTAAGCGCCTATGTTGCGCTTCGGCCCTACAGGAGTCCACGAGGCTCCACCCCTAGCGCGTCCGACAGCGCGAAGACGCTCCTCAGGCTGACGTTCCGGCCCCGCCCCAACACCAGGATCAGATCAGTTCTACTGACGGAACGGCGATTCGCGTCGGGAGTCCTGACGGAGCCGAGACAGCTCGAAGTCGGCGTCTGCGACGACGGTGATGCGGTATCCGCGATTTCGGAAGCCCTCGCGTATCAGTGCTGAGTTGGGCTGCAGATAGCCGATGGTGATGAGGGCAGGATCAAAGTGGTCGGCCGAAACGAAGCCACGTGGCCTGCGGCGGCCGGAGACGAACCTGTACTTGACCTCGTGGACGATTCCGAGGAACTGCGCGAGCAGCATTGGGTACGCCACGAGCTTCTTCGCTTCAGCGAAGGTGACGAGCCGGGCGTTGTCGACAGCCCGGAAGGTCTTCTGCTGTCCGGGCTGCGTGGGCAGGCATTGTTCTTCAGTCACGGCAACATCGACACAGTAGACTCCGTCATCGTCGTGCGATCCCCGTACGCTCAGGTTCGCGTGAATCTCGAAACGCGAGTCTGCGCGTTCGCACAAGAACCATGAGTAGTTCCACGGTTTTCCGCGTGAGCCAGTCTTCACCCGGAAATGCGTTCCATCCAAGTTGTGAGGGGTGACCGTGTAGCCATTTCGTCGATAGTGTTCGGAGCAGAGCGCAAGCGCAGCGAGCTCCAGTAGCTGATACTGTAGCCCCGGGATTTGGTCGAACTGTGCTTGATGCGCAGAGATGAAGCCGCCGAGTTCCGCTGCTAGCGCCGGGTTGATGTCTCTAGCCATGTCTCCCCGCAAGTTCCTCCAAGAGCCCCTGAAGGTCTGGGGAGTCTACGAGATTCAGGAGATCGCGCTCCTTCAGCCAGGCCTCCAGATCACCGAGCAGACATCGAGCACCGTCATAGGTGTCCGATGAGGGGCTGAGGGTGGTCCGGCCTATTCGGTAGCCCCCTGCTCCGCTCGAGCGAGTCGACAGGAGATCGAGGGAGTCGAACATCAACCAGTACTGTCCCTCGACAACCAGCCAAAGGCGTCGGATTGTTGCGACTGCAAGGAACCGATCGGCGAGCTCAGGATTCAGCCGAATCCCACTGTCGCTCGCAATCTCGCCCATAACCGACGCGACGGCGTTCGTGTATCCAGACAACTCCTGACGAAGTGCGCGAGGGAGTGCACCAAGCGCCTGCTGCAATGACCGCGATACCGGACCGAGCGCCAACGTGCGCCACCTCCCGCAACGATTCTAGCGCAGCGGTGCGGTCTCGAAGCAGGTGTCGCCTAGTGAGGCCCGCTGGGCCGGTGCCGCTGCCTCCGCCACTACGGTACTTCGAATGAAGACTCAGCCGACTCCCCGAATACGCACATCTCCTCCACGTGTCAGCACAGCGTGAGACACTGCATGCATGAACAGACCGCCTACAGCACCGAAGTACGAGGATCCGGATGGTCCATTCTTGCAGCGTGTTGACCTCCGCTCCTTATCCGCTGATCTCGATGGTTTCGATCCCGCCGCACTCGTACGCGAACTCGCCGCTCTGCAGCTCTGCCCGGAGAACGCGGAAAAGGCGCTCCGACTCGAGGCGGCGGTTGCGGCGAGTCTTGGGTCAGCGCCTAGCCGCGCCGGGAAGGATGGAGTAGGTCTCTCGAGTGCGCACCACGTGTTCCTGCACAATTCCACGCTCGAGTACTTGGCTGCTCGTGAAGACCCTCTTCCCGGACCCGTGTGCCAGGAGATCCTGTTCGAGCAGCAGGGTCGCCTCGTGTTGCCCGGACAAGATTCCGGCGGCGTACACGCCCTCGAGCTGATTGCGCGGACCCTGTTCCTGCATCCGTCTGCCCGTTCGCTTGCTGGCATCGACCGTGCGAAAGACGTACTCCGCGCCGGTCTCGCGCTGAGTCATCGCATGTGCGGCAATGCCGGTCTTTCGCCCAGCAGCGGATTCCTCAGCGGCGCCGGTGAGGAGCTGAGTATCCCAGCTGAGTCCACACTGCACGAGCTGTCACAAGCAGTCGTCTTCGATGCTGCTGGCCTTGATGTCTTGATGTTGAGTGGTCGCTTCTCGGAGGAAGGACTTGGCCGACTCATCTGTGACCCGGACGCTATCGACCTGGAATCATTCGACCCTGATGACAACCAGCTTCTTTCGCACCCGCTGCTCTCGGTCGACGGCGGGGTGATCATTGCGTCGCCCTATGCACTCGTGCCAGCCATGACCCGCGCCGCCGTGTCTGCTCTCGAAGCTGAGGGCGGCCTTCCAGAGTTCGCCAAGATGTTCGAGCACACGGTGGGTATGCACCTAGATCAGATGCTCGCACCGCTGGGCCTGAAGGCGGCGTCGTATCTCGGTTCTCCACCCGCTGGCGCTCACCTGTTCTTGTGCGCCTCGGACACAGACAAGGCGGTGCTCATTGCCTGTCTGA
>CAZGNF010000089.1:9129-9336 GCA_964527045.1 uncultured Coriobacteriaceae bacterium | reverse complement strand
GCATTCAATGACGGCGAGATCCTCCTCGGCACGACAACCGGATATCAGCCCGGCCGACCGGGATTCTTCCTGGTGCCGGCGGACCCGAAATCCAACAACGAGCGCTGCTACGTCGTGACAGCGTCCACGAAAGACGTTAGGTTCGTCTGACGCTGCGCGCGACCGCGCGTGCCGAGAGTTGAGAGGCACTGACATGCGCATCTACGA
>CAZGNF010000089.1:0-9119 GCA_964527045.1 uncultured Coriobacteriaceae bacterium | reverse complement strand
CGGCAGCATCGAGCTGTTCCTCACGCACACGGACATCGAGGAGATGATCGACGTGCTGCGCGGGCTTCAGACCGACGATGCCGGCAGCCGGGTACAACTGGTGGAACCGGCGCCGGTGGAACCTGAGTACGCCCGCGACATCACATTCTCGCTGTACGACGAAGGCGAAGCGCCGGAAGAGTGGAGCGAGCGCGACGCGGAAGTGGTGCTCGAAGACCGCTAGTGCCCTCCGAGCGCCATCGAACACGCCATCGGTGACCGGCTGAGACAAGAAGCCGCCGTGGAGGTTAAGCTTCCACAAGGCGCGCGTACTGCGACGCCATTTGGGGTCGGACAGCAGGTTCACGAAGGGGGAGCTACGCCGATGGAAGCAATGCCCATCAACATCATCATTGGTCTCGTTGCACTTCTGGTGGCGCTCGTCATGTACTCGATTGCCAGCATCTCGGCATTTCGGGCCAAAGCGGTGAGTCGACGCAATGTGACTTTCTTGTTCATCGGCCTGGCCTTCGACGTGTTGGCCACTGCGATGATGGCGATCGCTGCTGGCGGTCTCGACCTGTCGCCGCTCTCCGACCTGCTCCACACCATCGTGGCGTTTGTCGCGCTGTTCGGGATGCTGGCCGCCGCGATCATGGGCAACCAGGCACTTGCCAACGGTAATGGCAAGCTCAATGCATCCGTCGCCAAGTGGATTCTGGCGCCATGGGCGTTGTGGGTCTTTGTCTTCGTATGGGGAATGGTCAGCCGAGGCTCGCAGCGCCTGTAGCGAGCGAGCGCTCCTCTAGACATCAAGCGACCGCCTGCGGCGGGAGTCTCCCTTGGCCGCAGGCGGTCGTCGTGTGACTACTTAAGCTTGCCTGCGATCGTGTTCTTCACCGCGTCGCTCACCACGGTCGTTCCGCCGAACACGTCCATGCGCCCCACCTCATACTCGTGCGCCGTGAGGAACGTGTTGACGCTGGCGGGAACGTACGTTGGCGCTGTCAGCAGTAGCGGACTGCCATAGACGGCCATCGCTGCGCCTCCGCCGAGGGCGTCCGGGAAGTTGAGCCCGGTCGCCACCCCAAGCGTGTCGAGGTCGATCCAGCGGTTCTCAAGGCCATGCTCGACGACCGAAACCGCTGTCGCGTACCGATCCGCTCCGTACCAGCGCTCGATTGGGTGCGGGTCGGCGCCATTCGCCGCCATGAGCGACTCGAGCGTTCCCTGCACACCGCTGCTCACAACGTTGGTGCCTCCGACGATGACGCCAGAGGTGATGTTCAGGTCATCAACGACCGCACTGATTGCGGTCGGAACCGATGTGGACGGCACCAACAGCACTGGCGCCAGCGCGCCTGCGGCAACCGGGCCGACAGCTAGCCCGTCCGGGAAGTTGTCACCGCGAGCGAAGAAGGCCCGCGTCGGCTTGAAGGAGCCCTGGGTATGCGACTGGACCTGTCGTGCCACCGCAGCTGATGTCGCGTAACGATCGGCTCCCTGGATGCGCGACCACGAAATGCTGTCCGAGTAGTTGAACAGCATGCTCTGGGCGATTGCCGCGTCGCTGCCAATGACGATCACGTCGGTGACGCCAAGTCGGCCTATCTCGGCCGATGTCTCGACGGGCATGGAGTATCTACGACACAGCAGCAGCGGAACGTCCAGGCATCGGGCGAGGGACGCCGCGGAAAGCGCGTCGGGGAAGTTCTCGCCGGTGCACAGCACAATTATTTCCGAGCGAGAGAAGTATGCAGCGCTAACTGCTGCCGCGGTCGCGTAGCGGTTTGCGCCGTATGTGCGCGCCACGTCTCGCGCCCCGGTGCCAAGCCAGACGTCGTAGTTCATGAGTGCGATTTCCCGTTGATAGGCGATGCGTCGCCCGTAGAGGCTCGGATACATCTCGTTGTCCGTCGTGCCCGCGACATTGGTGACCGAGTCGCCAAGCACCTTGAAGAAGACGTGCTCGTCACCACCCTGGTCCGTCTGCCATGACACGCCCTTATGGAAGACCACCGGATTAGACTCATTGAAGACTGAATCCGGGTTGACGTCGGTGGCGCCGGTCATCCTGATGTCGATGACGCGGGCGTCCTGGTTGGTGTCGCTCACGGTCACGGCGATGCGATCACCGTGCACCTGAATGGAATCGATGGTCGTCCCTACCTCGGCCACGTACTGGTTGGTGAAGCCATTGGTATCAAGTCCCGGTCGATACGTGTAGACGGTTCGGCTCTCCACCCACGCGATCATCCCGTTGTCGACGTCATGGTGCAGAACTGCATTCGCATCCGGCACCTGAGCCGTGATGCCTCGGCCAAGATCGCGGTACCAGAGCGTGTCGGTCGAGTCGTTGCGCCATACGACCAGGTTCCCGTCGACAGCGGGCTCGATCTCGTCGGCAGCGGTCGATGCGAGGGCGTAGTTGGATCCCAGCATGAGATCGTTCAGCCAGACATCCTCGTTACCGGCCGCGTCGGACTGGTACACGATGCGCTCGGACGAGACGTCCGCGTTCGTCTGGTTCCCGTCGTCGCCCGTGCCACCGATGTAGGCAGTGGTTCCCTCGTCCAGGTCGCGAACGCCGACCTGGCTCGTAGTGCTGGGGATGAGCAGGTTCCGGGAACTCCAGGTGATGAGCTTGCCGTCGATCCTGGCGACGTTCTGGTTGCTTGTTCCGGTCGCGAGGCTTGCTGTTGAGAATGGCACAGCGGCGCCGCTTGCGATCCCAGTGAGCGACATCATCACCGCGAACACGACGAGGGACGAAACGAAACGCGAACGGTAGCGATTCATGGTGCCCCCTTAGAAATGCCCACGCGATGTGGGCGTCATCCCCAACATGCCCTGTACCCCCGATCTGGGGTTCTGCACCATCAAGCTGCAACAGCGTGACCGATGGCGGTGTGAGTGCAATGATTCGGTGCGTATCGACCGCAAGCGTATACGGGGGTATGCATTGAACGGCATTCTCAATGACATCAAGCCACTTCTCGAAGCCGTCGCATTGGTAGCCACATCGGTGGGGTTCGTGCTCGGTCTGTATCAGGTCTACATGGGACGCGCCGAGGCACAGACCGCACGTGATCTTGAGATCACCTTGTCGCTATCCGAGAGCTTCCGGAATAAGTGGGAGACCTCGTGGCGTCGTTCTCTGAAGGAGTTGACCGCGAGAAGCGCTGCCGGCGAGATCGATGGGTCTGAGGAAGAGCTGGCGAACATGCTCAACTGGATCGACTGGCTGGGCAACCTGATCGACAATCGGCATCTCAAGAACGTCGACGTGATTCTCGGCGCTATCGGACCGCAGATGCGCGCGATGATGGAGGTAGGGCGCCCGGTTATCGAGCAGGAGACGCGTGACCAGGGCCCGGAGTACTGGCGAGGGTTGTTGATAGTCGCGGATCGCATGGGCGTTTCGTTTGATGTCGGCTAGGGCAGGACGTCGCTCTTCGCCCTAGCTTGCCTCCCACCACGAACGGATTTCGACGGTCGTTCCTCTGGGAACGGTGGAGCCCGCCTTGGGGGTCTGGCGGTACACCTCGCCGATGTCCTGGCTGAACGCATCGGAATCGAGTGGGCCGTGTATAGACACGTCCTTGACCTTCAATCCCACACTGCGGAGCTTGGCTGCCGCATCGTCCGAGTACATGCCAAGCACGTTTGGCACCTTCACCATTTCGACACCGGTCGAGACCGTGATGGTGACCTTTGTTCCAGGCAGCGCTGTTGCAGTCGTGGGACTGACAGCGATCACGGTGCCCTTTGAGGCTTTGTCATCCTTTGTGGCGACAGTGACCTCGAATCCCGCTGCCTCCAGCAGCTCTTTCGCCTCGGCTTCGGTCTTCCCGGTGACGGTGGGTATCGCAACGGGCTCAGGTCCTTTGCTGATGACAATGGCGACGGATAGCCCCTGGTCGAGCATCGTGCCCTGTGCAGGCGCTTGTTCGATGACTATGCCTGTAGGAGCTTCAGGGTCGAATGCCTCCGCCGTATCGCCGAGGATGAGTCCCGCGTCGTCCAGGGCGCTTGCGGCAGCCGCTTCGTCCTTGCCGAGTAGGTTGGGGACTTCCACCGGTGGCGGTCCGGCGAGGGTGATGTCGACCTGCGACCCGTCCTTGCCGCGCTTGCCGGCTTCGGGCGTTTGAGCGATGACGGAGCCGGTCGGCTCCGTGGATCGTTCGTCGTAGCTGACCTGCCCGAGCGTGAGTCCGGCGGACTCGAGCGCACCGGTTGCGTCATCGAGAGTCATGCCCAGTACGTCCGGTGTCGCTGTACCGCAGCCAACCACTGACAGGCAGATGCAGAGCATGAGTCCCGCGATGATCAGACGCTTCATCGATTCCCCCTCGGTCCATCCGACACATGCCGTCGGAACCGCCTCAAGGAGACCGTAGCACAGTGGCGCGATACATACGCTTGAAGCACACTGACGTGGTAGGTAACGGGACGAGAGGACCCTAGGTGGCTAAGGTCTGGTGCAAGTACTGCGAGAAGTACCCCGAGCGGAATCGCCAGCCCGGTACGGGCATGTGCGTCTCGCCCGCGAGCAACCGCTCGCCCGACTCGCGGCCGTGCGAGCCCAAACTCACGCTCACTGGTCGCATCCGCAAGCTCTTCGGACGGCCGATCGGATGACATCCGACACGTGGGTCGCCATCGACTTCGAGACCGCGACGGCTTCGCGGGACTCGGCATGCGCGCTTGGCATCGCGGTCATCGAGGACGGCGAGCTGGCTGCGACTGCCTCGTGGCTGATGCGACCGCCGGGCAACCGCTACGACCCGCGTAACATCGGCGTCCACGGCATCACCCCGTCACAGACGCTGCTCGCACCGAGCTACGCCGAGCTCTACGGCGCCATCGAGCCATTCCTGGCCGGTCGCTACGTGCTGGCACACTCGGCCAGCTTCGACGTCTCGGTGCTGCGCGCGGTGCACGACCACTACCGCATTCCGCTGCCGAACACGCACTACGCGTGCTCGGTCGCCATGGCGCGCCGCGCCTTCCCGCACCTGCACAACCACAAGCTGCCCACTGTCTGCGATCACTGCGGGATCGAGCTCCAGCACCACGACGCAGCGTCTGACGCGATCGCATGCGCCCGGATAGCGCTCAACTGCCGAGACGTTGTCGGTGCCGGCAGCATGCACGCCACGATAGCCGAACTTGGGGTGCGCGTGCGGCGAGTCTGACTCGCCCGCCGTCAGATCTTGATCGCATCCAGCTTCTTGTCGAGTGCGTCAAGCTGCTTGAGTGTGGCGTCCAGGTGCTTCACCGCGTCCTCGACCCACTTCTCATCCATCACGCGATTCTCCTCGGCAGCCGCGGCGAGCAGTGCCTTGAGGGCGTCGTTCGTTTGGGCGCCGAAGTCGCCGGTCAACAGTGTGAACTCCTTGGTCCACAGCTCACCCATCTCGTTCACCATGTATGCCGAACGCGGGACACTGTAGGACTCCTCGTCCTCGATAGTCTTCCGCAGACCGGGGATGTCCGTGCGCATCTGGCGGCTCTGGAGCCGCAGGAACTCGACGATCTGCTTCTTCGCCTCGACCGTCTCGGTCTCCGCCACAGAGTGGTCGGTCACGACCGTGATGTACGGCGTCGCCTCGAACCCGCCGCCAGCCTTCGCAAGTATCGAGCGCGCGATGTACGTATGCTTCGCGATCTCCTGGCGCTCGGCGATCGCGCCGTCAGCATCCGACGCATCAGGCATCTTCAGCGCCTTGATGTAGAGGTCAAACGCGGCCTGCGCATCTCCCGCCGCCATCGCGGCGTCGGCCTCGGCCACTGCGGTGGCAAACGTGCCTGTCTCGGCGGCCGCGGGTTCTTGTGCTGTTGACTTCGCGCAGCCGCCCAGGACGACCGAACACAACACGAGCGCGACCAAGAACACTCCGGTCGAACGTGACATGAATCCCCCCAGTGTCGATACGTGCTTCGAGCCAGGGTAGCACGATGCCGTGACACAAAGCGCCGGGCCACCCGAAACGATGACCCGGCGCATGAACCCCACCTGCTGAGGCGCTACTACGGTTGTGTGTCGGCGCCCGAATACCCGCACGCCGGGCAGAAGCGATCCTCGCGCTTCATCTGCGCCCCGCACTTCTCGCAGAACTTGTAGTCGGGCGCTGATGCAGCTGGCGCGGTCGACGACTTCTTGCGCAGCACGACTACCAGGATGATCGCGCCCGCCACCAGCACGAGTCCGACGAGTCCGACGAGCAGCAGCACGCCGAGAATGCCGCTCTTGCGAGAAACCACCGTTAGCGGCTCAGGTTCTGCCGAGATGAGCGGCGCCTCCCACGTGACGGTGTCGCCGCCCTCTTCGAACTCACCGTTCGACTCGACGATCTTCCCTGGCATGACGGCTTCGACAGAGTAGGTCAGAGAGTCACCGAGGAGCGCAGCGGTTGCCGCCGCGTCTTCTCCTTCTGCCGACGCGCCCAGGTCCATGGAGGATGAGAGCGTTAGCGTGTATTCGGTGCTGAAGAGGCCGCGCTTCACGACGAGGTCGCCATCTGACGCCCACCCATTCGAGAGCTCGCTGCCGCTCTCGTCAGTATCGGACGTGGCTGCGAAGAACTCATCGACCGATGCAACCGTCTCGGCGAACTCATCCGGCTTGTCGAACTCACCCTCAAGCGCCACGCCGATCTCGGACTCGGTGTCGACGAGGCTCGGCGTCAGACCGAGGCGCTCAGCTTCTTTGCGCGCGGTGTCGTCCAGCATGTCTTCGGGCGTCGTGCCGCCGCTCTCGCCGAGGGAATCCGCCACACTCTTGTCGATCGTGTACGCGAATCGGAGCGTCCCCGAGCCGTTATTCTCGACGTTGATCTTGTACGAGAAGTTGATGCACCCCGTCAGCGCCACCGCCGAGCAGAGCAGTGCGACGATCACGAGTACTCGAGCAGCGCGCTTCATGGCTTCCCCTCACGATTGGACCCTCTTTGTCACGAATGATACATGACGGGCATGCGCATTCTCGCAGCACGAAGGCCGTCGCCTTACCGGTGCGTACCTCGATTCAGCAGGCGCTGCAGTAGGCGACACCCGCCGCCGGCCCCGGCACAGTCACGTGGTTTCGCGCTCCCGCACGCGGGGTAGGCTCCATGTATGAAGCATCGGACGATACTCGTTCTTGGCGTTACGCTTATCGCGCTCGGCCTGGCTGGCATGGTCGCGGTGTCGCTGCTTGGTAGCCCCGGCGTTCCGAGCCTTCCGAGCGCCCCGAGCGCCCCGAGCGCGCCGAGCGGCGCCTTCACCTCGCTCGGCGAGCAGATCTACTTCACCGGCGCCGGTGCTGTCGGCCCGATTCCGCGCGCCGGTGGTCCCGGCGGCATGATGGGGGGCCGCGCGTGCGCGGGTTGTCATGGTGCCGACGGCAGGGGCGGCTCCTTCGGCATGATGTCCAACATCGAGGTGCCTGACATCCGCTACTCGGCGCTTACATCTCCCCACGCCGAGGACGACCCGCCCGCACCCGCCTGGACTGATGCCGACATCGCGCGCGCCATTCGCGACGGGGTGGAGCCCAACGGCGAATCGCTCGACGCATTCATGCCGAGATGGGACATGACGGACGACGACCTGAACGCAGTAATCGCCTACTTGAAGGAGCTGGGCTGACATGATGAACCAGGGATGGGGCTACAGCGGCGGTATGTCGAGCGGATTCGGCCTCAGTGAGATTCTCTTCCTCGCCTTCGGAGCGCTGGTCGTAGCGGGCATCGTGGTGCTCATCGTGTGGGCGGTCCGCAGCTCGCACAGTCAGGGCGCAGGGCCGATGGGGCCGGGATTCAGTTCGGGTCCGTCCGTCGGCCACGACGAAGCAGTCGCGATCGCGAAGCGCCGGCTCGCCAACGGCGAGATCAACAAGGAGCAGTACGACGAGATCATGACCGCGCTCGGCGGGTAGTCTATGGAAGACCATTCGGCGCACCAGCACCAAGGCGGGCGCCACGCCGGGCACTCGGTAGCAGATTTCCGACGCCGCTTCTGGATCAGCCTTGCGGTGACGCTTCCCGTCATCCTCATCTCGCCGAACCTACCGCTCGTTCCCGGCGGTCAGCTTGTCTCGGTACCCGGGTCTTCCTGGGTCCTGCTCGCACTGGCGACGTTCCTGTACGTCTTCGGCGGCAAGCCGTTCCTTCTCGGCATGGTGCGAGAGCTGCGGGAACGCACGCCGGGGATGATGACGCTCGTCGCGGTCGCGATCAGCGTCGCGTACCTGTACAGCTCGGCGACGGTGCTGGGCGTGAAGGGCATGCCGTTCTTCTGGGAACTCGCCACGCTCGTTGACATCATGTTGTTGGGGCACTGGATCGAGATGCGCTCGGTGGGCGAGGCGTCTAAGGCGCTCGAGTCGCTTGCCAGACTCATGCCGTCCGAGGCGCACCTTCGCGATGCAGACGGCAGCACGCGGGACGTGGCGCTTGACCTGCTCGCGGCTGGCGACATCGTTGTCGTGCGGCCTGGCGAGAAGATCCCGGCCGATGGCGACGTGCTGGAGGGTGCCTCCTCGGTGGACGAGTCCATGCTCACCGGCGAGTCGGTACCGGTGCCCAAGGGCGCGGGCGACGAGGTCATCGGCGGTGCCGTGAACGGCGAGGGCATGCTGGTGGTCACCGTCCGGCGTACGGGCGCCGAGTCGTTCCTCGCACAAGTGGTCGATCTCGTCCGAGAAGCACAGGCTTCCAAGTCCAAGACGCAGGACCTCGCCGATCGCGCTGCGATGTGGCTCACGTTCGTGGCGCTTGGCGGGGGCACCGTCACCTTCGCGGCGTGGATGGCCCTCGGTCGGCCGTTCTCGTACGCGATGGAGCGTGCCGTCACCGTGATGGTGATCGCATGCCCGCACGCGCTTGGGCTGGCGATCCCGCTGGTCGTGGCGGTTTCGACCGCGCTTGGCGCGCGCGGCGGCCTCCTCGTGCGCGATCGGGCCGCGTTCGAGCGGGCTCGCCTGATCGACGCCGTCATCTTCGACAAGACCGGCACGCTCACCGAGGGCCGCTTCGGCGTGGCCGAGGTGCTACCGCTTGGCGAGACAACCGCCGACGACCTCCGCAATCTGGCAGCTTCCGTCGAGCAATACTCGGAGCACCCGATCGCGCGCGCCATCGCGGCCGAAGCGCGAC